>NZ_NUOW01000001.1:0-426508 GCF_002584635.1 Bacillus sp. AFS031507
TTTTGTTTGTTTGCACGATTTTGTTTGTTTAGTTTTCAAAGATCAATTTCTCATTCGCTCGTAAGCGACTTTAATAATATAACACAAAGTATTTGAAAGTGTCAATAACTTTTTTTAAAAACCGCCACTTACGAAAACATCATTTAGTTTGTTTCGCAGCGACGGTTATTAATATACCAAGTAACAACGAAAAGGTCAATAGGTTTTATTCCTTTTTTACGATAATTTTTTATTGAGTCGATAACCTCTATGAAAAACACCTTGGCCCTTCGTTTCAATATTAACTACATCTATCAAATGTTTATCAATTAAATATTCAAGAAGCACTCCCAAATCGACTGAGTATGGGATCAACTCTTCTTCACTCATAATTTCATTAAACATCCAAATTTCCTTACGACTAAGAATATCTAACAAATGGACTGTCCCAATATTTGTTCTCGAATGGATCATGAACTCGCTCGCAAGGAACAGCAGCTCAAGTCTTTTCTCAAGCGTTTCTTCGCTATAGACAAGTTCTTCGTATAGTTTATAAATTTCTGGTTCAATCTGTTTTACTTGATTCCAAACAGTCAGTTCTGGATGGAGTCCATTTTCTAATATGGCTAACCTGGCAAGATGGTGCAGCGAATGGACAACATAGTTGTATGCATCTAAAAACTGATGACCTTCAAACAAAGCTTTTCCATCCACATATCGCCGAATCAATTTGGCAAATTCTAAACCCATTTTTATTTTGCGTCCGTTAAAAGGAAATTCTCGCAATTCCGTTTTTAAATTGGCTACGTATTCGTTTCGATCAAAAATAATTTTTGCCTCATGAAGCCATTCAAATATTTTCCGATTCGATCCTAATAATAACCACTCTTGCAACTGCGCTTCTGTGATGATATGCATTGCTGCCTTTTTATCGTAGTAAGTATAGTGCTTAATGAATAGCGGCTGATCCGCTTCTTTGACAAGAACTAAAAGAATTTCATCAAATGAATCTGTTATGTGGCTTAACTTTTGTTTTTTTTGTACCATTAATACTCCAAGAGTATTTAATTGGCTCGCCCTTTCTTGATAAATAGGCCGAAGGATGTCTTCCATCTTCATTCCTCCATTTTTTTCAGGTAGCAATATAAGTTCGACAAGGAAAACAAATCTCCTTCTTTATCCAAAGACAAATTTCGACATTCTTCTACCTAGATTTTTCTTTTCTATTTATAAATATGGTATAGTTTTCTCTAGGAGGGAGTTAAATGGCAAAATATTCGAGTAAAATAAATAAAATTCGTACCTTTGCATTATCGTTAATTTTCATTGGTTTCATTGTTATGTATGGTGGTATCTTTTTTCGATCTTCACCACTTATTATGACCATTTTTATGATTTTGGGTCTTCTTTTTATTATTGCCAGTACTATTGTTTATTTTTGGATTGGAATGCTTTCTACAAAAACCATCCAAGTAAAATGTCCAAGCTGCGGTAAGCATACTAAAATGCTTGGTAGAGTGGATATGTGTATGTATTGTCGTGAGCCATTAACCCTTGACCCTAATTTAATAGGCAAGGAATTCGATGAGTCCTATAATAAAAAATCCTAAAAATAAAAAGAGGAAGAAGTAAACCAATCTGCAGAATAGCTGCCATGGATTACTTCTTCCTCTTTTATTTGCAGCAAAAGACTGATTTTTTAAAAATCAGCCGCCCTCCTATTTAATGCATCTCTTTACTTGCGCACTCTGGGCAAGAACCGTAAATTTCCATGCGATGATTCTCGACCTTAAAGCCGGTTACATGCGAAGCTAAGTGCTCCACTTCATCTAAGCCCGGATAAAGAAAGTCAACAATTTTCCCACACTTCTCACATATCACATGATAATGATGGGATGTTACAAAATCAAAACGGCTGGAGGCATCTCCAAAAGTTAATTCCTTCACTAGACCCACTTCACGAAATACTCGTAAATTATTGTAAACTGTCGCCACACTCATATTAGGGAATTTTCCCTCTAGAGCTTTATAAATATCATCTGCGGTAGGATGTGACATCGAGTTTATTAAATATTCAAGTATCGCATGACGCTGCGGAGTAATCCGTACCCCTGTTTCTTTTAAGGTATCCAACGCTTCTTTTAAATGATTCATCGCCATGCACCTTCTTTCTAAAAAGTATTCTTAGATTATAATTGTTATAATTAATTTTACTAAGTAATTTGTACTTTTGTCAATATTGTTATCTCATTAACGGGAAATGTTTATGGTGTAGCAAGCTCCGCCCCCACATAAAAAAGATTTGTTTGTATTTTATGATAAATATTATCAATTATTTCTTTCTCTTGAAAATTTTCATTATTAAATGACTCACCGCAAGTCCAAGCCTAGAACTTATTTCATGATAAATCCCATATATGCCTATTTAAATTGAAATTTAGAAATCCTTTTTATTTCCATAAAAAAAGGGGCCACTATGGACCCAAAGTTTATCTGAGGAGGTATGCCCTAATAAAATGATATTCAATCTAACGTTTCTTGCATTGGACAAATGCCTTTTCTGTACAAAATAGGCTTCAGTAAGCAGATCAGCTTAACTGTTCTCGTATGTAAGATAAAGCCTCTTCTACATGACCTTTAACTTTGACCTTTCTCCATTCTTTGACGAGTTTGCCTTCCTTATCAATAATAAAAGTAGATCTTTCTATACCCATGTATTCTTTCCCAAAGTTTTTCTTTAACTTCCAAACTCCAAATGCTTCCGCTAAAAGATGTTCCGTATCTGCAAGTAGCAAAAATGGTAAACCATATTTTTCTACAAATTTCTGATGGCGGTCAACCGGATCCGGACTGACTCCTAAAATCACGGCATTTACCTCAGTAAATTGTTGAATTTGATCCCGAAAATCACATGCTTCGGTTGTACAGCCTGGAGTCATGTCTTTTGGATAAAAATAAATAACAACATTTGTGCCCTGAAATTTTGAAAGATTTACTGTTTCTCCATTATTGGCTTCTAACTCAAAATTCGGTACTTTCATTCCGATTTCAACTGTCATCCCTACCACTCCTATTGTAAATTATTCCTTATCGTTAGCGTAGCAAAATCCTAACTGACAAAACAACTATCCTGCATCGCTAACTTACTTTTTCCCGATCAAAAACAACGCGGGCAACAAATGCAGCAGGTAGTGTATAACCGATCAACGCCTCTGTAACGGTAAGGATTCTTCCAATCCCATGTGGAATGACATCACCATTCCCAACTGAAAATAAGGTCATTGCACTAAAGTAAAAGCTTGTTTCAAAAATATTTTTGTTTTGATTATTTACCTCTATCAACAATGACATTCCGATTAACTCAAAAAGCAAATAAATAAGACCAAAACCAATAATGACAGTCAAATACACAGAACCTAAATACAAAAAATTATCAATTGATACCAATTTACCTTTTACGGTATTTGGAATAAAAAGCGTCCGTAAACTCATAAAGATGCAAAAGATGACGATTGGAAGCAAGAAAAAAAACACCACAGACCACCTCTATTTTAACATCTGGTATTTAATTTCTATGCACGCTTGACCAATAAAATATCAAATTCTAGTTAATTGCCCGCACCTCTGTATTTTTTTACCCCTTGATTCCATAGCATTACGGAAAGTACGAAAAAAACAACTCCCATCACAGGTGTTAAAAACGAATACCAAAACCATTCTTTTTTTCCAAGGAAAAAGGCAGCAGGATAAACACCAACAAAGGCAAATGGCATCACCCATGTTAGTACAAAACGAATTAGTTTATTATAGATATTAACTGGGTACCTGCCATAGTTGCTAATATTGTACATCATCGGCATAAGAGATGTACGCGCATCTGCCCAAAAGCTAATGCAGGCAATCATGATGAAAACTCCACCATAAACCAATGCCCCACCAAGGACAAAAACAATAAATAAGATTGGATCGAACCAATGGACTTCCAGTCCCAATCGACTCCCCGCATAAAACATAACAGCAAGTCCTGTTAATGCCCCTAACAATGATTCCAATTCAATTCGTTCAAGGATAATTTGAAAGAGACTGTGTATCGGCCTTGTTAAGATACGATCCAGCTCCCCCTTTACGATATAGCGCTCATTAAAATCCCAAATGTTAAAGAAGGCAGAAAAGACTGCGGAAGGTACTAGAAAAAATCCATAGATAAATATGATTTCATCCCTGTTCCAGCCATTTAACAAATTGGTATGTCCAAAGACGACCAAAATGAAAATAAGGTTTATTGCTTGTGATAGTAAATCAGAGAAAAACTCTACAAATATATCTGCTCGATATTGAAGTCTCGTTTTTAAATATTGAGATATATATTGAAAAAACATAGATATATAAAACAACTCTTACCCCCCTTGAATAATCAGTTGTTTCTTCGCCAAAATCCAAAGAATTTGGATTGGAAAAAATAATATGATTACCCAAACAAATTGTTGTGAAATTGCTTCAATTGCCTGGGTATGGGAAAAACCTTTAGTAACAATCATACTGGGAAAATAACTGATTCCTTGAAAGGGAAGAAATTTCATCACATCCTGTGCCCAGCCCGGAAAAAAACTAATCGGCAGTAGCAGCCCTGAAAATAAATCAATAACGACACGTTTTGCCCGAATTAGCCCAGAGTTATTATATAAGAAGAAAGTAGTAATCCCAGTTAATAAATTCAGTTCCGTATTAATAAAAAAACTTAACAGGATGGAGAGCGCAAACAATCCCCAGACACTTGGATCCCAGGTAAATTTAATAGGAAAGACGAAGTAAACAATGATCATTCCCGGTGCAGAAAAAAAGAATAACCTGAAAATCCCTTCTCCCAGACCTTGCATCGTTTTCATACCAAGATAATTATAGGGCCTGATTAATTCAATAGCCACTTTACCTTCCATAATTTCTAATGCCATTTCACGATCAAGATTGTTGAAGTAAAATGCTCGAGCCATCCAGGAGACCGCTACATATGTGGTCATCTGAGTGACAGATAAACCAACAATATGTTCCTTAGAACCATAGATCGCCGACCATAAAAAATAATATGCCCCAATGTTAATGCTATAGATTAGAATTCCTGTGTAATAATTGGTACGGTATGCAAGCATCATTAAAAAGCGGATTCTAATCATTTCAAGGTATTTCTCCACTTATACTGCACCCTTTTCATAAATATTTCGAATGATTTCTTCTGTAGATGTTTCGTTTATTTTAATATCTTTAATTTTAAATGCAGCTACTACTTTGGCAATTACTTGTGAAATAAGTTCATCATTATCTTCAAGTGTGGCGGTAAAGATTTGCTCTTTTTCGTCAAGGTCCCACTTAACAGGCATTCCGCTGGTGAGATTTTGCACGGCAGAAATTCCAACCTTCTCAAGAAACTGAAACTGAAGTTCTTTCCCTTCGCCCCATTTCTCCTGGAGATTCTTAAGCGCACCATCATAAATAACCTTACCTTCATCGAGCATAATCACCCGCTCGCATAATGCCTCAATATCGGTTAAATCGTGTGTGGTTAAGAGGATTGTCGTCTGATATTTCTCATTGATTTCTTTTAAAAAATCACGAATCTTCAACTTAACGAGTACATCTAAGCCGATCGTCGGTTCATCCAAAAACAATAGTGGCGGATTATGAATCAATGCAGCCGCAAGCTCACACCGCATTCTTTGGCCAAGAGATAATTTGCGCACAGGCTTATCTAAGAGCGGCTCGATATCTAATGTTTGTATCACATGATTCATGTGGCTGTTATAATCTGCATCTGATACCTTATACACCTTTTTCAAAAGGCGAAAGGATTCTTGAACAGCAATATCCCACCATAATTGCGAACGCTGTCCGAAAACAACTCCAATGGTTTGAACAAATCGTTCCCGTTCTTTATGAGGATTCATTCCATTTACTGTGATCTCCCCTGAAGAGGGCGTTAAAATTCCTGTAAGCATTTTAATCGTAGTTGATTTCCCGGCACCGTTTTCACCGATATAACCGACCATTTCACCCTTTTTCACTGTAAAATTAATATCATTTACAGCCGGAACAACTTTATAATTTCTTGTTAGTAAGTCCCGAAACGCCCCTTTTAAACCTGTCCTGCTGGAATATGACTTAAACTCTTTTCGTAAATTTTTGACTTCAATCACATTTTTCATTATTACCTCCCGAAACAATGCCCTAAAGAATTAGTTTAGCCAATTGAGGTTGATAAAACAACAATCAAGTACCCCATTAATTTTCGCAAAAGTGAAAACAGATTAAGTGAGTGAAGAAAAGTGATAAAATAGGTAAGAAGCACTTTAAGGAGGAAAAAAATGAAATTTATTAATTCAGAAAGATTACATAATGAAGCACTTGAACACATTGTTGGTGGAGTTAATAGCCCCTCACGTTCTTATAAAGCTGTTGGCGGAGGTGCTCCGGTTGTAATGGAGCGCGCACATGGTGCTTACTTTTGGGATGTCGACGGCAATCAATATATCGATTATCTCGCAGCATATGGGCCCATTATTACCGGTCATGCCCACCCACATATCACAGAGGCAATCAAACGTGCAGCAGAAAGCGGCGTCCTTTATGGTACACCAACACCTCATGAAGTGAAATTTGCGAAAATGTTAAAAGAAGCGATTCCTTCTATGGAAAAAGTTCGTTTCGTAAACTCAGGAACGGAAGGCGTGATGACAACGATCCGAGTTGCTCGTGCCTACACTGGAAGAGATAAAATTATTAAATTTGCAGGCTGTTATCACGGTCATTCAGACCTCGTCCTTGTTGCAGCAGGCTCGGGGCCATCTACATTAGGCACTCCAGATTCTGCGGGAGTTCCGAAAAGTATTGCTCAAGAAGTGATAACGGTACCTTTCAATGATATCGAACCATTTAAAGAGGCAATCGCTAAGTGGGGCGACCAAATCGCAGCAGTATTAGTGGAACCCATTGTCGGTAACTTTGGGATTGTAGAACCAAAGCCAGGTTTCTTGCAGGAAGTGAATGATATTACTCATGCAGCAGGCGCACTTGTGATTTATGATGAAGTCATCACGGCCTTCCGCTTTATGTACGGCGGTGCTCAAGATTTATTAGGCATCCAGCCAGATCTAACCGTGTTAGGTAAAATCATTGGTGGTGGTCTTCCCATTGGTGCCTACGGTGGCCGAAAAGAAATTATGGAAACCGTTGCACCGCTCGGACCCGCCTACCAGGCAGGGACAATGGCAGGAAATCCCGCTTCCATTCTTTCAGGTATCGCCTGTCTAGAGGTTTTAAAACAAGAAGGAATTTATGACTATTTAGACCGTTTAGGTGCGATGCTTGAAGCAGGAATTTTAGACGCAGCAAAGGAAAATAATATTCAAATTACCATTAATCGTTTGAAGGGTGCGTTAACTATTTATTTTACAAATGAAAAAATCGAAAACTATGTACAAGCTGAAAACACAAACGGTGAAACATTTGCAAAGTTCTTTAAACATATGCTCCATCAAGGAATAAACCTTGCTCCATCCAAATATGAAGCATGGTTCTTGACAATCGCTCATACTGAAGAAGATGTTGAAGCAACACTACATGCGGTAAGAAATGCATTTTTCTCACTTACTAACGAATAAATATGCACATTTTATGCACAAAAGGGAGTGGGAATCACTTCCTTTTTTTTATAAAATCATCTTGGAAACGCTTACAATAAGATGTTCCCTCATTTACCCTACACCATTTAACCACTATTTTCTTATCCAAATTACTGCATATTTATTTGATTTCTGAAAATTCTTATGATACTATTATATTATTATTTTTAGATATACTTTTTAACTTTATACCTCGTTAAAGTAACAACCGAAATCTAACTACAAACACTATATTCTCAAACTTTAAGTTTCATAGGAGGTGAAAGAGGCCTTAGCAGATATCTGCTAAAGCCTAATAAGATGACACAAAAATGGACCCCTTCCCTTTTCAAAGATTTCCATAAACAAGAACACGATGCCTGCGGGATTGTCGCATGCCTTGAAAAAACTAAGAGCCCAACTAGAAAAAATATCTTTGATTGTATAGACGCTCTTGTGACAATGAATCATCGCGCAGGTTTTATTAACGGTGAAGGCGATGGCGTTGGCATTCATACCGATATCCCTGTCGAGCTTTGGAAGGAAAAATTGCTTCAGGCTGGCCAGGAACCATCACTAGCTGAAAAAGAAGAATTTGCTGTTGGTCATGTTTTCATTAGTCAAAAGGTAAACTGGGAAACTACCAAACAAGAATTAATTAAGAAGTTGGAGAAATACGACTTTGATTTAATTTATGAAACTGATAAGGTTACGGACACTTCTGCACTTGGTCCCATTGCCATTCAGGAAAACCCTGTTTTTTGGCAATTTGCCTGTCTTTCCACAAAAAAAGGTCAGGAATTATCAAAAGCCCTTTTCGATGCATTAGTTGATTTAGAAACAAACGAGCATGTCCATGTGGCTTCACTAAGTCAGAACCATGTGGTTTATAAGGTAATGGGAGCTGGGGATATTCTTCCACGTTACTATTATGACCTTGCGAATCCACTTGTTGCTTCAACCATGACACTCGGACATAATCGCTATTCTACGAATACACTTTCAAGCTTTTTCCGGGTACAGCCGTTTAGTGTTCTCGGACATAATGGGGAGATTAATACCATTGCAAAGCTTCGTGATGAAGCAAAAATGATTGGTGTACCACTTGTCAAAGATGGCAGTGACTCCCAAGATTTAAGCCGTACAATGGAAACATTAATTTGCCGTGAAGGATTTTCATTATTTGAAGCAATGGATGTTTTATTCCCGCCAATTATCAATGAAATTAAGGCATACCCTGAAAATCTCCAAGATCTATATACCTATTTAAGGGAAGCATGGGGACACTTTGCCCAAGGACCTGCAGGTATTATTTCTAGATTTGGTGATGAAGCAGTATTTAGTGTGGATGCTCTTGGCCTTCGTCCGCTTTGGATGCTTGAAATTGATAGTTCTTATCTGTTTTCTTCAGAACCAGGAATCATTTCTTCAAGCGAATATACGAACGATCCGAAGCCTTTAGCACCAGGTGAAAAGGTTGGCTTTAAATGGAACGGTGAAACGTTAGAAGTATTTGAACAAGGTCGTTTTCAGAATGAGGTCTATACCCGTTTTTCTGAAAAGTTAAATTTCAGTGAGGTTAGGGTACGTTTGCTTCCTCCTTCATTAGGAAAGACAGTTACGATGAATTATCCTGACAAAATCCATAATGGACAATATAAAGCTTTTGGCTGGGAAAGAGATCATATCCAATTAATCGAACAAATGGCAGAAAAAGGTGTGGAACCAATTCGTTCACTTGGCCACGATGCCCCACTTGCTGCGCTTAACCCAGAGCGTAAAAATATTGCCGATTATTTTAAAGAAAGTGTTGCCGTTGTAACGAATCCTGCTATTGATAGAGACCGTGAAACAGAACACTTTTCCACACGTGTAATTATTGGTAAGCGTCCAACCCTATTCAATAAAGAAAATAGTGAAACTGTAATCGAACTTACAACTCCTCTATTATTGGAAGGAAAAGCTGGCTACAGCCTATCCGAAAGTTTAGATCAGCCGAGTTTTGATCAAGTTGTCCACCATTTTCAGGAACAAAAGTTAGTAACCTTTATATCTACGACCTTTAATAAAGAAGAGAAGTTAGAGCTTGCATTAGAAAGACTTGCAAATGAGGCAGTCCAAGCAGTTCAGGCTGGAAAAACATTACTTGTTCTTGATGATGCAAAAGCACACCAAGAAGATTCCTATTGGATTGACCCGCACTTAGTAACATCTGCGATTGATCAAGCACTAGTTAAGGCAGAAATAAGAAGGGATTGTTCTTTAGTTCTACGTTCTGGAGCTATACGATCACTTCATGACATTATCACTGCTTTTGGATTAGGTGCCGATTTAATTAGTCCTTATTACATGTTCTTAACGGTTCTAGACGAGACAACTAAGCCTTTAACCAATCTATATAGTGCTTTGACAAAAGGATTGGAAAAAGTAATTTCAACAATAGGCATTCACGAACTGAGAGGTTACGGTCGCCTTTTCTCAAGTATCGGATTACATGAGGAAATCGCTAGCCTATTAAACATCGTTAACTTTTTTGGCTCGAAGGAACTTGAGACTGATTTTGAAGCGATGAAGATGGATGCTTTGTCTAGAGCAGAAGATTACCATAATGAAAAGGAAAGAGTCGGAAAGACTTTCCATCTCTTCCCACGTATTTGGAAGGCCATTGGTGAAGTGGCTGCTACTGGTGACTACAGTAGTTATCGTGATAAAATCTCAGAACAAGAAACAGAGAATCCAACAACGATTCGCCATTTAGTTCAACTTAAAAAGAGTCATAAATCTCTCTCACCTGATGAGGTTAATCTTCGTGTTGGGGACCATGATTTACCGTTTCTTATTTCTTCGATGTCATTTGGTTCTCAGAATGAAACAGCATTCAGAGCTTATGCTGAAGGAGCAGACCGGTTAAACATGATTAGCCTAAATGGTGAAGGCGGAGAAATAAAAGATATGCTTGGCAAATATCCAAAAACAAGAGGTCAGCAGATTGCCTCTGGAAGATTTGGCGTAAATGCTGAACTACTTAACTCTTCGAATCTATTAGAAATCAAAATTGGGCAAGGCGCTAAGCCTGGTGAAGGCGGTCACTTACCAGGTTCAAAGGTAACTGCGAAGGTTGCAGAAGCACGTAATGCAACACTTGGTTCTGATTTGATCTCACCATCAAACAACCATGATATCTACTCAATTGAAGATTTAGCACAAATGATTCTTGAATTAAAAACGGCAAACGATCAAGCAAAAATTGCTGTTAAAGTTCCAGTTGTACCGAATATCGGAACGATTGCTGTCGGTATTGCCAAAGCTGGTGCAGACATTATCACCTTGAGCGGCTTCGATGGCGGTACTGGTGCTGCCAGAATACATGCCCTTCAGCATGTTGGTTTACCTGTAGAAATTGGTGTAAAAGCTGCACATAATGCCCTACTTGAAAGCGGCCTTCGCCATAAAGTAGAAATCTGGGCTGATGGTGGTATGAAGAGTGCCATGGACGTTATGAAGATCATGCTCCTTGGTGCAAACCGAGTTGGTTTCGGTACGCTTTCAATGCTGGCAATTGGTTGTACGACTTGCCGTGGTTGCCATTTAGACACCTGTCATGTTGGTATCGCGACACAAATTGAATCAGAAGCACAAGCAAAAGAGCATGGCTTACGACGTTTTGTTCCACGCCAATTAGAATTAGCAGTGCAGGGAATTATGAATCTCTTCACAGCCTTTGGGACAGAGTTGAAGACAATTGCAGCATCGGTTGGTATTCGCAATTTACAGGATGCTGTTGGACGTTCTGATTTATTAGAGCAAATGAAAGGCCAAGGCCAACTTAGCCTCTCCTATTTGTTAAAGCCGCTAGAAATTAGCCAATTTGCAAAAACAGAAGCATCTAAATCAATTGAAGAAGTTCAAATGCAGGTTGCAGTGGGTGCAGAGTATCTTGATGGCAGTGTCGATCAGTTACACTCATCTCGCGAATTTGCAAGTGTCACTTCGGAACAACGTGTGCTAGGAAGCCGTGTTTCATGTCACCGTGTTCGTGGAAGACTTGATGGTTCATACAAGCAACTTCCATCCGTACAACTTAAATATAAGGGTGGTTCCATTCCTGGAAATGGTTTGGGTGCTTATAATAGTGAAGGAATTGACATCACTGTGAATGGCGGAGGTCAGGACGGTGTCGGAAAGACTTCTTTTGGCGGAAATATCTATATCCTAAAATCCAAAGGTAAAGATGGCAATTATTACAACGGTTCCGTCGGAAAAGGGTTTGGATATGGTGCTCAAAAAGGGCTTCTTGTTGCACAAGGAAATGCCGACGCACGCGCAGGGATTAGACTTTCAGGTGCTGACTTAATTATTGGCGGTGCTGTTAAGAAGCCACTTCCAGAAAAAGAAGCAGGTAACATTGGTTCAAATGCTAATATTAAAGGTTTTGCCTTTGAATACATGACTAATGGCCGCGGCCTTGTACTGGGAGACCCAGGACCATGGATTTGTGCAGGAATGACGGGCGGGGTTATCTATATTCGCCAGCAGCCTGAGATGGGATTAACGAAAGAAGCCATTCAAAAAAGGATTGCAAAAGGAGCTAAGGTTTCAGTTGTTGATCTAGACGAAAAAGGCAAACAGGATATTAACGAACTATTAACCAAATATACTGACTTGCTTGAACAGAATGGTCAGGCTGACGAAGCTAATCAACTTCGTGTACTTTTAACTGATCTTGAAAATCAATTTGTGCAGGTTCTTCCTGTCAAAGAACAAGCTGATCCAGCTGTATCAACAGAATGATCAAGAATACTAATAGTAACGTCCGCTGCTCTAGCGGGCGTTTTTTTATATGACATTTTCCTGTAACAAATGAAATATAAATTCATATAATTTCTCTTGATAATATATGATAATCAATGTATAGTAACTTATTGCTAATTGAAAAAGCGTCAGTTCTGTTTTCGATGTAAAACTGTTACTTGGGGCTGCCATAAACTATATATTTATTTTTGAAAGGAAACTATTTGGAATGAAGTTAGGTGCCCGCATCTTAAAAACGGGAATTGCTATTGTGTTATCCCTTTACTTAGGTCAGTTATTACATTCACCCTCACCGGTATTCGCCGGCATTGCTGCCATATTTGCGATACAACCGACCATTTATCGCTCCTATTTAACAATCATTGAACAAATTCAAGGAAATATCATTGGTGCTTTACTTGCAGTGGTTTTTGTACTTCTGTTAGGAAATCATATTATTGTCATTGGCTTGGCTGCTATTATTGTGATTGGCATTAATTTAAAGCTTAAACTCGAAAATACGATTGGTTTATCACTTGTTACGTTAATATCCATAATGGAAACACCAGGTGGCGATTTCATACCATTTGCCGGGATCCGTTTTTCTACCATCATGATTGGGGTCTTTTCTGCATTTTTAGTCAATCTAGTATTTATGCCGCCAAAGTATGAAAATAAACTTTATTTTAGAATGACGAGCACAACAGAAGAAATTATTAGATGGATCCGTTTAAGCACCCGGCATGACTTCGATCATAATCTTCTCAAAACAGATATTGATAAATTAAAAGAGAATATCATTCAAATGGGCCAGTTCTACTGTATGTACAAAGAAGAACGCAGTTATTTTAAGAAAAATAGTCTGGAAAAATCCCGTAAGCTTGTTATTTATCGGCAAATGAATTCTGCAGCAAAAAAGGCACTTGATACTTTAAAAAGACTTCATCGTTTTGAGAATGAATTATTACACCTTCCAGAAAAATTCCAACAATCGATACAGGAACAATTAGACTGCCTAATTTACCATCATGAACAGCTCATGCTTAGATTTATTGGTAAAATTCCAAACCCTCCTGCCAATTCTGAAAATACGATCTGCTTAAATAAAAAGGAGTTATTTGATTTATTTTTACTCCACCAGCAAGAAATTACCGACCATGATAATCCACTTCATTATCATACCATGCAAATTGTTGCTTCGATTATTGATTACGGGGAACAGGTAGAACATCTTGATACACTGATTACAAGCTTCCATTCGTATCATCATAATGAAGTCTCGATCGACGAAGAAAGTATATAAAAAACCGAAGCAAATTACTCTGCTTCGGTTTCTTTTTGTTCTAACTGCTGCACTTGAAAAAGTTTATAATAATTTCTTTTCTTCTCCATCAACTCGTCATGTGTTCCGACTTCTACAATTTGACCATGTTCAATCAGGACAATTCGATTTGCGTGAGTAATCGTTGACAATCGGTGTGCAACAATAAAGGTAGTCCTATCCTTGGCTAACTCCTTGAGTGATTCTTGTATAGCATGCTCACTCTCTAAATCTAGTGCAGAGGTTGCTTCGTCAAGAATTAAGATAGGTGGATTTTTCAAAAAGACACGGGCAATCGCAACTCGTTGTTTCTGTCCTCCAGAAAGCTTAACCCCACGTTCGCCTACCTTGGTGTTATACCCTTCTGACAGGTTTAAGATAAACTCATCGGCATTGGCCGCTTTTGCAGCCTTGTATACCTCTTCAGCAGAAGCACCTGGCTTTCCTAATAAAATATTATCCATAACCGATTCACTAAATAAAATATTATCCTGAAAAACCACACCAATTTTGTCTCTCAGAGTTTGAACCTTAAATTGACGGATGTCTACCCCGTCTAAAGTGATGCTTCCTTCGGTCACGTCGTAAAAACGGGGAATCAGACTAACAAGTGTGGATTTCCCGCCGCCGCTCATTCCTACGAGCGCTATCGTTTCTCCCCTTTTTACATCTAAAGTAATATTTGTCAAAACCATTTCCTCTTTTTTTTCATAAGAAAAATAAACATTCTCAAACGAAATGTCCCCGTGTACCTCGCTGCATTCTCTTGCATTAGGTTTATCCACGATATCATACTTCTCATCCAAAAATTCAAATACCCGATCCATAGATGCAAACGATTGAGTAATAGTGGTGGAAGAATTAACTAACCTTCTTAATGGATTGTAAAGTTTATCAATATAGGCAAAAAACGCAACCATTGTCCCAAGTGATAGTTGACCTTGAATGACGAGGTAAGCAGAATAGCCAATGACTATTAATGGGGCAATGTCCGTAATCGTATTAACAGCCGAAAAGGCTTTCGCATTCCAGCTTGTATGCTGTAATGCCTTTTCTAAGAAGTTTTTATTCTGATTATCAAATTGGCCTTGTTCATAGTCTTCGATCGCAAAGCTCTTGATTACGGGCATCCCTTGCACCCGCTCATGTAAATAGGCCTGGACTTCGGCTAGGGCCTGTGAGCGCGAACGTGTTAATTTCCGTAAATTCCCAAAGAAAAATCTAATCGAGAAGGCGTAGAGTGGAAACAGCAAAATCGAAACAAACGTCAGCTTAACATTCATAGAAAACATAAGAATAATTGCAATAATAATTGTGGCTATATCCAGCCAAAGGTTCATTAATCCTGAAATGACAAATGTTTTCGTTTGCTCAACATCATTGATGACTCGTGATATAATTTCTCCAGCACGGGTATTTGAAAAATACCTAAAGCTTAACTTTTGGATATGTGTGTACATCGTATCCCGAATATCATATAATATTTTACTGGACGTCCACTGGGCAAAATATTGCCGATAATATTCGATTGGCGGCCTCACGATGACAAAGATTACTATCATTACACCCATAATTAACATCAGTTTATCCATTTTTTCACCGTGGGATAGGGTAGGACTTCCAACAATGTCATCAACAACATATTTAATCAGCATCGGAATCATTAGTGGAATGGAAAATTTGATTACTCCAATGATAATTGTCCCAATTACTTGCAAACGGTATGGTTTTACAAATTGAAGATACCTGCGAATACTGCTCAAATTGGTCCTCCTTTCGGAATCTTCTTTAATAAGCAAATAAAAACCTGTTGATCAAATCAACAGGCGCATATATTTCTAATTGCCATCTAACGTCTGTATGTTAAATAACGTTCGTACCAGATATCGATAAAATCTGGTGCAAAAGGGCCATTCCGCTGCCGAATCCATTGAATCAACTTGTCAACATTCCTTTTTAGGATTTGATCGATAGGTGCTGGATAATTCATTTCCCGGCGATGACGTTCATACTCATCCTCGTCTAATAAATTAAAGGTCATATCAGGAAACACCTTTATATCAAGGTCATAATCAATATACTTTAGTGCTTCGCCATCAAAGATAAATGGTGAACTGATATTACAGTAATAATAGATACCATCCTCACGGATCATTCCAATCACATTGAACCAATATTGTGAATGAAAATAACAAATAGCTGGTTCTCTTGTTATCCAGGTCCTGCCATCTGATTCTGTCACAAGTGTTCGGTCATTGCCTCCAATCACCAAATTTTGTGTCCCTTTTAAAACGGTTGTTTCTTCCCAGACGCGATGGATGTGCCCATTGTGCTTATAACTATGTATTTGCATTGGTTCACCTTCGATGGGTACGCCCATGTTTCTCCCCTACCTTCATTCCTGAACGCTTTGTAACCTATTCTTAACAATATATAAATAAATAATGACAAAAGGCAACAAAGTACAATTCCTATTTTCTATTATTATAACGGTTGGGAACAGATTTTAAAACAAAAGAGCCATATTTCGATGGCTCTTTGTAAAAATTTGCGAATTTTTTTAGATATTCTTGGTTTTTTCACCTAAAAAGATGCTGTTAGGTTCATTTCCCGATAGGAATTAATTACCTCTTCTGTCTGCTTTTCAAAAATGGTCTGGATCTCTTTCAATTCTTTTTTCATCAGTCGGATATCAGCTTGAACACTTTCAAGATCTGTAGCATCCTGCAATGTTTGTAGTTCTTCTTCGATTTGTTGACAACGTTCAAGTTCTCCTTGAAGGTATAGCAATTTTTCCATCGTCACCATTTGATCGGAAACTAATCGGTTAAAATGATCCATTTCCCTCACCGCCTTAATAGTTGTATCTAATATGTATTCTCGAACAGGACTAATTCTCCTTTGACAACATATGTAACCTTAAGAGAAGTTTTGTCGAAACAGAAAGAAGACACTCTATACGATTCTAGAGTGCCTTCTGCATACTATTATTAGCTTTGACCAAATTGGCCATTACCTTGGTTTTTACGTGCTTGAGATTGTTGGTTTTGTTGTCTTACTTCAGCAGCGTTAGTTTCGCTTGCAAATTCAGTTCCGAATGAGCCTTGGGACCCTTGAGAGCCTTGAGCTGAAGCAGATTGAGCATTTTGTTTTTTTACTTCAGCAGCATTTGTCATGCTCGCAAATTCAGTTCCAAATTGACCTGCAGACCCAGAAGCTGATTGAGATTGAGCGTTTTGTTGTTTTACTTCCTGGATGTTAGTTCCAGCTGAAGTTTTGTTTGGCTGTTGATTGAAGTTTGCCATTGATATCACCTCCACGAATATAATGTAACCATGCTTCGTGGAGATTATCCGCAAAAAATATTATTTAAAAATAATTTAAACAAGTAATGAAATTCCACCATCAATAATAATAGTCTGTCCCCTTATCATGCTTGAATCATCAGATAAAAGGAACATTACACAGTTAACCATGTCATCAATTTCGACCATTCTTCCAGCAGGAGTCTTTTCTTTTGCTTCTTGTAAAAGTTCTTCACGGTTTGGAAAATGCTTTAATGCTTCCGTATCGACAGCGCCGCCTGAGACCGCATTTACAACAATATTTTTCGGAGCTAACTCAACTGCCAAATATCTTGTCAAAGCCTCAAGCGCTGCTTTAGAGACTCCTACGACCGTGTAATTTTCTAAATAGCGGATCGAACCGAGAGAGCTGATGCTGACAATTTTCCCCCCGCCATTTCTTTCCATCAATTTTGCTGCTTCCTGTGCACAGAATAACAAGGCTTTACTATTTATGTTTAAGGTCCAATCCCAGTGGGATTCTTCTAACTCCATTACTGGACGCTGAACTCCTGATGCTGCATTATTGACAAACACATCCAGGCGGCCAAATTCTGCCTCAATTTGCACGAACATTTCTTTAATTTTAGCAACATCGCCAACATTTGCTTTTACAATTAATGCCTTTCTCCCTAATGCCTCAATTTGCTCGGCAGTCTCTAGAGCACCCTTTTTACTTCTTGCATAATTGATAACAATATCATATCCTGCTTCTGCCAAACGTAATGCTGTTGCCTTACCGATTCCCCTGCTGCTTCCTGTAATGAGTGCTACTTTCTGAGTCATCTAACTATTCCCTTCTATATTCAAGTATTGTTATCATTTTAACTTTTCCAGGAATAGAAGACAATTATTATAAAACACTAAGGAATAAATAACCTATGAAAGGAAGTAGAAAATATGTATGTTGGACGGGATATGACAGAGCTTTCAATGTTGGCTAAATCTGATTGGGAAAACAGTGAGCTTGCTTTTTTTCATCACTCATTTCAGCAAATTACTCCATATTTAAATAGCGAAGGACAAACGATTCACCGCGAGATTATTGAAGAAATTGAGAATCGCGGCGGAATCAATCGTCAAGAAGCAGATTATACACATGGAACAAAAACGGTTTATGATTGAAAAATGAACGCCGCTTGAATAAGGCGTTCATTCCTTTTGGTGTTCGTGAAATATTTTGAGCATCTTCTGAGAGGATACAGGGAAAGCAAATTGTTTCATTTCTTCGAATGAAACAAGTTTCCATTCTTCACTTTCTTGAAAAACAGAATTTAACGTACCTGAATATACTTTAATATTCCAGACCAAGTGCGAAAAAGTGTGTTCAAGTTGCCCAATAATTCGCTCGAGTTTTATGTTTATCTCAAGTGAATGGTGAAATAGGTCCGCTACCTGCTCCCGTTCATTTTGTAAGGGGTGATGGATCTCAACATTAGGGAATTCCCATAAATTTGCGAGCAGTCCAGTTGCCGGCCTCTTGTGAATTAATACCTTCCCATTTCCATCCAAAAGGATAGCAGAAGCAAGTTGAACGTTTCGTGTCTTGGTTTTTTTAGTTTTTATTGGAAGTTCATTTTGAACTCCCTCATCAAAAGCTTGGCAATGTTCTCGAACTGGACATAATAAGCACGAAGGAGAAGTGGGTGTACAAATTAACGCTCCCAATTCCATTAATGCTTGGTTGAAAGAGGAAGGGTCTTCATGTGAAATTAACTGTCGCACTGCTTTTTCAAAAATCTTCCGCGAAGATGATTTGGCAATATCCTCCCAGATGGAAAGGACTCTTGAAATAACCCTCATCACGTTTCCATCCACAGCCGGCTCTGGAATTCCATAAGCAATACTTAAAATCGCACCAGCTGTATAAGGTCCCACCCCTTTTAGTTCAGCTATCTTTTCTGGGGTATTTGGCACCTCACCGCTATACTTCTCGCTTACTTCCTTAACAGCTGATTGCAAATTTCGAACCCTTGAATAATATCCCAGCCCTTCCCAGGCCTTTAGCACTTTATCCTCCTCTGCCTCGGCAAGGTCTTCAATCGTGGGAAACCATTCAATAAAGCGATTAAAATAGGGGATTACTGTATCAACTCTAGTTTGTTGGAGCATTATTTCTGAGACCCATATTTTGTATGGATCTTGGTCTTTTCGCCAAGGCAAGTCCCGTTGTTCTCGTTTAAACCAGGATATTAAATCATTTTGAAAAGCAGATATATTGATTTTTTCTATATTCTTTAGTTCAATTATCATAACTTTTGTTCCTCCAGATGTTGTTAACATGTATGAAAAAAGGCAATATAATAAGTAATGTATTTGTTTTACGATAATTCAATTTGTTTAGTTTTACAAGAACTATATTGAAGGAGGATTTCCTTTTGGATACAGGAACTCATGTTGTCATGGGTATTGCTCTTGGTGGTCTTGCTACACTTGATCCCGCAGTAATTAGCAGCCACGCGACCACGACGAGTGTTTTAATTGCAACAATTGCTGGGTCGCAAATACCTGATATAGATACCGTTTTGAAGCTAAGAAATAATGCCATATACATTCGAAATCATCGCGGGATTACCCACTCTATCCCCGCTGTAATAATGTGGCCGCTTGTACTGTTAGCCGTTATCTATCCGTTTTTTCCTGATGCCAATCTTTTTCATTTATGGGCTTGGACATTTGCAGCTGTTTTTATCCATGTATTTGTTGATATATTTAACGCATACGGCACACAGGCTCTAAGACCTTTCTCTACAAAATGGGTCGCTCTAGGGGTTATAAATACGTTTGACCCGATTATCTTTGGGATCCATATCCTTGGAATCGTTATTTGGGTATTAGGAGCAAATCCAGGTTATACCTTTTTGATAATGTATGCAGTCATTATAGCTTACTATCTTGCTCGTTTTAGGGCGAAAAAAAGGGTATTGGTTGAGGTAAAAAGAATGATTCCCGATGCAACAGAAATAATTATTGCACCAACCATGAGATTTCATCAATGGAGAATTGCTGCCATGAACAAGAAACAATTTTTTGTGGGAAAAGCAGTAAATAAAAAAGTTGAAATCTTAGACCATTTTAATCGAATACCCGTTCCGAATACACCCGTAATCGAGGCAGCAAAAAAGGATAAAAACCTTTCAGCATTTTTATCCTTTTCACCAGTCTATCGCTGGGAAGTCGATGAATTTATTGATTTTTACGAAGTTCGCTTCATTGATTTACGCTATCGGAGCAATGGACACTATCCATTTGTGGCCGTTGTTCAATTAGATTGTAACTTAGTTCCAATTAGCTCCTATACGGGGTGGGTGTTTAGTGAGAAGAAATTAAGAAAGAAATTAAGTATAATTCCTAGTTAAAAAGCGGTGACTTTTCCACTCCAGGCTGTCGAAAAACTTTCGATAGCCTTTTTATTAATCCACTTTCTTTAACAATCCACCGCATTAAATCGTTATAATATTATATAGTATATATTGGTTTTTCGACATGTCTGTTGATTGGTCTCCAGGCACTTCGCTTTCCGCGGGCGTGCCGGGGAGCCTCCTCGTCGCTTCGCTCCTGCGGGGTCTCCCCTGCACCGCACTCCCGCAGGAGTCTTCGTGCCTTCCATTCCAATCAACAGAGTGTAATATTCATTTAAGCCCCTCAACTCATAATAAAATTAAGAATAAGCGATGAAGTCAATGTTTAAGCCAAAAGAGTCCAGGTCAATAAAAAGGGGTTATATAGCCTGTTCCCGTTAAAAATCACTGGCGAGGTCAATAAGAAGGGGTTATAAATCCCGTTTCCGTTAAAAAATCATTGGCGAGGTCGATAAGAAAGGGTTATAAAGCCTGTTTTCTTTAAAAAATCACTGGCGAGGTCGATAAGAAGGGGTTATAAAGCCTATTCTCGTTAAAAAATCACTGGCGAAGTCAATAAGAAGGGGTTATTCTGCGACCTGCCAAAATAAAAAAGATTTCAAAACAAGTACGGCTAGAAGAAGTATGTTGCAATGCTTTAGGTTGATTTACCTCCTTGTTGATTAGAGCGGAGGGCACTCGACTCTTGCGGGATAGAGAGGTTACGGGAGACCCCGCAGGCGCCAAAGCGCCGAGGAGGCTCCCGGACCTCCCCGCGGAAAGCGGGTGCCCGGAGCGGAAATCAACAGACCATTTCAAAGACAATCAACTCATAAAAAATCAGTAATTTAGTTTAGACAAAATAAAAAATTGCCGAGAAAAATATCCTTTCTCAACAATCTGCGGTGACTTTGTCACTCGCTTTTTTAGTTTACGCTATTTTTATCCTGATTTAAATAATCCTTGTATTTTGGGTTTGTTGCTGCAAATTCATGCAGTTTATCACCGTAGTTTTCTATCCATTGCTTGACAATTCTTTCTGCTACTTCACTGCCCATATATTCCCTGCCTGCTTTTGCATAAGTGGTTTCAAAATCATCCCAAAGAAGTTCAACCCAGGTTCGTGCCTGATTATAGGAGAGTTGATCGTTTTTAGCTAAAAGCAGTTTTGTCAATCTTTCATGATAATCGTTCATTTATCCACCTCATTGCCAATTTCTTTTAACATAACCTATTTTAAAAAAGCAGATACTATCTTTACGTGGTAAGCATTGAGAATGCTTTGCTTTTCACGTGTTCTCATTCCATTAATGGAGGTCCAGCATGAGAAATAAAGCAACGAATTTCCCAAATCAAAATAATAACAAGTTCGAGGGAGAGCCAAGAGCAAAAGCAGAATATGCTTCAAAAAGAGCAGATGGCACGATTAATACCCATCCACAAGAGCGGATGCGTGCTTCAGGTGAGCGCGATGATGAGTCGCCACAGGTTTATAAATAAACCTTCCGATCTGTAAAAACAAGACAAGCCAGAGGTCTTATTCTCTGGTTTGTCCAATTATTTTTTTGGCTGATTCAATAATGAGATTGGCAACGCTTCTTCTTTTCCCTCTCCTGCAAGTCGATAACCCCAAGCAAACACACCATTCATATAATCAATTTTAAAATATTGTCCTGGGTCCCCGTCTATTTCATAAATTTCTCCAGGTTTAAACGAATGAGGGTCAATCAGGTATGCTCTCGCCATTTGAACCTTTCGTTCGAGCACGGCAAACTCACTGACCATTCCCATTTGTTCTGCTTTTCTGGCTTGTTCTTGGAGCATGCCAATTTCTTGTCTTAATTCATGTTCTGACATGGTACTGTAGCGTTTCTCCTGTTGCATTTGAATTCACTCCCCTTATAACCTCATTTTAGTATATTATAATATAATAAATAAAGGATGAACTAATATACAAAGGAGATTTTAAAATGAAAACGATCATTATTACTGGGGCAGGCTCTGGTTTAGGAAAAGAATTAGCGCATCTCTTTTCGCAAAAAGGCTATCACCTTTTGTTAACAGGGCGGAACTTTGATAAATTAACAACTACAAAAACAGAAATTGAAACAAATGGAGGAAGTGCTGATATCCTCCCTATTGATATTGGAAATGCGAAAGATGTTTCGAAAAAAGCTGAAGAAATTAGTCATACCTATAATATATACGGATTAGTTAATAATGCTGGAGTTGGTCATTTCGGTCCATTTGTGGAAATGAATGAACATCACATTACTGAAATGATCAACACAAATGTTTCAGGGACTATTTTAATGACCAAAGCAATTTTACCTCAACTGCTAAAGACTTCGGAAGGTCGTATTTTGAATATTATTTCAACAGCAGGCTTGCGTGGAAAAGTGAATGAATCGGTTTATGTGGCCAGTAAATTTGCAATTAGAGGCTTTACAGAGAGTCTGCAGAAAGAATACGAAGGGAGAGGGATTAAATTTAACGCGGTGTATATGGGCGGTATGGACACACCATTTTGGGATAATAGTGACCATGTCAAAGATACTTCCCGTTTCCGCTCACCAAGGGAAGTTGCCGAAATGATTATCGAACAAATGGATCAAGATTCCATTATTATCGAAAGTAAAAAATCATGATGCTTTTGTCATGATTTTTTACTTTCTGATAAGTATGTTTCGATGAGCTCGATCGGGAACCCTTTTCGATATAATGCTTGTTTCATCTTTTGTTCATATTCAAAGCCACTGTATTTACTAAATTTTCGATGGACCTTCTCACCTTGGAATCTGATTGCCTCCATTTCCTCATCCATCTCGTTGTTCATCCCGACATCATTAACAGCAATATTAATGACTTCATATGGATAACCTTTTCTAAGGAGCAGATTCTCAAGTTTCTGTTTTTGAATTTTTAATGATTCCTTTGTATTCTTTTCGTAAAACTTTGAGCTTATTTTGGTGGCTTTTTCAATCTGTCGCTCGAGAGGATATTCCTTCAGTGCATGGTTGAGAATTCCCTCTACTATTCCCTTTTCCTTTAATTCCATTTTAATTACATTAGGACCTTTATCAGTGGTATTCGCTTGGGTTCGTACATAGGCCAACGCGAATTCCTCGTCATTTATGTATTTCTGTGCAGTTAATCTATGAAGAATTTCATTGATGACAGGTTCATCTATTTCCTTTAATACAAGATAATCTTTTATTTCTTTTTCCGATCTCATTCTTCTAGCTAAGTAATGGATGGCTTTGTTGTATGCTTTGCGAATGTCGTCTTGATACTGAATTTCCACAAAGGAAAAATCATCAAGCTCCATTCCTTTCTTTAATTGAAATTTGATTAGAACATCACTGTCGACACTAAAGGCAAATTCCTCACCCTTACCCTTACCGTAATCCATAAAAATATTAAATCGATCCTGTGTTTTCTGTTGTGTGGTGATCTTTGTTATAATGGCCACGTTATTCACCTCATCAATACTTTACCATATTCCTCATTATCTATTGTAAGATTAAACGTAAAAGGGGGCGGAAAAAATGAAAATAACGATTGCAGGCGGAACAGGCTTTGTAGGGCAAGCACTTACCAAACACCTGTTGAAAAACAATCATGAGATAATTATTTTATCAAGAAAATCGATTGAGACAAATCGTACTAATGGAATTCGATACGTCGAGTGGCTAAGTGATAGTTCAAGCCCCATTCATGAACTCCAAGATACTGATATTTTTATCAACCTTGCAGGCGAATCGATTAATAGTGGCCGTTGGACGGTAAAAAGAAAAGAAAAGATCCTAAACAGTCGCTTAGAGTCTGTTCATGCACTGCTAGCCATTATAAATAAATTAGACACCAAACCAAAGGCACTGATCAATGCAAGTGCAATTGGGATTTATGGAACATCCTTTGATAAAATTTTTACTGAAAAAGATAACCATGGCTTTGGGAATGATTTCTTGGCCGATACAGTTAAGCAATGGGAAATCGTAGCTGGAAAAGCCAGCCAATTAGGGATACGTACTGTCTTTTGCAGGTTCGGAATCATCCTTGATAAACACCAAGGGGCTCTTCAAAAAATGGCTATCCCTTATAAATCATTTATCGGTGGTCCCATTGGAAATGGACGTCAGTGGATGTCATGGATTCACATTGAGGATGTGGTCCAAGGGATATCCTTTATTATCGAAAATGAAAAAATGGATGGACCCATCAATTTCACTGCACCGCAACCGGTAACGATGACTGAGTTTGGAAAAACACTTGCACGAGTATTAAACCGCCCCCACTGGCTTCCGGTCCCAAGTTTTGCACTTCGTCTGCTGCTTGGTGAAATGAGTACATTGGTGGTTGATGGACAAAGGGTATTACCGAATAAGCTTTTAGAAAACGGCTATCAATTTAAGTATTCCGATTTACATTTGGCATTGAAAAATATATTTTCTTAAAAAATAGTATCATTCCTTTCTTAAAAGGTAAAAATGGAAATAAGTACATAACGTGCTTTTAATTTTTTACCACATAGCTTGATGACGATTAACTAAAAAATGTTGAAAGGAATGAGCAAAATGGCGGAAAAAAAGAAAAAAGATAAGGATCGAGGCAAATACTCATTAACCAGTATGCAGGAAGTATCTTATCAAAGGGAATTTAAAATGGCGGACCGTGCAGGCGGATACCACGACAAAAAAACCAGACTCTAGTTAGACCACAGTTACGGCCAAATGGCTCTGGTGAAGTATTTTCCATTCATGGTTACCTTTCTAATTGTAAATGATATTAAAGGGAGCAATTCGGCTCCTGAAAGTTAACAATGAAAGGGGTTTTTAGTAATGGGTCGTATGCATAATGGAACTGGTAATAGTAACAAAAGCTCACTTCCACAAACACCTAAGAACCTAAAAATAACTGATGGGAATGACGTTGAATATTCTGCAGAATTTGCAGACCATGCAGATCTTGAGGCACTCGCACGTGCCAATGCTGCTAATCAACGTGTAAACACGAAAAGAAATAAATGATTTAGGCCAAAAAGAAGAAGCAGGCCAGCCTGCTTCTTTTTTATATGATAAAGGGGGAAAATCAAGCCACTGCTCGATCCTCAAATCGCGGCTTTTTTTGAGACTAGTGATTGAAAATCTTCTGTATAGGTGATTAATTCTCCCCATTCCATAAGATCCTTATCAGCAATCTTCCATGTATGTTTTTCGGTATCATGTCTGATGACTGCAAAATGAAAACGTTCAGTTGAATAGACATTAAAGCCCTTCTCTTTACATTGATCAATGAAAAAGTAATCCTCCGCTCGATTTACTTTTTCAAATTGAACTTGTTGGAACACGTCTTTTCTAAATATTAATGTCGCTCCAGCAACAGTGTCTGTGATTGAATTCTCACTACCTGATACATGGATCAGCGCCTTTTTATTTTTAAAATAAATATATAAAGAACTTTTTCCGATAATAGAAATATCTTTATTTTTAAAAGCATCCATCGAACTTTTAATGTAGTCAGGCCCGTAATAATCATCGTCATCAAATTTTGCAATAATATCATGACTTGCTTTCATAATCCCAAAATTTAAGCAGTCACCTAAGGTTGCTTTTTCGTGTAGCTGATAAATCTGGACATTACGATATTTCCTTGCCTTTTTGATCCATCTATCAATATTCATAGAATCCTTATTTAAGATAATAATCAGTTCTTTATCCTTCCAGGATTGCTGTTTATAATTTTTGAAAACATTTTTGATATTTTCTTCTCTTATTGTACATGTAATAATGGAAACCACACTTTCACTCCTTTACCTTGGAGAATTTTTTTAAGAGATCTTGATCTTTTCTAAAAGGGAAGTTAATTTTGTAAACTTGTTTAGACCTTTGATTGAATTAATATCTTCTTGAAGTTCTTTTCTGTCGTCAGAGCTAAAGCCTGCAGCTCCTAAGATATTTATGTGACGGATGTCGATTTGAAGTATAAGGAGGATTGTTTCAAGGATGCAAATGAATTTTTCTTGGAATTTTAGAAATCGCTCTGGATGGGATTGAACGAGTAACTTATATTCGCTTAATACCTTATTCATCGTTAATAAATCTGCTAGACCTGATATCTCTATTCCAAGAATTAGAACATCGATGTCATGATGCTTTTTCAAAAACAGTCCCAGATTGTTAATTGCCTCATTCCATTTACTTTCTCCAACAGGATGTTCTTGATGGTACGTGATCAAATCGTTTCTAACAATATATTTGGCGCCCATTTTATATAAACGATAACCTATTTCCCAATCTTCGTAACCGTACTTGACAAAGTCTTCATCGAACAATCCCGCCTCAATAATAAACTCTTTACGAATGGACACATTCCCTGTTAGAAAAGCCATCCATGGAAACGCAAACCCTTCTAAATCAGCAGGAAAATTGCGGGTTATCTGTTGGAACCATGGGTATACTTCAACACCTAAATTCTTAAATACTTTCTTTTCAATATCTTTTTTTTCTAACAACTGATACGGTTCTTTACTTGGATATTTAAAGTCTTTAATCCTCGAATAAATCTCCTGGTTATTTTTAGATATAGTTGAGATTTTGTTTATCTTCTTTTGAGTAAATTCAGGAAAGATACATGAGTGGATAACTCTTGAATGCATTGCACCTGATATAATAAGCTTACTATTTGATTGGTGGAGCTTATGATGTCTTTCAACAAAATCGGGTTCTGTAATCATTTCTGCATCTAGAAAAATAAGAATGCTTCCTCTTGCAGAACGAATGCCTAAATTTCGAACCTTAGCTCTTCCAAGATTCTTTTTATTACGTATAAATTTAAAATGATACGGAGGCTTATAGCCCTTTACCTTTTCTTCCGTTTGGTCTGTTGAAGCATCATCTATAAAGATAACTTCCATTTTTGAAGGATTGAATGTTTGGTATTCCAATGAATAGAGAGTAAATAGATTGAGTGGATATTTATTGAGGGAAGGAATAATAATACTGACTTCAATATCTTCGTTCTTACTTACTAGGGGGATTTCATTTTGTCGCTCTTTAGCAGAAGGACGCTTTTTTATTTTGCGGGTTTTGGTTTTTGCATTTGCCTTTTTTGTTTCTAGTTCATTTACAGGTGGAGTTGGCCAAACACCATATAGCTCTGCTTCACTTCCAGTGAGCTTTTTATTCAAATAATTATTAAGATTTTGTTCTGTCCGGCAGTGATTCCAAAGCCTAATCTCGTTGATATCTCCATTAAAGAAAAGACCAGGTTGCCCCCCAATCATCCCCGATGGGTATACAAATGATTTAGGGCTTCGTTCACCTTTTTTTACAAACTTCCCATTAATGAATAGCTGGGGCTCTCTATCATCATAGACAACAGCAACATGAATGAGCTGATTAATAATAGCTTCATAGACTAACACTGCATAGATATTTTTCTTAGTATGTTCATAGACCGTTATCCCATTTAATCCAACTGAAACACTAACCCCAGCATCATTATCGGACACTCCATGTCCAGGTCCTATGATATAATTTTTTCCATTTACATCTGCGGGCCTATCACGTGTTTGTTTATCGATACGATGAACGCTTTCAGGCATTACCCAAAACTCATAGGTGAATGTATTATTCAGATTCGTTAATAAACGTCCATTTAAGCTATTCCCTAACATGATGCACCTCTTCATTTTCTTTTTTTAAAAAAATCCATTTGGTCAAGCTTTTACACAATATGAATACCATTTAATTTTGACTAAACTTATCCCCAGTTAAAGGATGTTTTGTTTAATATTTTTATAGATATTAATAAATACCATACACATAAGTGAGTAGTAATTCTTCATAAAAAAAGAGCACCTAAATGCTCTTTCGGGAATAACCGCTTGCTCGCTACATTCCTTTAACTTAAAGGGCAGCTAAGGTTACCTCACTAATTTTGTTCTCTGTTTCATACTCACCTATTATTTGAAAGTAACACCTTGGCTGCTGGTCATTAATTAAACGTTCAATTTCTTCCTTTGTTGCCCGGATAATGGCTGTCTCATCAATAGCTTGAGTAATCCATGTAATCAAAGGGTTTTTATAATTTTTTGAGAGACCTTGAATTAACCATAAGCCTTCTACATCCTCTTTTTTCTCTCCATCACATAATGCAATTGTTTCTTTGAAATTCTTATTTGAAGGCCGATTTTGACAGACATAGACCAAATCTTCGATAACAGCACTAGCAGTTGGATACATCCCAGCTCCAGGTCCTTGCAAAGTAATACTACCAACGATATCAGAATGAATATTTACCGCATTTTCTACCCCTTCAACGGAATAAAAAGGATGCGACTTTCCAACAAGAACCGGTCTAACCGTTGCATTAATTTGATCACCTATCTTATTAATACTTGCAATATGTTTAAACCTTAACCCTAGCTTTTCAGTTGATTCGATTAATTCACTTGTGATCGAAGTAATTCCTTCCCGTTCAACATCCTGCCAATTTGGTTCTATACCAAAAGCTATTCTGCTGAGAATTATTGTTTTATAAAAAGCATCAAACCCCTCCACATCGTTGGTTGGATCCGCTTCAGCATACCCCTTCCCTTGTGCTAAACTAAGCGCAGCAACAAAGGACTGTTTTTTCTCCCGCATTTCAGTAAGAATGAAATTTGATGTCCCGTTAAGAATGCCTTGTACGGTACGAACACGGTTAACATTTAATAGCTGCCTAAGGGTTTGAATAACTGGAATTCCTCCCGCAACTGTTGCTTCGAAACCGACTGAAACTTTATGACTCTCTGCTAGCTTGAGCAGCTCATTACCGTGATGTGCAAACATCTCTTTATTTGCTGTGATTATGTGGCAACCACTTTGTATAGCTTGTTTTAAAAAAGTAAAGGGTTGTTCTTTGTCGACTATTGCTTCGACAACAACATCCAGTTGAGGTAGTTTAAGAATTTCGGCAAAATCTGTAGTTATTAAAACATCTTCACTTATGTCTCTTGTTTTTTGTTTATTTTTTATTAGCACTGCAGCTACTTCTACTTTTCTTCCTAAAACATTAGTTAGTTCATCAGCGTGGGATTGTATTGTTTTATATACCCCTTCACCCACTGTACCAAAGCCTAGAATTGCCACTTTAATGACAGACATGCTTTCCACCCCTTAAATAATATTAGACATGACCAATAGGTTGTTTCTTTTAATATCATATAAATAAGAAAAACCCTCTTCATAAGAAGAGGGTAGATTTCCTCCTCTTATCTGTCAGGTTAAAAATAACCTGCAGGAATTAGCACCTTTTCAAGAATTACCTTGATGGTTGCCGGGCTTCATCGGGCCTAGTCCCTCCGCCGCTCTGGATAAGAGTTTTATTTAGTTAGTTTTTCATTAAATTTCCAAGTTATAAAGAGAATTCTAGTTGATTCCAAGATAGTTGTCAATATTATTTGAAATTTCTTTTTATTAAAGTGGTAATAGGGAGACAAATTCCTTTTTCCCCAGTCGATCTATCATTTCGAGCCAATCCTTCGGCTTATTTGTAAGAATTGAATAGTATGTCGTCAGAAAATCCTTTACCAGGTTTGCTGGTAGTGAATTAAGTCCTTCATCTTGAATTGGCATGAAACATAAATCTAGACCTGCTACAGCTTCCCCATTGTTTTTCCAGGAAGGATGAACATATGAAAAATCAATGCGTTTATAACCCAAATGGGAGAGAACTTCACGTCGGACATATGGATCCATAACCTTTACTCCACCAAATTCGTGTTGTTCAACCCGGTACGGATCGTATATTTCTGCAAACATCCCGAATAGCTCGTTACCATTTTCTTTAGCTAATTGTTGTAAATCCTTTAAACGGTTATGCGCTAAAAAACGGCCAAGGCTTAAGCCTGGTTTACTGATGATTGTAAAATCTGTCATAGCAATATTCCAATCCGGATAATAACGATATTCAGTTGCTCCTGTGACTTCGTCTCCATCGACAGCAACAAACACGCGAATACTCGGATCTTCTAATGGCTCTTTCCATAGCTCATATTCTAATACTTCTTCTGGAGGAAAAATTTCTCCCATTAAGTTATGAAGCTTTTTAAAATTAGGGTCTGCTATACTGGTTATTCTAATATATTCCATTATGATTCATTCCTCTCACTCATCTAAAAGGGTTTTTCCATTCCATTAATGCAGCATAATTGCAGGATTCATCATCCTCGAGATAATTTTCAATAATCCCTATTGGCACACGACCACAATGCAGCAAGAAAGTGATAACAGGATCTTGAACTTCCCCTTTAATTGTTGCATCTAAATATTGTCCTGGTGTCATGATATCAGCTTTTTTATGATATCCTGGCATTCTGCCCCCGCCAAGTAATCGATATAACTCTTTTTCTATCACAACATGGTACATAGACTGCATCATCAATTTACCAAGCCCTAGTTTGCGGTACTTCGGACGAACACTGATATCAACAATATACAAGGTATTCCTATTTGGATTATTGTTCCGTATATATCCATGGTCAGTGATTTCTTCCCACGAATGGTTTTTATCGCTAGGATCGAAGTCGATAGTTAAGCCGGTAATTGACCCAGCTAATTCACCATCTACTTCAACACACAATGCACCTTCTGGAAACATGTACACATGGTTTGTTAATTGCTCTTTATTCCACCATAATTCTGAAGGAAAAGGAGGTGGGAAGCACTCGGATTGAATCTTGATAAGATCGTCAAAATCCACATTTGAATAATTTCGAATGATAACTGACAAAGGCCGCTCTTGGTCATAGACGTAAAATTCACTTCGATACATTCTATACCCAGCCCTTCAGTTTATTTTTCCCAATCTGTGTAAAGATCCGTTCTTCGATCACGCCAGGTTGTAACGGAACCACGTTCTCTTACTTCATATAACAAGTTTATATCTAGGTCAGCCGTCACAATCATGTCATTATTGATTTCCCCTTCCACCAAGATTCCTTTTGGTGGAAATGGTATATCGTTAGGAGTAATGATTGCCGCCTGGCCAAAATTAGCGCGCATAAAATCAACAGTCGGCAGTGAACCGACAGTTCCCGTTAGGACCACATATACTTGGTTTTCAACTGCACGAGCATGGCTGGTATAACGAACACGATGAAAACCATGACGGTCATCTGTGCATGATGGACAGAAAATCACATCGGCACCTTTGGCCTTTGCCATACGTACAATTTCTGGAAATTCAATATCATAACAAGTAAGGAGGGCGATTTTCCCTTTTTCTGTTTCAAATATCTGAAATGAGTCCCCAGGTGCCATATTCCATTCATTTACTTCAGTCGGTGTAATATGGAGTTTGGCCTGCTCACCAATTCTTCCATCTGGATAAAATAAATGTGCTGTATTATACAGCTTGCCATCCCTTTCAATCACATGTGTTCCCGCAATAATATGTAAGTTCTTTTTTTGTGCAAAATTTGAAAATAGTTCTAGATATTGTTGGGTATAACTTGGCAGGTCATTAATTGTCAGGCTCTTGCCATGACCATTACCTATTGAAAGTAATTGAGTTGTAAAGAACTCTGGAAATAAGACAAACTCTGCCCCAAATTCCTCAGCAGTTTTTATGTAGTGCTCACATTGTGAGGTAAATTCCTCGAAGGATTGAATGGTATGTAGTTGGTACTGGACGGCAGACACACGAATTTTCATCATTTTTTCCTCCTGTCATTAGTTAAAATTCCCATGGGTAAATTATCTAATATTTTACTATTTAATACAAATTTTAAAAACTAAAAGCCCACCAAATGGCAGGCTTTTAAAAAATTATTTTTATTGCTCTAGTTTTCCCTCAGCAAGCTTGATTTGCTTTTCCACTTGCTCTGGAGCTGTTCCCCCAAAGCTATTTCGGACACCAACAACATGCTCAGGAGCTAATACAACATAAATATCTTCCTCAAATAATGGACTAAAGCCCTGATATTCTTCGAAGCTCAAATCTAGCAAAAATTTGTTAGACTGAATAGCATATAAAACAATTTTTCCGATAACTTCATGCGCATCACGGAAAGGCAGACCTTTTCTTACTAAGTAATCAGCAATATCTGTGGCATTAGAAAAGTCATTGTTAATGGCCTTACGCATCACGTCTTTATTTACTGTCATCGTTTCAATCATCGGTGCTAATAACATTAAGGAACCTTCAAGCGTTTCAACCGTATCAAACATACCTTCCTTATCTTCCTGTAAATCCTTGTTATACGCGAGTGGCAGACCTTTAAGAACGGTGAGCAGTCCGATTAAATTACCATATGTCCGTCCGGTTTTTCCACGTAGCAGCTCAGGTACGTCTGGATTTTTCTTTTGCGGCATAATACTTGAACCTGTGCAAAATGAATCATCCAACTCGACGAACTGAAACTCCTGGCTCGACCAAATGACAAGCTCTTCGGATAATCTGGAAATATGAGTCATGATTATTGAACCAATCGATAAAAACTCAAGGATAAAGTCGCGATCACTGACAGCATCCATACTATTAGGATAAACCGTTTCAAACCCCAACAGTTCCGCGACACGTTCACGATTGATCGGAAACGTCGTTCCTGCCAATGCCCCTGAACCAAGAGGTAACCAATTGATACGCTTTAAACTATCAATCAATCTCTCTTTATCACGTTCAAACATCCAAAAATATGCCATTAAATGATGGGCAAAGGATACAGGCTGGGCACGCTGCAGGTGAGTATACCCAGGAATTAACGTTTGGACATTCTCTTTCGCCTGCTCAATTAATGCCTGTTGGACATCTTCTATTAATTTAATAAGCTCAGTTGTTTTCGTTCTTAAGTATAGATGCATGTCGGTGGCCACCTGATCATTACGGCTTCTCCCTGTATGGAGCTTTCCTCCCACCGGACCAATTTTTTCTATTAATAACTTTTCAATATTCATATGGATATCTTCATCTTCAACTAAAAACTCTACCGCGTTATCGTCGACCATTTTCTTGATGGAGAGTAGTCCGTCCTTAATCTTTATAGCATCCTCCATTGGAATAATACCGCACTCACCCAGCATTTGCACATGGGCAAGACTTCCTGCAATATCCTCCTTAGCTAGCTTTTGATCAAATGTAATTGAGGCTGTAAATTCCTCAACTAGTTTATTCGTTTCTTTCGTAAAACGGCCGCCCCATAACTTAGACATTGATTGCTCCCCCTTAACCTAACAAGACAGCCCTCGAAAAAGGATTCGAGGGCAATCCGAATTATTTTAAAATTGATTCCTTTTTATTCACTTCTGAATAGACCTTTGTTGGCAGACCCCAAATCTTAATAAATCCTACTGCGGCATTATGATCAAACGCATCACCTTTTGAATACGTTGCTAGTTCCTCGTTATATAAGCTGTAAGGAGACTTTCTGCCCACAACCGTATGATTACCTTTATGAAGCTTGACACGAATTGTTCCAGAAACGTTCTTTTGAGTTTCATTAATAAATGCATCAAGTGCTGGTTTTATCGGAGAATACCAAAGTCCTTCATAAATGATCTTCGCCATTTGCTGTTCAACCTGTGTCTTAAATTGTGTAACCTCACGAGTTAGAGTTAAAAACTCTAATTCTTTATGGGCATTGATTAAAATTAGCGCAGCAGGATTTTCGTACACTTCACGAGATTTAATTCCTACTAATCTATTTTCAATATGATCAATACGGCCAACACCATGCTTGCCGCCAAGCTCATTTAAGGTTTCAATTAATTGAACAAGTGGGAGTTTCTCACCGTTAAGGGCAACAGGTACCCCCTGTTCAAATTCAATTTCAACATACTCCGCTGCATCTGGTGTAAGTTCTATTGGATTCGTCCAATCAAAGGCTGCTTCTGGCGCCTCAGCCCATGGATCCTCTAGAACTCCGGCCTCACAAGCACGTCCCCAGATATTGGCATCAATTGAAAATGGATTATCTAAATCGACTGGGATTGGAATTCCGTTCTCCTCAGCATATTTGATTTCTTCGTCACGTGTCATTCCCCATTCACGAACAGGGGCAACAACTTTTAAACTTGGGTTCAATGCTTGGATGGAAACTTCAAAACGTACTTGGTCATTTCCTTTACCTGTGCAGCCATGAGCAACAGCAGTAGCCCCTTCTTGTTCAGCTACCTCTACTAATAGTTTTGAAATAAGCGGTCTAGATAAAGCTGAAGATAATGGATATTTTCCTTCATATAAGCAATTAGCTTTTAATGCTGGTAAAATATATTCCTTTGCTAATAATTCTTTAGCATCGATCATATATGCTTTAATGGCTCCGACATTCAGTGCCTTATTTTTGATGGCTTCTAAGTCTTTTCCTTCACCGACATCTAGACCTAATGCAATTACATCGTAGCCATATTTTTCTTGAATCCATTTTACTGAAACTGATGTATCTAAACCGCCTGAGTAGGCTAAAATAATTTTTTCTTTTGTCATTGTTATTATTCTCCTCTTACCTTATGTGTATTTTTATTCAACCAATAGAATTATTATACAACAAATCTCATAGAAAAGGAAACTATTATGCTAGTAAAAGTTTTAAAATTGCTTTCTGGGCATGAAGACGGTTCTCCGCTTCATCAAAAACCACTGAATGAGGACCATCGATTACCTCTGCTGTTACTTCTTCGCCTCGATGAGCAGGCAAGCAATGCAAAAAGATATAGTCCTCCTTTGCATTCTTACAAAGTTCATTATTTACTTGAAATCCATGGAACGCCTCGAGTCTTTTTGAAGTTTCTTCTTCCTGCCCCATACTGGTCCAGACATCTGTTACGATGACATCTGCATCTTTAACAGCTTCTAGCGGATCATTTGTAATCACGAGCTTACATCCAGTTTGTTTTCCAACTTTAATTGCCTTTTCTGTTATTTTTCCATCAGGCAAATATCCTGGGGGACTGGCAATGCTAATATCCATTCCAACCTTCATCGCGCCTTCCATTAAAGAATGAGCCATATTGTTATTGCCGTCCCCAATATAGCACATCTTTAAGCCGGACAGTTTCCCTTTATACTCAAGAATCGTTAAAAGGTCTGCTAACACTTGGGTAGGGTGCTGCAGGTCAGTTAAACCATTAATAACTGGTACTGTTGCATGCTCAGCTAATTCTTCGACTGAATCGTGTGAAAACGTTCGAATCATTAATCCGTCCACATAGCGCGACAACACTTTTGCGGTATCAGAAATACTTTCTCCTCTTCCAAGCTGGATATCCTTTGAACTTAAGAATATTGCATGACCGCCTAACTGCAACATCCCTACCTCAAATGATACCCTTGTACGGGTGGATGATTTTTCAAAAATCATCCCTAAAACCTTCCCGCTTAAATACGGATGCGGTTTTCCTTGTTTTTGGAGCTTTTTCATCTCTATCGCCTCGTTTAGAAGATAGAAGATTTCATCTGTACTAAAATCGGAAAGCTGTAAAAAGCCCTTTCCTTTAAGTTTCGGCTTATTTATATTACTAATTTCATTTAATTTAATGGCCTCACCCATGAACGGCACCTCTCTCTTCCAACTTGTAATATTCATTCATAGATCGAACCTCAGAATCGGATTGAGATCCTTTTTCCAGGCCGATAATCGCTTCAATTGTATCTAAGTGTGTAAATACTGGTACCTTGTAGCGAACCGCATGTTCGCGAATCTGGAAACCAAATTTAATTTTATTTCGTCCTTGATTCGGTATATTAATGACAGCCTTCATGGACTGATTTCGGAAAAGTTCAATGACTTCTGCATCTTCCTTAATCACTTTTTCAACATCAATTCCATGGTTTTGGAAATATGAAGCAGTCCCCTCTGTAGCAACAATCTTGTATTGTTTTATTACAAGTTCTTGAATGATAGGAAGAGATGCTTGCTTATCTCGATCAGAAATGGAACAGAAAATATAATTTTCATCTTGTTGCCCGCCAAGAGCAGGAATAGACTTTTCAAGTGCCTCTTGATAGGTTACTCCCATGCCAAGCGCTTCACCAGTTGATTTCATTTCTGGTCCTAGCACATGGTCAACACCTTTTAGCTTACTTGATGAAAAAACAGGTGTTTTTACTGAAAAATAGGATGGCTCATCCATTAGTCCCTTTGTTGAACATAGATCTGAGAGGGTCTCTCCTAATTGAACGCGTGTCGCCCATTCAATCATCGGAATTCCTGTGACCTTACTCATGATTGGCACTGTTCTAGAAGAACGCGGATTGACTTCAAGCACATTAACCTGGCCTTCATAGATAACAAATTGAATGTTCATGATTCCAATAACTGGTGCTGAATTTGCAATTTTTTCGGCATAATCAATTAACGTTTCTTTAATTTTCTCTGACAGTGATATCGGCGGGAACACCGAGATGCTATCCCCTGAATGGACCCCAGCTTTTTCTATATGTTCAAAGATACCTGGGACGAGGATATTTTCCCCATCACATATGACATCAATCTCGCACTCTAATCCAGGTAAGTATTTATCTACTAATAATGGCCACATCGTTGCCTGCGAATTTTTCTCCAGTTGCAGTATATACTGGCTCAATTCCGCTTCTGAAAAAATTGTAAACATTGATTGGCCGCCAATGACATAGGATGGGCGCACAAGGACTGGATAACCCAGTTTAGTGGCTGCTTCTATTAATTCGTCAGAATGCGAAACTGTTTGACCCTCTATATGCGGAATGTTTAAGTCTTCAAGCAGCTGATAAAATTCTTTACGATCTTCTAGGCGATCAACATTTTTCACCGTAGTACCTAAAATTTTGATCCCTTCTTCTTCTAAATCATGGGCTAAATTAATGGCTGTTTGCCCACCGAACTGTATCAATACACCTTCCACCTGTTCTTTTTCGATGACATGAAGTACATCCTCTGCTGCAAGTGGTTCAAAATAAAGGCAGTCTGCAATCGAATAATCGGTACTAACAGTCTCAGGGTTGTTATTGATAACAACCGCTTCGTAGCCCTTTTTCTTGATCGCTTTTGCCGCGTGTACCGAGCAGTAATCAAATTCAATCCCTTGGCCGATTCGAATTGGGCCAGAGCCAATAACAAGAATCTTTTTCTTGCTCGTCACTTCAACTTCATCAAACCCGTGCCAGGTTGAATAATAGTAAGGTGTAACAGCATCAAATTCTGCTGAACAGGTATCAACCATTTTATAACCAGGTTTCCAGTTGAGTTCTTTCCATTTGCTTCTTACCTGCTTTTCAGGAATAGCAAATATTTGAGATAAGAGCTTATCGGAAATATTATTTCGCTTTGCTACCTTAAGCAAGGAAACTGGAACATCGCTCCAATTATATGCAGCTAATTCCGTTTCTAACGTAACGATTGAGCTAATTTTGTGTAAAAACCATGGATCAATCTCGGTCAACTGTCGAACTTTTTGAAGTGAGATCCCTCTTCTAAGCGATTCTGCAATGATGAATAATCGCTGATCATTTGCCTGGTTAAGAAGTTCAAGCAAGTTCTTTTCATCAATTAATTTATTTCCTTCGAGGCAAAGTCCATAAACATTCATTTCCATCGAGCGAATGGCTTTGTTTAAGGCACCTTCAAATGTCCGATCAATCGCCATTACTTCCCCAGTTGCCTTCATTTGCGTTCCTAATGTCCGGTCCGCTTCAGGGAATTTGTCAAAAGGAAAGCGAGGTAGTTTTACCACAATATAATCAATCGCTGGCTCAAATGATGCAAAGGTATTACCTGTTATCGGATTCACAATCTCATCCAAATGATACCCAATCGCACACTTCGCAGCCATCCTGGCAATTGGATAACCAGTCGCTTTAGATGCAAGCGCCGAAGAACGGCTCACCCTTGGATTTACTTCGATAATGTAATACTGATTCGATTCCGGATGAAGAGCAAACTGGATGTTACAACCACCGATAATCTTTAATTCTTTAATAACTTTTATAGAAGAATCACGAAGCATTTGATATTGGACATCTGTTAATGTTTGCGACGGAGCAACGACAATAGAATCCCCTGTATGAACACCGACTGGATCCATATTCTCCATATTACAAACGATAATGCAGGTGTCATTGTCGTCTCTCATGACTTCATACTCAATTTCTTTCCAGCCTTTGATACTTCTTTCTACCAACACCTGCTGAATTGGACTTGCCGCTAGGCCTTTTTTCAGAACAGTTTCCAGTTCTTCATCATTATAAGCAAAGCCGCCTCCATCCCCTCCAAGTGTATACGCAGGGCGAATGATGACTGGAAATCCAATTTCCTTTACAAAGGACACGCCTTCCTCAAAGCTGTGAATAATCGCGGACTCTGGAATTGGTTCACCAATTTTAAGCATCAAGTTACGGAACTTCTCTCTGTCCTCACCATTTTTGATAGACTCAACAGATGTTCCTAATAATTCAACATTGTATTTTTCTAAAATATTTTGTTCGTAAAGCTGCACAGTTAAATTCAGACCCGTTTGGCCGCCTAATGTACCAATAATACCATCAGGTTTTTCTTTCTTGATGATTTTTTCAATGGTTTCAACGTTAAGCGGTTCAATATATACCTTATCGGCAACGGCTTCATCTGTCATGATGGTGGCCGGGTTATTATTAATTAAAACAACTTCAATTCCTTCTTCTTTCAAGGCTATACATGCCTGTGTACCTGCATAATCAAATTCTGCAGCCTGCCCAATAACAATTGGACCTGATCCAATCACTAGTACCTTTTTTAAACTTTTATTTAATGGCATAAACAGTCTCTCCCATAGAAGCTATCTGAGTTACGAAATTTTTTAAAATATATTCTGTATCACTTGGTCCTGGATGGGCTTCAGGATGAAATTGCACGGTTTGTATCTGATGGTTCTTATGCATTAGCCCCTCAATCGAACGGTCATTTACGTTTCGGTAGGTGACATCGAATTCCTTGTTGTCAATACTTTCGTCAACGACAACATAGCCATGATTTTGTGCTGTGATTTTCACTTTTCCAGTCGTAAGTTCCTTCACTGGATGATTACCACCGCGATGCCCATAGGCTAGTTTTTTTGTTTTAGCCCCATAGGCAAGGGCGATTAATTGATGCCCAAGACAAATGCCCAGTGTAGGATAGTTCTGACTTATTTTTTTTATTTCTGGAAACCATTTTTTTAATTCCATTGGGTCCCCAGGTCCATTACTGAACAGGACACCATCTGGGTTCAAGGCCTTTATTTTTTCATAAGGAGTATTGTATGGGACGATTGTTACCGCACAGTTTTCATCTAGCAGGGCGTTGAGAATCGACTTTTTAAATCCATAATCCATGATCACCACATGCGGCCCTTGGTTTTTGAAATATTGTATTTTTTTAGTTGATACTTTCTCCACCCAAAATGAAGATTTTTCTGGTGCTGATATTTCGCCATTCTTGGACTGGCTTAAATACCCTTTTACTGTCCCACGGCTGCGAATGGTTTTTACTAAAAGACGCGTATCAATTCCTGCAATCCCAGGAACTCCTGCCTGCTTTAGTTTTTCAGAGAATTTATTTACGGATTGATAATGGCTCGGTGTTTCACATAAATCACCGATAATCACCCCTGATAATGCTGGTGTGATGCTCTCATCATCGATTGCGTTAACCCCATAATTACCGATAATGGGATAACAGAAGGTAATGATTTGTCCTGCGTATGATGGATCGGTGATAATCTCTTGATACCCAGTCATACTTGTATTAAAAACCACTTCTCCTAGAGACTCTTTTTCGGCACCAATTAGTACCCCCTCAAATACTTCTCCCGTTTCCAAAGTAAGATATCCATTCTGCAACATACTCACTCGCCTTTCTCAATACCTTGGAAAGTTATTTCCAATGCTTTAATAAATTCATTTATTTCTTCCTTTGTTACTGTTAACGGAGGTAAAATTCTCACTACATTTGGTCCGGCTGTTAAGATAAGAAGATGGTTTTCGATTGCCTTTTGAACAATTCCTAAAGCATTCGTTTCGACGACCAATCCCTTTAATAGGCCGAGGCCGCGGATATCTTTTATAAAAGAGTACTTTTCCTTCAGTTCTTGTAACTTTTTATCTAAGTACCCTGAAATTTCGTTGGCGTTATTTAATAAATTACTTTCAGTAATATGTGTAACAGTCGCGAGTCCTGCTGCTGTTGCTAATGGATTTCCTCCAAAAGTACTGCCGTGGCTTCCTGGGTCAAATCCTTTAGCGGCTTCTTCTTTTGCGATCATTGCTCCAATTGGAAAACCTGAGCCAAGTCCCTTTGCAATGCTAATGACATCGGGCTCTATGCCGTATTGTTCATATGCAAACAGTGTGCCTGTTCTACCGATCCCTGTCTGGATTTCGTCCACCATTAGGAGGATTTCTCTTTCTTGGCAAATTTTCGCAAGTTTACTAACCCATTCTTGGTTCGCTGGGATGACTCCACCTTCTCCTTGAACAAGCTCAAGGAGAACGGCTGCAGGCTCGAGTGTATAGAGCAGTTCAAGTGCTTCTTCATCATTAAAAGGAAGATAATTAAACCCGGATACTAACGGCAAAAATCCTTGCTGAATTTTTTCTTGTCCTGTGGCCGATAAGGTGGCTAGCGTTCTACCATGAAAGGATTGCTGAAACGTTACTATTTCAGGTGATTCCTTTCCCTTCACTTTGTTGGCATACCTTCTAGCTAACTTGATCGCTGCCTCATTTGCTTCCGCCCCACTGTTACAAAAGAAAACTTGGTCACCGCAGCTATTGTCAGTAAGAATCGCTGCCAATTGCTGCTGATTCGGTATGTTATAGAGGTTTGAACAGTGCCAAAGATTCTGTAATTGCTCCTCAAGTGCTTCTTTTACGACATCAGGCACATGCCCAAGGTTACAGGTCGCTATACCGGAAGTGAAATCTAAATACTGAGTACCCTTTTCATCCCAAACATAGCTTCCCTTCCCTTTAACGACAGTAACAGGGAATCGACTGTATGTTGCCATCACTGGCGAGGCTAGGGAGATTGAATTATTGATTGACATTACGCGATCCCCTCTTCTAAGACAATTTTTGTGCCGACTTTTTTTCCATCCATATAATCTATCAAGCTATTTTTCTCAAATCCATTGATAATACCAACCTCAGGTATGTTATGAACAAGACCGTCAATAGCGGCTTTTACCTTCGGAAGCATCCCACCATAAATTGTTTTATTATCGATTAACGTTTCAATTATAGATTTGGAAGCTTTATCTAGTTTCGTCTTCATTCCATTTTCTTCAATTAAAATCCCTGGAATATCACTGATAAAACAAAGATTTGCTTCCAAAGCTTTGGCAATCGCACTTGCTGCTATATCTCCATTAATGTTGTATCGCTGTCCGCTAGCATCTATTCCGATGGGTGAAATGACTGGGATATATCCTTGTTTTACGATTGTATCTATTACATTGTGATTTACTTCGATTACGTCCCCTACAAAACCTAAATTCTTTGAATCAGATGTTGGCTCTGCTTTTAACAAACTGCCATCAACACCGCTCACGCCTAGTGCTTCTCCGCCAACTTCCACAATATTTCTTACAACTTGTTTGTTGACTGAGCCGCTTAATACCATTTCGACGACATCTAACACCTCATGATTAGTCACTCTTAAACCATTCACAAATGTAGTTTCGACATTTAAGTTTTTTAATAACGAAGTGATAAGTGGCCCGCCACCGTGGACAATGATAGGTGTCCACTTACCAGCTTGATGCATTTTTACAACATCTTCATAAAAGGATCTTGGGAGATTATCTAACACACTTCCGCCGCACTTGATGACTATATATTTCATTTTCTTGTCCTCCCTTACGTGCGGTAAGATGCGTTGATTTTCACATAATCATAAGTTAAATCGCATCCCCAGGCTGTAGCGCTATATTTACCTTGATTTAATTCAACACTTAATTTAACATTTTCCGACTCTAAGTATTCCTTTACTTCTTCTTCTACAAACGTGCTTGGCAGACCATTTTCGAACACAGTGAAAGGTCCGATATTCACCTTAATTGCATTTGGTTCAACCGGTACACCGCTGTAGCCAATTGCAGTAACAATTCTTCCCCAGTTTGGATCCGTTCCATAAATTGCAGTTTTAACTAGGTTTGATGAAATAATCGCTTTACCGACTGCACTTGCTGCGTTTTGACTGTAAGCACCATTTACTTGAACTTCTACTAGTTTTGTAGCACCTTCACCATCTCTTGCAATTTTTTTAGCAAGTGACTCACAAACGATTTTTAACCCTTGTTTAAAAATATTCCATTCAGGGTGATCTTTAGTTAGTGGTTTATTATCAGCCAAGCCATTTGCCATAACTAAAACCATATCGTTCGTACTAGTATCACCATCAACCGTAATCATATTGAAAGTTTGATTAGTTATATCTCTCAATGCTCCAAGCAGGTCTTCTTGGGCAATGTTTGCATCTGATGTTACAAATCCAAGCATGGTAGCCATGTTAGGGTGAATCATTCCAGAACCCTTTGAGGTACCGCCAATGGAAACTGTTTTTCCATCGATTTTCATTTGCACTGCTATATGTTTGATACAAGTGTCAGTTGTTAGGATAGCATCCATAAAATTATTTTCATTTTCATTATCTTTATTTAGGATTTGTTTTATCCCTGCATTTACTTTATCCATCGGCAGTAGTTCCCCGATCACTCCCGTTGAAGTAACCGCTACGAGATGGTCTTGTATTCCCAGTTCGCTTGCAAAGCCCTTTTGCATAGCGAACGCATCAAGTAAACCTTGCTCTCCTGTACAGGCATTGGCATTCCCTGAGTTTACGATAATTGCTTGAATCATATTTTCTTTTGCGATACTTTCTTGGGTAACTAACAATGGAGCTGCTTGAAAGATGTTGGTTGTATACACCCCTGCAGTTGTTGCAGGAACTTCTGAAACGATATATCCCAGATCAAGTCTCTTTCTTTTTATTCCACAGTGCATGCCGCCTGCTTTGTATCCTTTAGGTAAGGTCACACTACCTTCTTCTATAATTACGATTTCGTTTGTTGATGTAGCTTGTGTCAATTTAATTTCCCCCTTCAAATTTCCCTTCGTTCTATACATAAAAGGTAGTAGTTTTACTTATGGATACATTGGAATGTCTGTAAGCCCTGTTCGCTCATCCCAGCCATTCATCAAATTCACATTTTGGATGGCCTGCCCGGCAGCCCCTTTAACTAAATTATCGATAACTGAAATGATGGTCAGGCGGTTTGTTCTTTCGTCAACATGCAGCCCGATATCACAAAAATTACTTCCAGCAACCTCTTTTGTTGAAGGTATATTCCCTTCTGGACGTACCCTTATAAAATGAGAATCTTGATAAAATTGTTTATATAAATCTATAATTTTTTTTGATGAAATTTCTTCTGTTAGATTCACGTACATCGTGCACATGATTCCCCTTGTCATTGGAACAAGATGGGTTGTAAATGTAACCGTTATTGGACTTCCACTCTCATCTGAAAGTACTTGCTCAATTTCCGGAATATGCTGATGTGCTCCTAGTTTATAAGCTTTTAAGTTTTCATTGATTTCCGAGTAATGGGCTGTTAAGGAAAGTCCTCTTCCAGCTCCAGAAACACCAGATTTTGCATCAATGATAATCGACGTTTCATCAGCCAAATTTGTTTTTAATATTGGAATAAGACCGAGTGTAGTCGCAGTCGGATAGCAGCCCGGATTGGCTATTAAGTTAGCTGTTTTAATTTTTTCTGCATATATTTCACTTAATCCGTAGCTTGCTAGTTGTAGATATTTCTCATCGGCAGGTTTATGTTTATACCAAGATTCATATTCTTCAGTAGACCTTAATCGAAAATCACCGGATAAATCTATACATTTAACCCCGCTATTTAAAAGTGACGGAACAAGATTACTACTCACACTGGAGGGCGTCGCCAAAAACACAATATCATTATTTTCCCCTAAAGCATCTGCATCAAAGGATTCAAGAGGTTGATCAACAATGTCAGATAAGTGGGGATAAATATCACTAAACCTAGCGCCCGCTTGGGAGTTAGAAACAACAGAACCAATTTTCAAATGAGGATGCTTTTGAATTAAGCGAATAAGTTCAATCGAACCGTAACCAGTACCACCGATAATTGCAGCTTTCAATTTACCCAACTCCTAAGTGTCTTTCATAATGAATTATTATACATAGTTATATATAAATATTCAATAGATAGATACCTTAATTTTCAGTTTTAATTAGTTATTTTGCTTCTTTTTAATGAAAACGCTTACATTATGTTGTGTGATATTATTCCATTTTTATGCATCTTTATGTATAAGAAAAACAGTGGACCTGCTATTAAAAAATAGAAGTCACTGGTAACGATTGGTGCTTATTCGTGCCCGTCTCCTTACAAAAATAGAAAAAGCACTCCTCTGAGTGCTTTTCGGATATTTATAGACTTTCATGCAACAAGTTTAATACACTTCGCAACTCTTTCACATTTACCTGTCCGGGTGCTGAGGCTTTTTTTGCTGCCCCAAAAGTAACAGCAGACCCAAATACTTCGCCAGCTAATCGACTTATGACCCCTTTACCTGCCATAGACATGGTAATGAATGGACTATCCGCAAACTGTTCGTTCATTGTATTTGTTGCATCTAAGAGGGTTAGCACATCGGCTGGACTATTTGGCATTACAGCAATTTTTGGTATATCGCCTCCAAACTCTTGTGCTTTCCGTAACCGCGAGATAATTTCCTCTTTTGTTGGCGTCTTATGAAAATCATGGTTAGAGACAATAACAAAAACATTTTTTGCATGTGCCTTTTCAATTATTGTTTTGACTTCATTTTCATCATTAAATAACTCAACATCAATGATATCCACCAGACCTGTTTCTGCGACCGTCTTGTTTAATTCAAAATAAAAAGAAGTGGTTATTTCCTTATTGCCGCCTTCTTTATGACTTCGAAAGGTAAAGATAAGTGGTGTAGTAGGCAGGATCGTGCGAATTTCAGCAAGAGCCTTTTTCACCTGCTCAAAATCTTCTACTTGGTCAAAAAAGTCAACCCGCCACTCCACTACATCTAAGTCAATTGTTTTTAGAAATTCGGCTTCTTCCTTTAATTGTACAAGTGTTTCTCCCATCAACGGGACACAAACTTTTGGCATTCCTTCCCCAATGACGAGACCTCTAACCGTTACTGTTTTAGTCATTTGTTCTCACTCCTTGTCCCATTCTACATAAGTTTTGATACCTATTTTTCCCTAGATTGAATTTAATTCGTCAATAATTTGGTCAGCAATTTCTTTTGCATCCTTGCTATCAGTTGAAATCTTCAAATGATGGTTAACATAAATATCTTGTCTTTTGTAAAAAAGATCTTCCATTTCCTCAATTGACTTTCCTTTTAAAACAGGTCGGCTGTCTATAATCAGGCCTAATCTATCTTTCCAGCCCTCCAATGATAAATCTAGCAGAATAACAATACAAGATTCTAAACAAGTCTTTCTAATTTCTTCTTGTAGGAAGGCACCGCCGCCGACAGAAATAACCTTTTGTTGTTGCTGGGACGCTAGACTTGCAATTAAACTTTTTTCTCTTTCTCTAAAAACTTTCTCACCAAATTCAGAGAAAATTTGAGAAACTGGCATGTTATATTCTTTTTCAATTTGTTCATCTACATCAATAAAATCACGATTTAGTTTATTAGCAACCATCTTGCCGATAGTAGTTTTTCCAACCCCCATAAACCCAATAAAAACAATACTCTTATTTCTGTTCCCCATAATACCCCGAACCCCCAATTGGTAAAAACAAATTATTAAGAATAATTATAATGCTATATTGAGATTTTAGACAATTATTAATTAATCAAGTTAATGGTGCCTGACACCAAAAGAAAGAGACCCACACAGGAGTCTCTACATCTATTGTTTCATTTTCGGATCTAGGATGTCCCTCAGCCCATCTCCCATTAAGTTAAATCCGAGCACGGTCAGCATTATAGCGACCCCTGGGAAGAATAACGTCCATGGTGCCTGAGTGATATAATTTTTTGAATCGGCAAGCATTTTCCCCCACTCTGGTGTCGGTGCTTGTGCACCCATTCCAAGGAAACCAAGGGCTGCTGCCTCAATAATTGCTGTGGCAATCGCTAATGTAGCTTGAACGATTACTGGTGATATACTATTAGGTAATATATGACGGAGAAGAATACGTGAATCTTTCATTCCGACGGCACGGGCAGCCATAATATATTCTTCCTGTTTAACACTTAATACTTTGGAGCGAACAAGTCGTCCAAAGTTCGGTATATTAATAACCGCAATCGCAATCAAAGCATTTTGCAGAGATGGCCCCAAAATAGAAACAACCGCAATCGCCAATAGAATACTTGGAAAAGCTAGCATAATATCAAAAATACGTGAGATAATCGCATCTACCCAGCGGCCGTAATATCCAGCGACAATTCCTAGTAATGTCCCTGCCACAACTGAGCCTAAAACTGAGAAAAAGCCAACCCACAATGATATTCTTGCACCATAAACAATACGAGAAAAAATATCTCGGCCAAAGTCGTCTGTCCCAAACCAATGCTCACTTGAAGGTGGGAGCATTCGATCTGCCAACACTTGATCTTTAAAGCTATATGGAGCAATAATAGGAGCGATTATAGCAATGATAATAAAAAAGACAACAATTCCTAAACCAACAACTGCTAATCGGTTTTTATAAAATGAAATCCATGCTTCCTTCCAGGGAGGTGTCAGCTTTTCTTCAACAATTACCGTTGCCATATTTGCCGGTTTTTTTGCAAGTTCCGCCACTTTAAGATCCCCCTCCTCTACTTGGTATATTTAATTCGTGGATCAACAAAAACATATAATAGATCCACAATTAAATTAATGAGTACAAAAATTGCCGCAATAATTAATATCCCTGACTGGATAACAGGATAATCTCGATAGCCGATCGCATCATATAGATATCTCCCGATTCCTGGCCAGCCAAAGATCGTTTCCGTCAATATAGCTCCTCCAAGTAAAAGACCGGTTTGCAACCCGATGATAGTTAGAACAGGGATAACGGCATTTTTTAAGGAATGTTTATAAACGACCCAGAACATGCTCAGTCCCTTTGCTCTTGCGGTACGGACATAATCTGACTTCATCACTTCCAGCATGGTTGCGCGGGTCATTCGAGCAATAATCGCCATTGGAATCGTTGCGAGTGCAATGCTAGGTAACACCAAATGCTTAATGACCGTTATAAATTGATCAAATCTTCCTTGTAAGAGGGTATCTATTAAATAAAAATTAGTAATTGCTGCAACGGGATCTCTAACATTCTCTCTTCCTGTCGTTGGAAGCCAGCCCAATTCAATTGAAAATACCCATTGCTCCATTAAACCAAGCCAAAAAATCGGCAATGACACCCCAATCAGTGCAAGAACCATCGCAACATAATCAAACCATGATTTGGAGAACCAAGCACTGACAATTCCTGCATTTACCCCTACAATGATGGCAATTAGCATTGCCACTACGGTTAGTTCAGCGGTTGCTGCTAAATAGGACCATATTTCTTCGTTAATTGGACCCCTTGTCCTGAGTGAAATGCCTAAATCCCCATGAAGTAAAGAATTAATATAATCGGCGTATTGTATGTACCAAGGTCTGTTCAACCCTAATTCCTTTGTTAACGTGGCAATTGATTCTGCAGTTGCTCTTTGCCCAAGAATTACCTGAGCGGGATTTCCTGGAATAGCATGGATGATGGCAAAAACCACTAGAGTCATCCCAATTAAAACAGGTATTAAAGAAAACACACGGCGGACTGTATAAGTAAACAAATTTTTCACCTCACTGAAAAGCGTAAGCGCCTGGTTAGATGCTTTAGCTAAACAATTTTTCTACAAAAATATTGAATGTGTTTAGTTAATAAAAGGGGAGGCTATGCTCCCTCCCCTTTCAGCCATTATTATTTGGGTCTGTTCAACTTGTCTGTTGATTTCTGCTCTAGGCGCGGGCGGTTCGGGGAGCCTCCTCGGCGCTAAGCGCCTGTGGGGTCTCCCCGGCCCCGTCCTCCCGCAGGAGTCTNNGCCTTCCGCTCCAATCAACTGTGCTAAAAAATCAAAGGTGACCTTAAACTCAGCCTATTATTTAAATTCAACTTTTGTTAGTGCTTCAGAACCAGTTGGGTGCGGTAAATAATTTGCCACATCTTTCCCTGCTGCTAACAAAGGTGTAGAATGTACAAGTGGAACCCAAGGGGCATCATCATGAATGATTACTTGTGCTTCCTCATAAAGTGCATTACGCTTTGCTTGATCAATTTCTGTTTGTGCCTTAATTAAGACGTCATGTAATTTGTCATTGCTGTACTGGGAATAGTTATTACTTCCAATACTGTCTTTATCAAGCAATGTGTACAAGAAGTTATCAGGGTCACCATTGTCGCCTGTCCAGCCAAGCATGAACATATCAAATTCACCTTTTGCTGCTTTATCTAAGTAAGTAGCCCAGTCCACAGATTGGATTTTGGCTTTGACATTGATTTTGCTTAAGCTCTCTTGAATAACTTCAGCAACTTTTTGTGCTTCAGGCATATATGGGCGAGCAACAGGCATTGCCCATAGGTCAATTTCAAATCCTTTTTCGTATCCAGCTTCTTTTAACAATTGCTTTGCTTTCTCTAAATCATATGGATACGGCTCAACTGCCTTATTATAACCTTCGATGGAAGGAGGCATTGGGTTGACCGCTGCAAGGGCTTTCCCACCATAAAACGCATCGATGATTGATTTTTTATCGACAGCGTAGTTAATCGCTTGACGAACGAGTTTATTATCAAATGGTTTACGAGTGGTTGTTAAACCAATATAGCCAACGTTCATTGATGGACGTTCAATCACTTGGAGATTGGCATTTGCTTTAACAGTCGCCTCATCTGAATTGTTTAGTCCATCCATCACATCAATCTCGCCATTTGCTAGAGCGTTCAAACGTGCAGTATTTTCAGGAATCACGCGGAAAATAACTTTGTTTAACTTAGGCAAACCTTTTTGCCAGTAGTCAGGGTTCTTTTCAAGTGTGATTGTATCGTTTTCTTTCCACTCTACGAATTTAAATGGACCTGTTCCTACCGGATTTTGTCTAAACTTATCACCGTATTTTTTAACAGCCGCAGGGCTTGCAATTCCAAACGGAGACATGGCTAGGTTCTTAAGAAACGGTGCCTGTGGTCTAAATAATACAAATTGTACTGTATTTGGATCAACAGCTTTAACTTCTTTAATTACGTGTCCTTTTTCCCCTTTAAATCCACCAAACATGGTGTAATATGGGAAGCTATCAGCATTACCATTCATCCAGCGATCAAAGTTAAAAACGACCGCGTCTGCATTAAAATCAGTACCGTCATGGAATTTAACTCCCTGACGAAGCTTGAATGTGTAAGTTAAGCCATCTGGTGTCACTTTCCACGATTCAGCAAGTCCTGGATTAATAGTAGTATCTTGATCACCATATTGAATCAATGTTTCATAAATGTTTTCTGTTACTTTGAATGCTTCACCTTCAGTGGTTGTGATCGGATCTAGAGATGTAGAATCTCCACCACGACCATAAACTAGTGTATCTTTTTTCGATCCACTTCCAGTGGCAGGATCTTTCTTGCCTCCCGTTTCTTCATTGGTTTTGCTGTTACAGCCAACTAGAAACATACTGATGGCTAATAGAGAGATTAACAGCAGTTTAAAAGATCTCTTCTTCATAAGTTTTGTTGCCCCCTTATATTTTTGCTTTTTTATCATAAATGCTGCAAATCACTTGTTATATAAGTGACATGCGACAAAATGACCGTTTAGATTTTGTTCCGCAGGTCTAGTCTTTTTACAAATATCCATCACCTGAGAGCATCGTGTATGGAAGGCACAACCTGAGGGAGGATTCGCAGGACTTGGAAGTTCTCCTTCGATTAAAATCGTTTCCCTCTTTATATCTGGATCAGGTATTGGCACAGCCGATAGCAGCGCTTTTGTATATGGATGCCTCGGATTTTCATATAGATCTTCACTTTCAGCTAACTCTATTAATCTTCCTAAATACATAACGCCAACACGATCACTAATATGGCGTACAACTCCTAAATCATGAGCAATAAATATGTAAGTAAGCTGAAATTCCTTTTGTATGTCCTTCATCAGGTTAAGAACCTGAGCCTGAATGGATACGTCCAGTGCTGAAACAGGCTCATCGGCGATAATTAGTTTTGGTTTGGTCATTAACGCTTTTGCAATTCCAATTCTTTGACGCTGACCGCCGCTAAATTGGTGGGGATATCTTTTGGCGTGGTAACTGCTTAAGCCAACTACCTCAAGCATATCTCTCACTTGCTTTTTACGTTCCTCTTTTGTACCTATTCCATGAACAATAAGCGGCTCTTCAAGAATCTGTTCGATCGAATGTCTTGGATTAAGCGATGCATAAGGGTCTTGGAATACCATTTGGATATCTCGTCGAGTTTTTCTTAATTCAGATTTTGACATACTAGTAATCTCTTGATCTTCAAAAACAATCCTACCCTCACTTGCTTCAATCAAACGCATGAGCAGACGGCCTGTGGTCGATTTACCGCAACCGCTTTCACCAACGATGCCCAATGTTTCTCCTTTTCTAACGTAAAAGGATACATCATCAACCGCTTTGACTTCTCCTTGTTTGCTCCCAAAAAGGCCGCCTGTAATCGGAAAGTACTTTTTTAATCCATTTACTTCAAGAAGTAACTCTGACATAGTTGTCACTCCCCTTCTTCAATGTTTGTAGGAAACAGCGCACTTCATGTTCGTCTTTTTCCGTTTTATATAAATCTGGCGTTTCTTCCTGGCATTGACCGAATGCCTCTGAACATCTAGCCGCGAACCGACAGCCCTTTTGGATCGATCCTGGTGTAGGGACAGTGCCGGGAATACTATAAAGCCGCTCCTTTTTCCCTCTTAAATCAGGGACGGATTTTAATAGGCCCTTTGTATAAGGATGCTGAGGATTTTTGAGTATCGTTCTAACATCCCCCTGCTCCACGATTTGCCCAGAATACATGACAATTACGCGTTCACAAATTTCTGCAACGACACCTAAATCATGGGTAATCAGAATGATTGTTGTATTTGTCTTTTTATTTAAGTCCTTCATTAAGGCAAGGATCTGTGCTTGAATTGTTACGTCAAGTGCGGTTGTTGGTTCGTCTGCAATCAACACTCTAGGATTGCATGCCATGGCCATCGCAATCATTACCCGTTGCCGCATACCACCCGATAGTTGATGTGGATGCTCTTTAAGGATTCCTTCTGCTCTTGGAATACCAACCAGTTTTAATAATTCAATACTACGTACAATTGCTTCTCGCTTTGATAGGTCTGTATGTAATCGAATCGCTTCTATTAATTGATTGCCAATAGTAAACAGCGGATTTAATGATGTCATTGGCTCTTGAAATATCATTGAAATTTGATTACCGCGGATTTTTCTCCACTCTTTTTCGGAGATATTTTTCAGGTCTTTTCCTTCAAAAATGATCTCACCATTCTCGATTTTTCCTGGTGGAGAAGGAATCAAACCCATGGCCGCTAAAGAGGTGACACTTTTACCACTCCCTGATTCACCTACAATCCCTAAAATTTCTCCATCCTTTAATTCGAAACTGATGCCATCAACTGCCGGCACTAGTTTTTTCCCTGATTGAAAAGACACCTTTAAGTCTTTTATTCGAAGAATAGGATCCTTTTCCACATTTACACCTACCTGTACATTGATTGTTTTTATGTATTCTTTCTAATCAGAAATATAACAATATAATAAATTTTAAAATAATTATGACATATATTACTTTAGTGGTACTATCCATTTTTGTCAATTACGTGAAAAAAGTTCAAAATACCCCAGTAGCACATAGTCGCGTTAATGCACTAAGGCATTTTTTTATGTTATACACCAAATTTTTTCTTTAGATATTAAAATAATAAAAAAGGATAAAAAGTAATAAAAAAACCCTGTAAGACTATCGCTGTCTTACAGGGAATCTCAATACAGTTTTTAGTTTGTGCATTTCTGTCTTGCGCGGGTCAGATAGATAGATTTCACGGTGGGTTTTACACGTTCGAATATATCCACTTTCTTCGCAGAAGGACTCCATCTTGGCGAAACTTTCTTGTTCATTATTGTACGGACCGATATGCATGACTTGGCAGGAAAGTCCATCAGACATTTCGCCAAATAGCACTTTCTCAAGGTACGGATTAGGCTTCTTCTTTTTCGTTTGTTCCACGAACTTTGCAAATAGATTGCTGGTTAAAAAATCCGGTTGGCGAATCATAATCGTATATTTGTAATTACTCTTGTCTTGTACCGGCTTAGACTTATCGATCAAATCCCAAATACCTTCAAGCGGAAAAACAGTATACTCATAATATCCTTCCGGCACTTCCTTACTTTTGTAGGACATTTTTACTGCATAACTAAGACTGTATAATGCTTCGGTTTCTAAGGCAAATTCATCACCGTTTGGGTCACCTGTGCCGCTGATCATAAAAAAAGGCATCATTGGTACATCGATTATTACTGGTGTGGTTTTTGGAAGGTAAATATGCTTATATGTTTTTTTATACTCTACTTTTGCACCCATAGATTACTCTCCTGTTTCTATTGTAAAAAGTTATTTTTTCATACCCGTATAAATGTGAATGGCATCCCTTAAAAACTCGGCGGTCCCTGGCTGTTGTTTATCATAATAGGCGGTGAATCTTTCATCATCCACATACATTTGTGCCAGACCTGCATGGGCTTCCTTACTATATTCATTCCAATAGTAGCATAACCATTGCTTATGGAGGTCAGCGGCTGTTTGTGCCTTTTCTCCGGCTGGATCCCCTGTTTTAAAAGCATCTGCTAACGTTTGTGTCAATTTTTCAGCTAGTGCTGTTACCTCATCATGCTGTTCTTGTGTCATATTTTGAAGTTTGGCGTTTGACTTATTAATGGTTTCATCTCCATACTTTTCTCGAATTTCTTTCCCGTATTTCTTCTCATTTTCGTCAATCATTTTTTTCTTAAAACCCTCGAACTTTTCTTGATTTGACATTTTCATTCTCCCTTCTGTTACTGCGATCGTTTTATCTACATTCGCAATTAATAATTCCAACTGTTCCTTTTTCTCAAGGAGTTTATCACGATGTTCTTTAAGTGCTGCAGCGCCATCAAAGTTTGGAGCCGTTACAATTTCTTTTATACTTTCTAAACTGATCCCTAATTCCCTGTAAAATAAGATTTGTTGAAGACGGTCCACCTCCGCTTGACCATAGATTCGGTATCCTGACGAATTAATTCTAGCTGGCTTAAGAATTCCAATTTCATCATAATACCTAAGTGTTCTAGTACTAACACCAGCTAGACTTCCAAGCTTCTGCACTGTATACTCCATTCGTTCACCCCCTTATAAACTAACGATACACCTTTACGCAACGTCAATGTCAATCACTATTATGCCTAATTTTCGGAAAAAAGGTGCCTGACACCACAGATGGACAAATGTCCATCTGTGGTGTCAGGCACCCAATTAAGGTCTATTAGAGCGAAAAGTCCCTCTTATCTGAAATCATTTACTATTTTAAAAAAACTTTCTTTTCTCCCTTTATTAAACTGAAATTCAGTATTATCAATGTTTATAACCCTTTCATAACTTATTTTCCAAAAAAAGTTTTTGACAATTCAAAACAACAGAAAGTATTATAATATAATAAAAGGGAGGTTGTAACATGTCAAACATAAATAGACAGAAAATTGTGGATAGTGTGCCTCAAACAGGATTTTTCGGACATCCTAAAGGACTATCGACCCTTTTCTTCACTGAATTCTGGGAGCGTTTCTCTTACTATGGAATGAGAGCCATCCTTGTATTCTATATGTATTATGAAGTTTCTAAAGGTGGATTGGGCATTGATAAAAATCTCGCACTTTCTATCATGTCCATCTATGGATCACTTGTTTATATGTCTGGAATAATTGGCGGCTGGCTTGCTGACCGGGTCTTCGGTTCTTCAAAAGCCGTGTTTTACGGCGGAATCTTGATTATGTTTGGACATATAGCTCTAGCTATTCCTGGCAGTGTTTCTATGTTCTTTGTTTCCATGGTATTGATTGTCCTAGGTACTGGAATGCTTAAACCAAATGTTTCTTCCGCAGTAGGTGAATTGTACAGCGAAAAGGACGAACGTCGTGATGCAGGTTTCACTATTTACTATATGAGTATCAACTTGGGAGCATTTTTATCCCCATTAATAGTTGGATCGGTTGGTAACTTCCACTTAGGTTTTGGAATTGCCGCTGTTGGTATGTTCTTAGGATTAATCGTGTTCAGACTTACAAAGAAAAAAAATCTAGGTCTTGCAGGAACGATGATTGCCAATCCAATGTCACCTGCAGAAAAGAAAAAGGTCCTCACTTTTATTGGATTAGCTGTAATTATTCTTGCTGTTTTATGTGCAGTATTAATACCAAACGGACTTTTAACATTTGCTAGCTTTATAAATATTGTTACTTTTCTTGGTATTTTAATTCCGACGATTTATTTCGTTGTGATGTACCGTAGTCCAAAAACAACAGCTGTAGAACGTTCAAGGATTATTGCTTATATCCCGTTATTTATTGCAGCGGTTATGTTCTGGGCAATTCAAGAGCAAGGTTCAACCATCCTTGCAAGCTATGCTGATACTCGTACACAATTACATTTTGCTGGAATTGAAATTAAGCCAGCGTGGTTTCAATCTTTAAACCCGTTATTTATTATTATATTTGCTCCTGTATTTGCTTGGTTGTGGGTTAAATTAGGAAAGCGTCAGCCATCAGTACCTCAAAAGTTCTCATTATCATTATTATTTGCTGGTTTGTCATTCCTAGTTATTCTTATACCTGCTTATTTTGGCGGTACGGATTCATTGGTGAGTCCAATGTGGCTTGTTCTTAGTTATCTAATTGTTGTATTTGGAGAATTATGCATGTCACCTGTTGGTTTGTCAGCGACTACTAAATTAGCTCCTGCAGCCTTCTCTGCACAGACGATGAGCTTATGGTTCTTAGCAAGTGCTGCTGCACAAGCACTTAATGCACAAGTTGTTAAATTCTACACACCTGAAACTGAAATGACCTATTTTGGTGTGATTGGTGGAGCATCCATCGTACTAGGTATTATCCTATTAATGTTAGCTCCGAAAATTCAGGGCTACATGAAAGGTATCAGGTAATAAGAAAAGCGTAGGCGCCCGTTTAGCTGCGTATGGACTGGAGCACTTTGACTGAGATAAAGGAAACACGGAAAGCGTAAGCGCATTCGTACTTGACTTATCGTAGGGAAAAGGGCGAAGTCCACTAGCCGCGGGGTGCTGAGCTAGTCAGTTATCTAAGTTCAAAGGTGCCTAGTCTTCTCATCCATTGATGGTGAAGGCTGGGCACCTTTTTTATTTGTGATAAAATATAGTGTGAATGGAGGTATTCATATGGATCTTAAAGAAAAGGTAAAAAACCTTCCCTCTTCCCCTGGAGTGTATCTTATGAAGGACTCCAGAGCACAAATTATATATGTAGGAAAAGCAAAAAACCTTAAAAATCGTGTGCGGTCTTACTTCCAAAATTCAAAGGTCCATCCTAAAAAGATAATAAAGCTAAAAGCAAGCCTTAAGGATTTTGACTATGTCCTTACTGACACAGAATTTGAAGCGTTTATGTTGGAATGTAAATTAATCAGTGAAATAAAGCCCCTTTTTAATAGAATGATGAAAAATCCTCAATCCTATATCTATATTATGATTGAAATGGATGCCGGCTATCACAGAATCAATACTTGTAGCAGTCCTGATAATCCTAACAGTCTTTATTTTGGTCCGTATACAAGCAAGCATACTATCGAAAAAGCGCTCCAAGGTATCAAGGAATTCTATAAGATCTGCTGTAGCAGCCCTTCAAACAAGTACACTCCCTGCTTAAATTATTCCTTAGGTTTATGCCTTGGTATGTGTTTAGGAGGAGATGCACTTGATCGATATAATGAAAACATAACTAAGATTATCGGCTTACTGCATGGCACCGATTTGAGCCTGCTTGAAGTTATGGAGAGAAGAATGACAGAGGCTTCTGAAGAATTTGATTTTGAAGTGGCTGCAAAGTATAGAGACACGTTGGATGCCATCCACTCCCTTCTTTATAAAGAAAAAGTGATTGAATTTATGGAAAGTAATAAAAATCTCGCAGTCGTTGAACCCTTAAATCAAAGTACTTTTAAACTATTCCTAATTAAGAAGAACAAAATACTCTTTAGTGAAAGATATTCATGGTCTGAGATTGAGTCATTGAGAGAAACAATCAAGTCCAATATATTAAGCATTTTTAAAACTACAGAAGTTAATTCATCAAAAAAAGTACGCAGAGATGAAATTGATGCCGCGCAGATTATCTATAGTTATTTAAAAGGAAGCAACAGCAGTTATATCGTCATTTCTGAACAATTGCTTGATACTAAAAACACAGCCGAATTAGACGATGAGCTAAACAGATTAATGCAAAGCTATACGATTAATTGATAAATTAAAAATCTCTCATTAGAATTATGTTCATAGAAGTAAGGCAACGTGATTTCTTTTTTCAATTCAAAAGAGGTATCGTTTTCTAAATAATAAATATAATCTTCTGATGGGTAATATAAAATCAATTCAATATTACGCTCGGATTTTTCCACCGATAGTAATATATTATTAATGGTTTTCATAAAAATTTGAATCGAAAACGGATTAAAAAAGTAAAATCGATTGTCAAAAGGGTCAATCTGGTATTCTTCCGCCAAACCGCAATAAAAATCAATATTGCTATTTCTCGTGTTGGTTTTCTTTAAATAACTAGTTCGATTTTCAATTGCTTCTTGATAGAAATCCTCGTTCATTTCAACGCCGACAACCATTGCATTAAATAGATAATGAATAAAAAAGTTTAACCGCCCTTTGCCACACCCAAAGTCAACTATTCGATCACGGCTAGTTAATTTATAGTTGTTAAATAATTCTTCGAGGGCGCTATATGGCGTTGGCTCATAACGATGGTAGTGAAAGGACTTATTAAATCCCTCTTGGTCCCCTCCCGTTTTTATCCCCATTAATTTATCATAATAATATTCTTTCATTGAAAACTCATAACTCCTATCCGAAAGAGTTCATCCCCCACTTTTCGTGAGGGATTCTTTTCAGGCTACTTTAATTGCTTTGCCAAAAGGAACCCTTGGCAAAATAGCTCCAGGTACAAGCCAAATCATTTCATAACTAACATTTTCTATGTCTTCTGAAATAAAGCCAGTTACATCGGTAATATAAAACAGTGTATCGATATTTTCTTCTTTTGCCCACTCAAGCACCAAAGTATATGAAGATTTCCCATGTGTATAGTATTTAATTGTATCACTTTTGATTGGTGTAGTACTTCTAATTTTAAAATCTGCTTGTACCAAAATGGTATCTGGTTTTAATTGTTCAAACAGTTTTACTATGTTATTGATTAATATGCTTGGGGCTTCATTCGTGGAAGTGTCTACAGCTAACGCAACCTTTTTATCTTGACGCTGTTGAATCATTGAAAGTATCGTTTTGTGCCATTTCAACACGACCAACTCCTTTGGAATGTATAAGTGAACTATATTATTTTGGTTTATAAAGAAAAGGTTTATGTTTGGATAATTGCGGTAATCAGAACAACAATAGAAACCTATGCAAGTAAAAAAGAAATGCTCATCTTGGTCTATTCACAGATGAGCACTACATTTTACTATTCCTTGATTTCATTGAGTTCATCAATCAGTTGTTTGGTTCGTTTCGCATTTCCTTCGGCAAAGTTTTCGAGGCGTTCCTTTAGTTCATCATCATCATGAATTCTTTCTGCAGTTATAAGATATGTCCGCATTAAATTTTCTTCCTTTTCGATTGAATCCTCAAGAACGTCATTAAGTATTTCCTTTTCTTCTCCATTTTTACCATTAAACAAATTTATACCCATTGGAAAACCCTCCTTTTCATCTTTATCTTTCTCTTTTCCATTCCAGATATCCAGCTGTTAACAAATTCAGACTTGCAACACTCAATTAAATCGTGTAAGATTAAATCGTAAACGATTTAATCTAAAAAATTCCATAGTAATAACCAAGGGGGAGAATCAATTGACAACGATTTATGATTTTAGTGTAAAGATGACTAATGGTGAGGAAAAATCTTTAATTGATTATGAAGGCAAGCCATTACTTATTGTGAATACTGCTAGTAAATGTGGTTTAACACCTCAATTCAAAGGACTTCAAGAATTATATGAAAAGTTTAATGAGAGTGGTTTGGAGATTTTAGGTTTCCCATGTGATCAATTTAATAATCAAGAATTTGCTAATATTGAAGAAACAACTCAGTTCTGCCAATTAAACTACGGGGTAACCTTTCCAATATTCGCTAAAATAGATGTAAATGGCAATAATACTGATCCCCTATTCACTTATTTAAAGAACCAGAAGCCAGGTGCTCTTACAAAAAATATTAAATGGAATTTCACAAAATTTCTAGTCGATCCTAAAGGCAAGGTTATTGAACGGTATGCACCCACGACTGAACCAAGCAGAATTGAGAAGGATATAAAAAGATTATTTTCATAATTAATTAAAGTAAGGTGATCATCCTGGAAGACTTCATGTTATTAAAAAACCAACTATGCTTTGCCGTTTATGAAACAGCAAGTGAATTCAATAAGTTATATTCAAGTGCACTTCAACCTTATGGAATAACCTATCCTCAATATTTAGTTCTATTAGCATTATGGGAAAAAGATGGTATAACGGTTAAGGAAATAGGAGAAAAATTAAGTTTAGGTACTGGAACATTGACTCCCATGCTAACAAGAATGGAAGCAAATGGTTGGCTAAGAAAAGAACGTTCAAAGGCAGATGAGAGAAAAGTCTATATCCATTTACAAAAGAAAGCACTGGAAGAAAAACAAGCCATTACAAAAACAGTTGGAGAAGAAATACAATCCTGTAATATTGAACTCGAGGAATATAAACAATTGATGGTGCGATTGAATCAATTGCATAGTAAGTTGAAAGAACGGGAACATTAGACTTACAACAATCATATCATGTGGGATTTTATGAAGAGATTACGAGTTTCTTTATTTGAGGTGACTTAACAATAACCCGATTGCTCCATTTGCAATCGGGTTATTGCTTTCATACATATTCTAAATGGCTAATCCAACTACAAGAAAGATTACCATCTGCATTCAATAATTGTAGTCTTAAACAAGACCTGTTACTAAATAAACGCCGATGATAAAGAAAGCAGCGATTGTTTTAATAATGGTAACAGCGAAAATGTCACGGTAGGACTGCTTATGTGTTAAGCCTGTGATCGCAAGCAACGTAATGACTGCTCCGTTATGTGGAAGTGTATCCATACCCCCTGAAGCCATGGAAATTACGCGGTGCATTACTTCAAGCGGGATACCGAATTGAGTTGCTAATTCAATATATTTATCTGCCATAATTCCAAGTGATATGGCGATACCAGCCGATGCGGAACCAGAAATAGCAGATAGAACATTCGTTGTAACTGCTCCATTTAATAGAGGATTCGTAAATAATTTAGCAATTCCATCTCTCGCCATCGTAAAACCAGGTAGGTTTGAAATTACCGCTCCAAAACCATATTCAGTTGCAGAGTTCATGATGGCTAATAATGCACCAGCAATACCAAGATTCATGCCATCCTTGAAATTTATAACAACGGGTTTACGATTATATAAAATGGTTGTAAGAATACCGACAATAAGAGCAATTTCAACTGACCAAATACCGACAACCTGGGAAGTTTCAATATTTGGAAAATTTAAGCCAATCTTAGAAAAATCAAAGCCGTTAGGATACCATTTTGGGATCCATGTGGTTAACACTTTATTTATAACACCGACAAGGACTACTGGAACAAATGCCAAGATTTTACGGGCTATACTTTCATTTTGGTCTAAATCAATGTCGATCTGTTTTTCTTTGATTGTGCCGAAACTATAATAGCCTTCGCCCGCTTTTTCTGCCTTTTTACGACGGGAATTTAAATAGAGCATCCCAATTATGAAGATAAAGATGGCACCGATAATCCCAAGCGTTGGCGCGGCATAAAGATCTGTTTTGAAAAAAGTAGTTGGGATAACGTTTTGGACCTGAGGTGAACCAGGAAGCGCATCCATCGTAAAGGTAAATGAACCTAGCGCAATCGTACCAGGAATTAATCGCTTCGGAATATCTGACTGTCTAAATAAATTTGCTGCAAATGGATATACTGCAAAAGCAACAACGACTAAACTTATGCCACTGTATGTTAGAATCGCACACAATAAAACGATAACCAACATTGCACGTTTTCGTCCTACTAACTGAATAAGGGTAGATGCAATTGAACGAGCTAATCCTGACATTTCTACCACTTTACCGAAAATAGCCCCTAATAGGAAAATTGGAAAGTAGAGTTTAATATATTCAACCATTTTCCCCATAAATACATTGGAGAAAAACGGAAGAACCCAATCTGGGTCTGTTAAAAAGACGGCGAATAATGCACATAACGGTGCAAACATGATAACTGAAAATCCCCGGTATGCAATAAACATTAACATTCCGAGTGCTAATAATATAATAACTAATTCCATAAAACTTCTCCTCTATTCCTAGGATGTAAATTCCAACTAAGATGAAATTAAGACGGTTATCTATCTCTTCTTAAAGGTTAAAACGGTTACATAAGCAGTTAAAATAGAAAATAAATTAAATCATTCCGATATAAGCTAGTTGATGGAGGTGGATACATTTTAGTCCACTCTTCCATCAACTCTATTATTTTTAATGTTCTATAAATCTATTTGTAATGGGTTATAACTATTAGGCCAAAACAATCTTTGACTTGTTTTTAGCAATCTCTGCAGCCACTTCAACAATCATATCCTCTTGACCGCCAACTACTTTACGCTTTCCTAGTTCAATTAAAATATCACGTGAATCCACACCAAATTTTGCAGCTGCACGTTTTGCATGAAGAGCAAAGCTAGAATATACACCAGCATACCCGAGTGTTAGGCTGTCTTTCGTGATTTCTTGTGGTACTTGTAAAAGTGGTGCCACAATGTCCTCAGCTAAGTCCATCATTTTATATAAATCTACCCCAGTTTTAATACCCATCCGTTCGCAAACGGCTACAAGTACTTCTGTTTGTGTATTACCGGCACCAGCACCAAGGCAACGAACACTGCCATCAATACGAGTCGCACCTTCTTCGATTGCGGCAAGTGTATTGGCCATCGCTAAAGATAAATTGTTATGACCATGGAAACCAACATTAACGCCAATGGATTGTTTAAGAGCACGAATACGTTCGCGAACTTGGTCTGGAAGTAAGTAACCTGCAGAGTCAACAACGTATACTGAATCTGCTCCATAGCTTTCCATTAATTTAGCCTGTTCTACTAATTTAGCAACAGGTGCCATATGGTTCATCATTAAGAATCCAACTGTTTCCATCCCTAATTCTTTTGCGTAGGCAATGTGTTGTGGTGCCACGTCTGCTTCTGTTACATGTGTTGCAATACGAGCCATTTTTGCTCCTAAATTAGATGCTTCTTTTAATTCATGTAAAGTACCGATTCCCGGTAAAAGTAACACAGCAATTTTGGATTTGTCGGCAACAGAAACGGCTGCTTCGATTAATTCCATTTCATTTGTACGGGAAAGTCCATATTGTAAAGAAGATCCTGCTAAACCGTCTCCATGTGATACTTCGATATAAGGAACATTTGCGTCATTTAATGCCTTTGCAACCTTAAGTACTTGTTCAACTGTAAATTGATGATTGATCGCATGGCTTCCATCGCGTAATGCTACCTCTGTGATAAGAATATCTCTTTCATTTGTCATTATTTTTTACCCCTTTCTACAGTTCAAACTGTTTCTTTCGTTAATAATTTTTTAGCAAACGCTTCGGCAATTTTAACACCGGCAGATGTCATGATATCTAAGTTTCCTGCGTATTTAGGAAGGTAATCACCAGCCCCCTCTACTTCAAGGAAGATGGTTACTTTATTTCCTTCAAAAATTGGTTCTGTGCGGAGTCGATAGCCTGGAACATAGGATTGAACAACCTTTGTCATTTCCTCAATCGATTTCCTAATCGCTTGTTCATCCATTTTTCCATCTTCAACAAGGGTATAAACGGTATCACGCATCATAATTGGCGGTTCAGCAGGGTTTAGAATCATTATCGCTTTTCCTTTTTTAGCACCACCAACCTCAGCAATTGCACGTGAAGTTGTCTCTGTAAATTCATCGATATTTGCACGTGTTCCTGGGCCAGCACTTAAGCTCGCAATTGTTGCAACGATTTCTGCATATTCTACTGGAGCTACTCGGTGAACTGCATGAACCATTGGAATGGTTGCTTGACCACCACAGGTAATTAAATTGATATTATCTTTATCTAAATGTTCATCAATATTTACAGCAGCACATACATATGGGCCTACAGCTGCAGGAGTCATGTCAATTACTTTTATTCCTGCTTCTTTTAACACTTTTGCATTATAAAGATGAGCTTTGGCTGAAGTTGCATCAAAAACGATGTCTGCTTCTAGTGTTTTGTCTGCAAGAAAACCATCAATTCCTGTATCAACCCCAGCATAACCTAATTCTCTTGCACGGCGTAATCCGTCTGATTGCGGGTCAATCCCAATCACAGCTGTTAGCTCTAAATATTCAGAGCGTCCCAGTTTGATCATTAAATCTGTACCAATGTTCCCTGAGCCAAGAACGGCAACTTTTACTTTTGACAAAATAATTCTCCTCCTAAAAGTTAATGTGTTTTATTTTTTCTCTCTAGTTTTTCTATAAGATGTATTAAACTTTATAGCCTAAACAACTTGAAATCTCTGCTGCAGCACTTTTAATTCCTGCTATCACCTTAGGTAGCCGATTTTCATCCAGCCTCATTTTAGGTGCAGCACAACTTATTGAAGCGATTACATTTCCCTGATGATTAAATATTGGCGCAGCTATACATTTAAGCCCTAACTCAATTTCTTCATCATCGACCGCATAGCCTTGCTCACGGATGGAATGCAAATGTTCTTTAATTTCCTCAATATTTGTCATCGTGTGCTTAGTAAATGATTCCAAATTGATAGATGATAATATTCTGTTAACATCATTTTCATTAAGGTTGGCAAGTATTGCCTTTCCCACACCCGTACTATGAAAAGGAGCTCTTTTTCCAATATGCGAATAAATAGTAAGGGCACTTTGACCTTCTACTTTTTCAATGTAAATAATTTCATCTCGCTGTAACGAAACTAAGTGAACAGTTTCATTTAGTTCATCCACTAAATCTATAATAATGGGCCTTGCAATTTTCCCAATATCGAGATGTTTTCCGACAAAATTGCCAAGTTCAAAAAGCTTGATCCCTGGCTTATATTTCAAATCCTCAGGATTTTGTTGAAGAAACCCTCTATGTTCCAAAGTCTTGATAATACCGTGGACAGTACTTTTTGATAAATTTAAATTCTCACTAATCTCTTTGATACTTAGTTCTGGTTTAGTAACCAAAAATAATTCTAGGATATCAGCGGCTCTTTCAACAGACTGAATTAAACGTTCTGACACAACCATCCTCCTTTTATTCGACATTATCGAATGACGTTCGCATTTCTTTAAGGACAATCTAATAGTAACTCTCGTTCATTATTCTGTCAATATTTTAAATAATTTTACTGTTTTTTTAATTTACATTGAAAATATAAAAGAAGGAGCCTGATTTCATAGAAATCAGACTCCTTTTTAAATAATCTCAAATTGCTTAAAACCTGTTGTATCTGGGATAAAATCTAACGTTTTATTATTGAAATAATGGCACTCACCATTGTCAATAATGAAATGCAATTCATCCTTAGTAATTTCTGCATCATTTGGCTGAATCGTTTCTTCCAAGGTCAATTTCACTTTCATAAAACAACTTTTACGCATTTGCAGCCGGATAAATTGTTTTGAATCTGCTAGTTCCAACCTATTTTGTAGTTCTGTTTTGGCATTTTCAGTTAATAGAAACACGCGATCATCCTCACACCTTAATTTCCTAAAAAGAGATTTAATTAATGATTATCATGTACCACAAAAGGTTTGGTAAGGCTGGGTTGATTGCTCAGGAAGCGTGCAGTATTCCGCCTGTTCTGAGGAGTGCGCATATGGGCTTGAAAGTACATCAAGCAACCGCTCCATTACGCTGTAGTCTTCTTGATTCACGGCAGCGTCTAGTGCGGCCTCCACCCGGTGGTTACGAGGGATTACCGCAGGATTGCTATTACGCATCAACTGGTGTGAGGAGTCTTTTGATTCCTGCTGTCTGTTTAGACGCGCTTGCCATTGCTCATACCACTGCTTAAATTCTGAAGTCTCCACTAAGACTGTATCCTCCGGCTTATCCAAAGTTAATGCTCGGAAGGTATTGGTATAGTCCACCTTATACTTTTGCATCATAGTTAAAAGATTATCAACAAGAGATGCGTCCTGTTCTTCCTCGTTAAATATGCCGAGTTTGGCTCTCATTCCAGCCAGCCAATTAACCTGGAACAACTCCATAAAATGTGAAATCTCATCCTGAGCCAGTTGGACAGCCTGTTCTTGATTGTCATGTAAGAGCGGCAAAAGAGTTTCAGCCAATCGAGCGAGATTCCAACCGGCAATATACGGCTGATTGCCATAAGCATAACGTCCTTGCCTATCAATAGAACTAAATACTGTTGCAGGATCATAGGTATCCATAAAAGCACACGGGCCATAATCAATCGTTTCTCCGCTAATGGTCATGTTGTCGGTGTTCATGACCCCGTGGATAAAGCCAACCAACTGCCATTTCGCTACTAGCGCTGCCTGACGTTTGATTACTTCCTGTAGCAGCGATAGATATCGTCTCTCATCAGTGTCAACGTGTGGATAATGGCGTTTTAGTGTATAGTCTGCTAGTACCTGGAGCTCCTCAACTGTGCCCCATTTTGCTACGTATTGAAAGGTACCAACGCGCAGATGGCTGGCTGCCACACGAGTCAGAATTGCTCCTGGCAGGGCGGTTTCGCGGAATACTGCCTCCCCGGTTGTCACAACGGCTAAACTTCGGGTGGTTGGTATCCCAAGCGCATCCATCGCTTCGCTGATGATGTATTCACGCAGCATCGGTCCAAGCCCCGCTCGACCATCGCCTCCGCGGGAGTACGGTGTTCTACCTGGACCCTTAAGTTGAATATCAAACCGTTCGCCTTTCGGGGTGATTTGTTCACCAAGCAAGATGGCCCGTCCATCCCCTAATTTCGTGAAATGCCCAAATTGATGCCCTGCATATGCTTGGGCAAGCGGCATGGCCCCATCAGGTATCCGGTTGCCAGCAAATACTGCTACGCCATTTACGCTCTCGAGCTCCTGTATATTCAAGCCAAGGGAGGTTGCCAGCCGGTTATTAAGAATAATCAACTTGGGTGAACGGACAGGCGTTGGGTCTGTCCTGGTAAAAAATGAGTCTGGCAGTCGGGCATAACTGTTATCTAAGTTCCAGCATAGTTCATTAATTTCTTTAGCCATCGTATCCCCTTTTCTTTTTTTGTCTTATTAAACTTACTTTACACAAAAATTATAGGAATTCTAAAAGACTGTGTGATTAAATTACCCTATATTTAAAAGCTAAACCTTTTAAGAAATTCCTAGCGTACTTATCACCGCACTCTTTATAATTCTTATGTCCTTCTTTTCTTAATAAAGCGCCGAGTTCTCCTTTTGTTACAGTTATTCCTGCATTTTCAAATATTTCCAGCATATCCTCAGTAGTTAAGGCCAGCGCTATTTTTACTTTCTTCAACAAGAGATTATTAACGTTTGCGCTTTTCTTTATTGACGGTTCCGGTGTTTCCGACTGTCCTGGTTTGGTCTCTTGTTTCCCTCTTTTAAAAATAATAAGTCCATTTAAAAATGAATCTAACATACTGTTATTACATTTTATTTGATCGTCATATTCAGCCTCATTATCGGTTTTTGTTAGAATCTTTATTACCTCAGGGACTGTTACTTCCACTCCGCCAAGTTTAAATATTTCTGCCATTTCTTTATTTTTTATTTCTAGTGCATATCTCATTCGAATTAATATATCATTATTATCCATCAGTAAGTCTCCCTTTAAAATTGATGTTCCACTTTTAGACTGTCATTTTCCAACTTGATAAAGCTAGCCAGTTCTCCATTTGCTCATACTCGGGGATTATTTTACCTACAAGGCGCCAAAAAGATCGATCATGATTCAGATGAACCATATGGCACATTTCATGAACAACTACATAATCAATTACCTTTAATGGTGCCATCGCGAGCTTCCAATTGAAGGTTAATTGCTGCCTGGAATCACAGGTTCCCCAGTTCCTGTTATTATCAGAAATACGGATAGACCTTGGTTTTATTTTGAAGTTGCTTTGATAGGAACGAATACTCCTCTCTACTAAGGTTTTACACTGCTGATAATAAAACCGTTTTAAGGCTTGTTTTATTTTCTCATCCTCAAGCTGTTTCACATATATATATAACTTATCCCCTTCTAACACTACATAGTCTTGCTTGATATTTATATCTTGAGAGACCTGGATAGGATAATCGTTTCCTAAATAAAGAAAGGTTTCACCATGATCATAGACCTTTACCTTTTGGCCAAGCCTTCTATCCTTCATTTCTGTTGATTTTTGCTGGATCCAATCCCATTTTTCCTCTAATAATTGCAGGATAAGTTCATCGGAGGTCCCTTTAGGAGCCTGGATTTCAACATTTCCATAAACATCTATATAAATGCCCATGGATGTACGATTTTTATAATTTATCTCAAAACTAAGGGTCTGACCTAAATATTTATGTATCATTTAATCACCTTCATTTATGACAATGGGTAAAATAACAGCAAAAAAAATTAGAGTAAGTATAAATAACCTACTCTAACATGATTTTGCCTATGTTTATTTGAAAAAGCAATTAACTTTTTTTGCAAGGGTCTCACTATTTAAGGTTACATTTCAAAAAATTGTTACTTCTAACGCAATACTCTAGCAGCACTAGAAAATTTAGACGGATTATACGAAGCAATTTTCACAACATCACCCGTTTGCGGAGCATGTATATATTGCCCGCCTCCAATATAAATGCCGACATGATAGGCAGGAGAACCCCTGAATACTAAATCTCCTGGCTGTACTTGACTCGGAGAAATTCTTGTTCCAACATTTTGCTGGTCTCGTGAAACTCTTGGCAGATTAATGCCAACTGAACGAAACACATAGGAAGTGAATCCCGAACAATCAAATCCGCTTGGCGTTGACCCGCCCCAAACGTAAGGAACGCCCAAAAATTGTTTAGCGTAAGCAATCATCGCACTTGCCGATCCAGAGTTAGTTGAAATGGCTGCAACTGACGGTGGTGCAGACTTAGAAGGTCTGCTGCTTACTGGTGCCTGCTGTTGAGTTTGTTGCTGGGCTTGTTGAGCAGGCTGTTCAGACTGTTGTTGGACTTGTTGAGCGCGTTGTTGGGCTTGTTGTTGTGCAGCAAGCTGACGGGCTTGTTCAGCCTTTTGTTGTGCCAGTTGAGCCTGTTGGTTTTGTAATGTGTTTTTCGCCTCAGCTATTCCTTTTTCAACTTCTTTTTTATCTTCTTCAATCTTTTTTTGTTCAGAAGCTAATTCAACCTGGCTCTTTTTTAATTGGTCAAACTCATTATGTAATTTTTCCTCTGCATTTTCTAACGCTTGTTCTTTATCATTTAAACCGTTCAGTAAGTCTGTGTCAGTTTCCATGATATGCGATATAGCAGTAAAACGAGTTAAAAACTCTGAAATGTTATCAGACGAAAGTAAAAGCTCTGCGTAAGTAGCGATTGATTGTTTGCCCTCTAACTGAATGCTTTTTAGACGATCAGAATAGACCTTTTTATGAGCATCTAAGGACTTTTTAGCGTTTTCAATTTCAGCCTCTGTTTTTTCAATTTTTCCTTGTTGTGTTTTAATCTGATCGTTTAGTTTTTGACTTTTCTCCATGGATAAGGAGATCCGGTTGTCTAATTGCTGGATCTTTGTTTCAAAGTCATTGATTTGTACTTGTGTAGAATTGATTTCTTCTTGTGTAACTGGTGAATCTACTGGACTTGCAAAAGTAGGTGTTGCTTGAATCATAGTGGCGAGGATGGCAGCCGATACTGTATATTTAAATAATTTTTTTATCATTTTAAAATCTCCTCTTGTTACCTATTGTTAATTCGATTTTTATATATTAATAGTGTATCTTCCTAACGGACTAATAACAATGAAACAGTCGATAATGTAATATAATTGTAATTTTATGTAGAATAATCTGATAAAGATTCGACACCTGCTCCCAACTTTCAGACGGATACCCACCACGGTATTATAAATCATAAACTTAAACATGTATTGTTAAAAATAGAGCAAAAAAAAGAAACAGGATATTATCCCATTCCAAATTTGCAGCTTCTTAATAACAATTCTAAAAATTCCTTTGTATTTTCCAAATTCCTCAGTATAGGCTTTTCCTATCAGAGGATTTTTTAATAAATCATCTGTTTCTAAACAAGTTGAGAAATAAATTTTGTCAACTTGGGTCAAGACCTTAAGTCCGCACTTAACTTAGAATTTCTTTTGCCTTTTCTTTCATTTCCTTGTATCGTACATTTAATAGTTCCAGGAGCATGTCGTCTGCGGTAAAATGCATAACGATGGCCTTTATTTCACTTCTAGTGAATTTGTCGCGGTCGTGTATTCTATATCCACTGCCGTTAAGTTTAAACCTAATCATAAAACTGTCAGCTTTCCTATCTTCTCTCGGATAAGTTTGGACAAAATTTAGAACTGCCTCTTGGCATTTACAATCTGGATTCATACAATATGAGTCCGCGACTATAAATAACTTTCCAATATAAAACAGATGGAAATAATCTTCATTTTGATCAGGAAAAGCCTCTGAATAACAAACCGTGATGCCTTTAGCAATCTTAGTCAGCACTGCATGCTTAGAACCACTCCTATTTTTTTAATAACTTCGATTTAACCGGCAACATTCCCATTTATTCAATTTATTAAATGAATTTATTCGTTTCAGCATTTTAACTGGAAGTTATTATAAGAAGGCATGAGAGTGGGTTTAAAATGATGAAAAATAAAGGGGAAGAAGATTGGAGATTTATTAAGACGAAATCCAAATTTCAAAAACATTTATTATCTTTATTATTATTTTGACATTTTTCAACCTCCTTTTCGCTAAATTATATCACATTATATTTCATGATAATTTTTTCTCTACTTATGTTTTCTACAATTATGTGAACACACCGTTTCGACTAAATTCCTTACCTTTTAGCTCCACTTCAGAATAGCATAAAAACTCATTTGCAATTTATTATTGCAAATGAGTTTCAATAGCTGACACCTAGCTTTGTTTTAAAATATGGCCTGTTTTAATAATTCTAATTTAATTATTTTGCCCAAGGCATTGATAAACCGCCATCATATCTCGTTTATTTAACTCACGAATACGATTGAAAATTGGAATATCGGCAACATCCTCAGTATATAAACTTTCATCAACAACATCACTTACTTTGCCGGTTAACCATGTTTTGACTGGTATGCCTTCGACCATTTCCTTGCGACCTTCATCATTGATGCCACTTGCACGACAACTCACACATGGTATCGTTAATTTAAACACGCCATCATGGAGATTCTCTTCTGTAATGACTTTCTTCCCTTTACAGAATGGACATGGATAACTTTTATTAATTTTATTAATTTGAGTGACTATTTTTTTGTAACCAAATGCTTCATAAACATACGTTAGTTTTTTGTATTTTCCATTAGTGAAATACTTATCAATGATAGTTTCTCTTGTCTCATTGATATTGGCAAAATCACAGATGGTAATCTCATTATTGATGCTGATGGACTCAATATTGTTTTTAATGCTGTCCCAGAATGGTAAGACATTTTGTAATACCATTTCATACCCAACAAAGCTTGCGAGTTCCAATTCAAACATTTTCAATGCGACTTGTGTTTCCCTAGGCATCAGGGAGACATCTTCTGTCAAAGTCATATCGCCGCCAACAATAGATTTTAGCTTTACGAGTACAGGTAACTCTCCAACTATTTGTAACACTTGATCAAGTGGCTGATTGATCATCTCACGAATATCTGTGTCACCAAATGTAAGCTGTTTATGATGATTAAGTATAGTTCCATTACAAATCGGACAGGTAATCTTTTCTTTAGATGCTTTCATTTTCTCTTTAATCACCGATTTCGAAATGACCATATACCCACCAACGATGGTATTAAAGCCTACCCAGGTCCTCTGTGTCTTGCCTGCTTTATCATAGAATGTCTTTTCAAAATATCCGTACCAAAAAATATGCTTTTCTTCTTCTGACATCTCATTGTAGCTTTTCGTCAGATCGAACCCGAGCTCATTCTTAATTTCCTCAAATAGAAACTCTAATTTTGGATATTGATAATATTTTAATACTTCCATCACTTCAGAATAAAATAGGCCATCCCAGAATGGAACGGTTTTGTCCTGAATGACAAGATCTTTATCAAATATTTCAATCTTAAGGCGTCCTGAGCATGATGGACAATGATTGTCCTGTGAATAGAAATCGAAGCTTCTCGTATCTTTAATGGTCGGATGCGACGCGATAATATGGTTGATCACGCCGCCCATTTCATAGAGAAAACTATATTGGCTATACAAATGTCTTTCAAGATCTATAGCAATGACAGGCGCAATGCTGTCAGATTCGTATTCGCCGTAAATTAAACGGGCCATTGATGATAAATTTTTTAAGATACCACCCTTATAGACATTTTCTGCATTCTTAAAATAGTCGATATGATTTTCTTTTAAATAATTAATGCCATTTTGCGCTTTGAGTGTCGAAGAAATTTGCGATGGAAGCACAACATCTTCCTTATTTTTCAGCTCGTAATATTCGTTATGACTGACAACTTCAAGATGAGTGACAGGTTCAATCTTTCTTTTACCAAAATCAGCGATAAAATCAGAGCTTTCTAACATATAGGCATTATGTTCAATCATCATAATTGAGACAGATTCATCTTGCAGAATGACCCTGACGCTATCAATGAATTGATTTAGAATATTTTGTGATAAACCTTTTGAAGGTTCGTCAAAAATGAAAAGTGTATGAGGGTTTCTAGAATTCGCAAACAGTTCCGAAACTAAATGAACACATTGAAATTCACCAGTCGATAAGGTTTGTGTTTTTCTTTCTAATGTCAAATAACCTAGTCCAAGTTTGATCAGTAAACTCAAACGTTTATGTGCAATATCTTGATTTGGAAGTTCATCAATAATATCTTCAATCGAACGCTCAAAAATATCATCAATATCTTCACTATATTTTGTAAGTTTCTTTTTGATATCAAGAAAAGTCGCAACGGTTGACCGACTAGTAATCGATTGGTTTCGATCTTGCCCTACCATTACTAGTTTATCTTTTGGATAACGCTTCTGAAAATCTTTGGCGATACAGTCATTGACTAGTGTAGATTTGCCACATCCAGATTCACCCGTAAAGGTTACAAGCCTATTTTTGGGTATCTGAATTTCAGCCATTTGAATATTACGGCAATGCAGTTCACGAAATTGATAGTAATCTGTTGGCATTTCTTGATTTTGTTCCCAATGGATGGGTTGTGGACGCGGTGATTCTTCCACAATTTTTCCGCCATATTTCCCACTGCCGGGTCCAAAGAACAATTGCTCATCCGTTGTATCTAGGACCGTGTCAGAATGATCAATGAACCAAATTTGGTTCTTATAGCCTAATTGTTTAATCTGTTCTAAAATTTTCAATAGAGTTTGGTGATCAAGACCAACGGAGATTTCATCAATAATAATCACGGTATTTTCACTGGCTGCCATGAATTCTGCCAAGTAAAGACGTGTTATTTCCCCTCCTGACAATGTACCCATGATCCGATTTAATGTTAAGTAACCAATATTCATATTGATAATATTTTTAAGAATATGCTGTTTCGCTTCACTAATATGTAAAACTTCTGCTAGTGATAGAATCGATTCAATGCTTAAATTGTTGATATCGGAAATACTATGTGGTTGATCAAATAATTCAATTTTATATTGTTCAACTTCTTGATTATAGCGCTTTCCCTTACACTTTTTACATTCGACATTTTTAGTAGTTCCACGACCCTTACACTCTGGACACCAGCCTAATGCATTATTAAAGGAAAACACTTCCGGAGAAAGATTATATTTTTCAGCAAGACTCACACGAATCTCTGTAAACACGCCAGTATGTGTGCCAATTGTTGAACGTGGATTGGAAGAAATGGATGATCTTCCTAGAAAAAGTACAAGTGGCATTTCTTCCATCTTGATAGCACTAAAATTGGTTTCCATTATGTTAGGAAATAAATACTGATATTCAGCCTTTGGCAATAAGGAAACGAGACGTTTCTTGGATTCTTCACCAATGGTTTGACAAAAAGTCGTTTTTCCAGATCCTGACAAACCAGCAATTCCTAACGATTGATCTGCTGGAAGTGCTGCATTTAATTTGTTAATATTGTTCGCAATTAATTGATTTATTTTCATAGCGTTCCCCTCTCTATTCTCTAAATCTAGTATTGCCATGTTAGCACAACTTCAAATGAATATGTTGTGTTATTTTTTGAAAAAACAAACAGCTCAGTCCTATACTGAGCCGTTTGCTTTTTCCTATACGTTAGCTTAAAAAACTAAAAAACTCACTTCAGAGGTTTGGTCTTACATTTCCCCTAACACTTTTTTAAGATCTTCGCCCATTTTCGCCCAACCATATTTCGCACCATTGAACGCTTGATCTTCTTTTTCGAATCCTGCTTGTTCAAGATGTAAGTAGGTTGTGCCATCCTCTTCCTTCAATGTCCATGTGACAGTAGTGTTTATCGGACCACCTACCCATGTGTAAGATAACTTATTAGGCTCGTCCACAACTAATACTTCACAATCTACAATTAAATTCCACTGCGGATTTCGGAATTGACATTTATGTCCTACGATTGGTTTAAAATCATTTTCCATTATCCATTTTGCAAGAGTATCCGAATCGGTTAATGAGTTCCACACCTTATTGATTGAACTTGTAAACTGAAAATCTAATGATACATCTGCCATTTTTTATTCCTCCGCTAATAAATTTTTTAAAAGTAACACTCTTTCATTCCAAAATTTCTCGTAAAAGGATACCCAATCTTTAATTTCCTGTAGCGGAGCCGCATTTAGTCGATACCTTGTTTCTCTACCAACTTTGCGGTCAGCAACTAGGCCCGCTTCTTTAAGAATAGCCAAATGTTTAGAGACAGCAGTACGCCCCATTTGAAATTGAGCAGTTAATTCGTGAAGAGGTAACTCTTCTGCCTCCGCCAACAAACCTAACAATTTACGTCTTGTTGGGTCAGCGATGGCTGCATAAACATCACGCTCTTGATTTTTCTCGCTCAAAATCCCCCCTCCTTTTAAATTGGACACCAATTGGTGTCTTTATTATAGGACACCAAACAGTGTCCAGTCAATTTTTATTTTTGACATAATCGCATTAATTCTATTCTCCTATCATCAAGTATATAGGTGCCCTCTTTAAGGAATTAACGCCTCAAGTCCTTCATTCTCTGGTTGAAAAGATCATTTGTAATAACTATGACACTGTCGATATTCATTACAGCTTTGATAATCCGCTTCAAGAAATGTAAAAAGGCAACACCCAAATTGGGTTAGTTGCCTCTTTTAAAATGAGTTGCGAGATACATTCAACATCCAGAGTGTATGTGGCAACACATGGGTGTTGGTGAGTTACTTTGATAAATAATACTAAATAAAAAAACAAGCCAGCTAATATTACACTGGCACGTCCATTATACTTGCTTTTCTTATTGTCTCATATGGAAAATAACATTTGTGTCTACAGCAAAATTTTATTCTTATTGAATCCAATCACTACCATAATATACCCGTGAAATACTAATCAAAAAGTAATGTACCAATGCGAACAATCCAGGATGGATTTTCTACTAATTTGTCTTCTTCCTTTAACCCCTTAAGTATGGCAACCCATTTACCTTCATTTTGACCAGTTTCTACCTTTTGTTTCTGAATCTTTCCTTTTTTTTGTACATATACATAGGTCGATTTTCCAAAGCCCATGATGCTCGTTTCAGGAACTGCTAACAACTGCTTTGACTGTACTATTACATCAAGCGTGGTATTGTAGCCAGGATATAGGCCCTTTTGTGAATCTATACTTGCTTTAAAGGAATAGTATGGACTAGTTTCTTGTTGTGTATCTTTATCCTTTTTTGCAGTTGTTTTATATGTAGGATAATTACTAACCTCCGCAATTTTCCCTTTCCATTTCTTATTTGCTACTACTTTAGAAGTTACTGTAATAGATTGGCCTGATGAAATTTTTGCCTTTTCTGCTTCTGTGAGCTTTCCTTCAATTTGAAACGGATCATTAGAAGCGATTTGCATGATTGCTAATTGCTGATTTTCTTTTGCTCGAAAACCTTGACCTACATTTTGGTTCAGGTTTGATATTACACCTGCAGTGTTGCTGATGACAGTTAATGTTTCGAGCTCAGCTTTTAGCTTTTCAGCCTGCAACGTATTTTTTTCTACATTGAGTTCTGCTGTACGGAGCTCAGCTTTTGCTTTATTTAGTTCAGCTTGAAGTGACTGGATCGTGATAGCTTTAGTAGCTATGTTAGCTGAATCAACTGCATCAGTTGTATCAGGTGTATCAGTTGTATCAGTTGTATCAGTTGTATCAGTTGTATCAGGTGTATCAGTTGTATCAGTTGTAGTGGTTGTATCAGGTGTAGTGGTTGACTCAGCTTCTCGTATATCCTGCTCTAATGAAGTGATTTGCTCTTTCATCTGAGTAACACTTGTTTCTGCTAGCTTTTTATTTACTTCTGCTTGTCCTAGCTCAGCCGCGACTGTTGAGCCTTCATAAGAAAAGAGCTTTTGTCCCTTTGTAACTGTTTCCCCTTCTTTTACAAAGATCTCCTGTATAGATCCTTTTGCTGCATTTACATAAATCGTTTCAGCATGACTTTGTACAACACGACCTGACACTGTTTTTGTTTTAGTAAATTTTTTTTCTGTTTGATTTATTAACACTAACGGCTTAGATTTACTTTTTTTAACTTCTATTACAGCTATGCTTAACATCACAGAAATGAATAAAAGAACAAGGATCCCAAGTAAAATCCATTTCTTTTGCCGTGAGGTACGTACTTGTTCATTTTCTATACCAATTCTTTTTGCTGTTTCCATAACCCTACCCCTTACTTAATAGATATATAGCGAAGTGTTTAATCGAACTACTAATATCTATTGTCCATTTTTAATAATAAAGTTACAAGGAGTAATTTTTAGAAAATTAAATATGTTATTCATACCTTAGCCCGAATACAGGGCTAAGGCTGCTTAATAAATAACATTTTCATTACTTTCTACTTGAAAGAAGTAGGTCTAAGGGTTAGTTGCCTTTCTTTAAAATAAGTTGCGACACGCACTCAACATGTGCCGTATGTGGGAACATGTCCACTGGTTGGATATATTTTACTTCATATTTCGCGCTTAAGTTCTGAATGTCCTTAGCCAAAGTTGAAGGATTACATGAGATGTATATCAACTTTTTGGGTTCTGCCTGAAGGATGGTTTGGATGAGCTGCCCCTCTAGGCCTGTTCTAGGTGGATCGACTACAATAACATCTGGCTTCCAACCCTTTTTGACCCATTTAGGAAGGACCTCTTCTGCCTTGCCAGGCACGTATTTAGTATTGGTAAATCCGTGGCGCTTTGCGTTTTTCTTCGCATCCTCAATCGATTCCGTGATGACGTCCATCCCACGGACTTCTCCCGCCTGGTCAGCGAGCCATAATCCAATGGTTCCCACTCCACAATAGGCATCCACTATTTTTTCTTCGCCAGTCAGTGCTGCTGCTTTTTTCACTTCATTATAAAGCTTTACCGTTTGCACAGGATTTAACTGGAAGAAGGTCCTTGCCGAAAGCTCGAATTGTAAGTCTCCCAATGTCTCTTGGATGAAATCTTCACCCGCTAACGGGAGTGTTTCCTCTCCAAAAATAAGGGAAGTTTTTTGCCCATTAATGTTCTGGACAATAGATTTCACATGGGGTAGACGTTTTTGGATTTCCTGAATAATAATATCCACTTTCGGCAATTCTTTTTGTGTAGTTATCAGAACTATTTGAAGCTCCCCAGTTTGGATGCCGACACGAGTGACAATTGTCCGGATAATACCTTTTCTAGATTTTTCATTATAAATGGGAATTTTTAATTCCTCTAAAATCCGCTTAACTTCAGATGTTGCTTCATTTGTTTGCGCATGCTGCACAGCACATTCGTCAATATTAATCAATTGATGGGAATTAAGGCCATACAGTCCGGCTAATACCTTGCCGTCGATTGCCTTGACTTGAAAACTGCTCTTGTTTCTGTATCCCCACGGATCTTCCATCCCAATTGTTTCACGGATGTCGAGCTTGTTGATGTCGACTTTCGTATGGCGCTCAAGTGATTGAATGATAATATCACGTTTTTCCTTAAGCTGTTGATCGTATTTCAAGTGCTGTAGCTGACATCCTCCACATTGATCATACACCGGGCAAAGCGGCAGGACACGATGCGGGGATTTAATGCGGATTTTTTTGATTTTTGCCTCAGCAAACTTAGGGTTAATCTTCGTTGCCTCTACCACAACCTCTTCACCTGGAAGGGCTCCCGGCACAAAGACAACCTGTTTTTTAAAATAGCCTACGCCCTCCCCATTAATGCCGAGCCTTTTGATAGTCAGCGGAAAGGTTTGATTTAGTTCGATTTTGATATTTTGATCAGTTTTCATCTATTTCACTCCAAATTATTCCATAAATTCAAAGAACCCTAGGAACTGTTTCTTCATTACAGATAGTTTCATTTTAATTTTACCCCGTATTATAGCATGATTTACATAGAAAAACCGAATCTCCATGATTCGGCATTGATAGCTATTGATAACTTACACCTTTCCCAAGTAGCTTCGTGTGGTATTTGGTAATTTTATTTGCCCATTATTACTATATTTTTCGAATAAGTTTGATAGGGCGGTTATAAAGAGGTCATACTCCACATCCGTCTTTTTCGGAGAATAGGAAGCGGACAAATATCTTCCCAGAAATCCTTCAAAATCTAATTCCAAGTCATTTCGAAAACTTTTAAAAACATAAATTCCATCTTTAAAAAATTGATGATAAACTTCCTGAGTTTCGTCCATCCCGCCGCTAAAACCTTTAAAATTCGGACAATACTTTTGGCAAATCTCTTCACTTTCCTTGTTTAAATCACTTGATGCATCTCGACTATTCCACACAAGCGCAACCTTTGCATCTAGTTTCAATATCCGATTACATTCCAATTTGAATTTGTCTTTTTCGAACCAATGAAATGCTTGTGCCACAGTCACTAAATCAACACTTTTATCCTGCAAAGTGGTTTGTTCAGCCTCACCTTTTACCGAAATAAATCGGGCATTCTGTTTTAACGATTGTTCTGCCTTCCCTCTCATATCATCGTTTGGTTCCACACCAATAACAGTTACGTTTCTTTCAAGTAATAGCCTGCTGAATATACCGGTCCCAGATCCAATATCCGCTATGATCGAATTCCCATTTAACTTAGTTGCTTCGAGTAAATATTGTATATATTCATCCGGATAACCTGGGCGATATTTTGCATAGACTTCTGCCTTGTCCGTAAATTTTTCTGTTGATTTCACTATACTCCCCTCCTCCTGGATAATATTGTATATTATAAAATGAATCATTAAAAGGCGAATTTTTGAATAAATTCGCCTTTACCTTTGATTATTTTTTCTTCGGAAACTTATCCAGGCTTTTGAACTTGTAGCCTTTTTTCTTTAAGTCCTGAATCGCCTTTTCAAGTGCATCGGCATTGTCTTTTGAAACAGTGTGTAATAGCAGTATACAACCGGGATGGATTTGTCTCATGATATTGTCGTAGGAATATTGCCAGCCTTTTTGCTGGTTCACATTCCAATCGACAAAGGCAAGGGACCAGAAAACATGTGTATAGCCCTCTTCTTTAGCAATTTGCATCGTTCTCTCGCTAAAGACTCCTTTTGGCGGGCGGAGATATTTCATTTCCTTTTGACCCGTTAATTCTTTCGTTTTAACGCGGACCTTTTCCAGCTCTTCACGTATCCTTTCGTCACTTACAGCTGTGAGGTCTGGATGATGCCACGAATGGTTACCAACAATATGCCCTTCTTTTACCATCCTTTTAACTATATCCCCTGCTGAGAGCAAGTAATGTCCAGTTACAAAGAATGTTGCAGGGACCTTTTCCTTTTTTAAAATATCAAGAATCTGAGGGGTATAGCCTTGTTCATATCCGTTATCGAAGGTAAGGTAAAGCGTCTTTGAATTAGGGTTACTTTTATAAAAAGCCCCGTATTTTTCGATCAACTGATCAAGTTCAGCCCCTGCTTCTGCAGGCTGTTCATTAACACCCTTTATAAAGCCCCAATGAACCGGCTGATTGGAAACTGCCGCATATGTACTCTGAGGTATCAAAACGAGCAGCATACTGAGGATGCACAATAATCTTTTCATCCATGTTCCCCCTATTTTTGTTTATATTATTGTTTGCTATTAGGTGGAAAAACATGATTGGTGAAAATAGGAAATGTTGGTTGGTGGTAGATTCGACCTCTTTTTGTACCAGTTTGGGGAAGGTTTAGTTTTGGTAGAAATGATGTGGTCGATCTCGAAGATGGCAAGAGAAGAAATTTCCGTATTTCAGGATTACTAAATGAGGAATTTATCAGCAAGAAATAATCGTTAATACCATAAATGGATGCTTCTTTTGAAAATAAGAGACATTCAGGGCATATCCATTTTGACCTTCTATAATCCATGGGGACGTATAAACATCTTGGGCATTGCACTCCTGTGATTAGTTCGTCTTCTGTAATTTGAAAAAAATTAAGAATATCAATTTTTTGTGGAGTGTGTTGTGTTTTTAAAAGGTTAATCACTTGATTAAGATGCTTTTGATTTAACTTTTTTTCAGTATACTTTTCCTCTAATTCATCTACTTTTTTTAATAAATCATATGCTCTGATGACTTTTTGCGCTGCTTCTTGATAGCCTGGATTGATTATGATTTCGGTAGAGGGTTTACAAACTGTTACAAGATTTTCGATGGGGATAGGAGGTATTTTAAATTTTTCAAATAAATATCTTAATAAAATTTTATGTCGATTTACTTGAGCAACTGGATTTTCATAAACATCTCTATTGTCTCCATATTCATGAATCAATTGATTTATTTCGAAGCGTAACGTTCCAGAATGGTTTTTAGCATCAAGGATTAATATTAATTTATTTGAAAGTAGAAGCGTGTCAATTTGGAAGAAAGTATTACCTATGGGGAGGCGGAGACCGTAAAAAATATAATATTTGTGTTCCGGAATTTGGTCCAGATAATATTTGATTGTTTTTTCTCCATTGTATCCGGATCTTAAAATTCTAATTTTGGCCTTTACATCCTGCATCTTTCTATGATTATCTGCTATCCGTCTTTCTAAAGCCTCAGCTTGTAGTAAAAAGGTGGGTGGGGTGAGTTCCATTTCAATCAAGATTTATTCCTCCTTTGTATTTAATAGTATATTTTCAATAGAAATCCTAATCCACCTCCGCTTTTTCAGTAGGTGTTATGACATTTTTGTGTCTATTTTTGCTCTAGGGAAGATTCTCACAAAATTTAAAATAATATCTGGGAATCAGCCACAAAATCCGTATCTTTATTACATATTTTTGGGCACTTACTACATCTTTTACGAAACTTACGACATTTCCTGGATATTATTTGGTAATCCCCTCAAACTTCAGATACTTATTACATATTTTTTTGGCACTTACTACATATTTTCAGACTCTTACTACATATATTACAGAACTTACGACATTACCTGGATATATTTGGTAATCCCTTCAAACTTCAGATACTTACTACATAATTTTGGGCACTTTCTACATTTTTTCAGGCTCTTACTACATCTTTTACAAAGCTTACGACATTCCCTGGATTTTTCCCCATATACCTAATTACAATCTACTTCTCCAGACGCAAAAAAAGGATAGACGCAATATCTCACGTCTATCCTCACAACACTGTATCCTTATTTAAAAACCGGTTCCTTAAACTGGGCTAATTTTTCTAAGGAAGATTTATCTACGTCGGCGTGCAAGCTGTTTCCGTGCGAGTCCATGGTTACTACGGCTGTGAAGCCCTCTACACGTAGATGCCACATCGCTTCTGGAATACCAAATTGCATTAAATCGACACCCTCCACAGACTTAATACAATCTGCATAATACTGGGCCGCACCGCCAATCGCATTCAGGTACACACCTCCGTGCTCTTCCAACGCCGCCAATGTTTTCGGGCCCATCCCGCCTTTACCGATGACAGCGCGGATTCCGAACTTCTTCATGATATCGCCTTGATAAGGCTCCTCCCGAATACTTGTTGTCGGGCCCGCAGCTTTAACATGCCACTCACCAGCGTCATCCTTCAACATTACCGGACCGCAATGATAAATAACTTGTCCATTTAAATCAACTGGTGCCTCGTGATCACTTAAATACTTATGAATTGCATCACGGCCTGTGTACATCATGCCGTTAATTTGAACGACATCTCCAACTTTAAGGGCACGGATCTGTTCTTCGGAAATTGGCGCCTCAAGCGTGATAACACCCTCAGATGTAGCTGCTGTTTCCTTCGCTGCTTCTCCCTCAGCAAAATCAATGAATTCCCCGTCTTGGTACATCCATTCGTTAATTTCGCCTGTTTCCGAGTTCACACTTACACCTAAACGGCGGAATGCCCAGCAATTGTAGGCAACAGACACATAAAAGCTTGCTGGAATACGATTCATCACACCGACTTTACAGCCTAAAAGAGTTGCCTCGCCGCCAAAGCCCATGGTGCCAATTCCTAATTTATTTGCATTTTCCATAACATACTCTTCTAACTTGCGAAGTTCTTCATTTGGATTCACATCTTCCACTGAGCGGAATAACTGCTCTTTGGCTAAATCATATCCGGAGGAACGGTCGCCGCCAATCCCAACGCCAATAAAGCCAGCACTGCAGCCTTGTCCTTGTGCTTGATATACGGAATGCATGACACACTTACGGATTCCATCAAGGTCCCGTCCAGCGCGTCCTAGACCATCTATTTCACATGGTAAGCTATATTGAATGTTTTTATTTTCACAACCGCCGCCTTTTAAAATAAGACGTACGTCGATATAGTCTTTTTCCCATTGGTCAAATTTGATAACCGGCACCCCTGCACCAAGATTATCACCACTATTTTCACCTGTGAGTGAATCAACCGAGTTCGGGCGCAATTTTCCTTCTTTTGTTGCTAAAACAATGGCATTGCGAATCGCTTCTTTAATTTCTAACTGGTTTACACCAACTGGCGTTTTGATTTTAAAGGTTGGTAAACCGGTATCCTGGCAGATCGGTGACACTTGATCGTCAGCCATTTTGATATTGTTTGTAATCGTCGCAAGGCTCATCGCCGCACTTGTTCCAGCGTTTTCTATTTCCTTCGCTCTTTTAACGGCCCGGCGTACATCCTTAGGAAGCTTTGTTGATGTTTCAACGACTAGCTTGTACATGCTTTCTTGAAATTTAGAAATATTCAATTCGAGTACCCCTCTCCCTATGTTCTCCAATAATCTTTTTCAATTTTCGACTTTTTGCACGTTTATATTATACTCCTATACCCTCTAGAATTAAAGGATTAGCTTGCAACCGTTGCCATGTTAATCGTGAAAAAACCATGTAAATATTGGATAAGAAAACTCCTCCAAGAAAAAAAAGAGCCTGTTGATTAAACAGACTCACTCACTTCGCGATTATTAAATTCTCTGCATTTTGATTCCATATCATCTAACATTGAAATTAAGCGGTCAATATCTTCAAGATCCGTATCTTCAGGATCAATGGCATCGAGCACGTCAATGAACATGTTTAAACGTTGTTTTAAAAAATTCACTTGTGTATTTTTATCTTCAATTGGATTACCCAAACTGATTCACTCCTTTTCGTTAACGTTCTCATCCTACCGAAAAATTTATACTTTGACAATCGATTATTATTATTTTGCCCTATTTTTTAAAAATAAGGCTGTGTTCCTTGGCTGTTGATTTCCGCTCCAGGCGCGTGCGGTTCGCGGCGGTCCGGGGAGCCTCCTCGGCCCCGTCCTCCCGCAGGAGTCTTCGCGCCTTCCGCTCCNNTTCCGCTCCAATCAACGTAGGCTATAAAATCATCAATGAACTTAACCATAGCCAAAAATAAATAGACTCCTGCAAAGAGGAGTCTCTACAAATCATCTTGGTCTTTCAGATGCGGCAAATCCAAAGGAAACATAATCCTGTACTGGGATCCATGCACCAATTCCTTGGGACGTGACATTTTTAATTACAATAAACTTTTTGCTTCCTTTTAGCATTAAGTAGACTTCACCGTAGGTTACTTTTCCTTTTTCATTCACACCTGGTGCATAAGCGTATAAGTAGCCTAGGCGGTTAGGAGGGATATTATAAATATGATCATTCTTTGTTCCTGCTCCAATAATCGTATCAAACGAAAGTGGAAGATTCGTTTTTTCCATCGCTTTTAATAGCATCATTTTTTTCACATCTTCGGCATTGGCGATTTTAGCCGTTAGGCCGCCTCTGATAATTTTTTGGGACTCCTGAACATACTTAATCTGATATGGCACCTTGCCGCCACGATTATCGAAATAATTGGTATTAATTTTTTGGAACTCCCAATTAGGGGAGGTTTCCGTTGATTCATAATTTAGCGGCCACTGGCCTAAGTAGACAATCGCACGATAACCTATTGCAAACGGTGTGCTATTAATACTCGATTCATTCAGCATCCGGATTAAATCAGGATTTTCGATCTTGACCTTTGAAGAGTTGATTAATTTTTTTGTCAAATCACTCGGCTGTAATAATGGCAAGTTCTGTGTCGAATTCGGGTAAGTATTTTCCTTGGTAATATTCCGAACCGAAGCTGGTACTTGATATTTTACCAAGACTTTTTTCACTGGGCCCTTTTGCGCGTAGGCTGACGGAATAAAAGTTAACATTAATAGCAGTGTCATAAGAACAGAAATATTTTTCTTCACGAGTTAGACTCCCTTCACTAATAGCATTAATCAGTCTGCTAGTAGTTTTTTCGGAGTTGATAAATTTTATCCATCCAAGCAAGTAATTTCAATATTTCGCCTGAAGTCGGACCATTAATTTCTCAAAAAATGGAAAAAATAATTGAATGGCAGGACCTACGGTAAAAGTGATAATAATGGTCCCGTATGAAATAGGTCCATTCAGAAAAAATGCTGGAATTAAGGCTGTAATTTCACCAATCGTTTTCGCTACCATTAAATTAACACGGAAACGTTACTTGATTGCCAACATAAAATTATCGATTGGACTTTGCGGGAATTTAGCTTGGATATAAATGGATGCACCAAATCCAATAATCAAGATGCCCATCAATAACATTCCGATTTTCCCCATAAGTTCGTTGACTTCAAATAATTCAAAAACAGTGCCTAGCCAAAAATCGACTAAGGAACCAATAATAATAATAGTTAGTAATGAAAGCAGATCCGGTCTTTTTTTTAATAAAAGAGAAACAACGATGACTAAAACCGCGCCATCAATCATCACCCATTTTCCCACTGATAACCCAACCTTTTCAGTTAGGATTACATTAAGTGCGTCCCATGCTCCTACACCTATATCGGCTACTTCAATGGTCATACATACTCCGAAAGTCATCATAGCCAAACCAAAAATAAAAAATAAAAACCTAATTAATAATTTCATTTGTGGCTCCTTTTAGGGAAAAGTAACATAAATGTAATAATCAGAACATTTACAAAATTACAATTTCATTATATAATATACTTAATCTATCAAGTAAGGAGGGCTGTAATCAATCTGCTATCCATTTACCTAATTAATATTAAGGAGGTTGGGATTCCCGTCTTATATGAGATTCAACACTCGTGTTCATGTATCTAAATAAACATGAAGGTTGGTGATTGATGGCCCAAAGAAAAGCGATTGATACTTAACCCTACAAAAAAGTTATTTTATTATGATAGTCCAGGCAAGATGATTAACTCCGTACATGGAAGAATTTAAAAATAGTATATATTTCAAAGGAGACTCTAATCCATTAGGCTTAGAGTCTCTTTAATGTAAATTTAGAGTAAGTAAAAACCAATTCCCATAATCAAATAGGCTGCCAGTAAAGTTAACCCTTCAAACCAATTGGATTCTCCATCGTTGGAAATGACAACCATAAGGAGCACCGATGAAACCATCGCAATCAATTCCTGCCAGCTAAACAGAAGCGGCATCGTGGTATTAAACAAAAGAGAGATAAGAACAAGGACAGGTAAAACAAACATCGCCACTTGTAGGGTAGAACCGATCGCGATTTCCACCGCAATATCCATTTTGTTCTTAAATGCCATGACAATAGCAGAAGCGTGTTCTGCGGCATTACCAACAATTGCCACGATAATTACCCCGATAAATAATTCAGACCAACCAAGAGTATCCCCTACATATTCAAAGGTATGAACAAGACGCTCGGAAATGTATGCGACCGCCAATGTAGCGATGAAAAGAACGGCGATGGCCTTTCCTTTACCCCATTCTGGTACTTCTTCCTCATGAGCCACTTTTTCAGTACTGGGCTGATACACGCCTCGATGGGTAACCAACTTAAAAAATAAGGCTGCTAGATAAAGGACAATCAGAATGACCGATATGCCGACACTTAAGGAAAGTGTTTTTGTCTCATTCATATTCATCGAAAAAACCTCTGGAATAACAAAGGCGATTATAACAGCAAACATAAGTAGTCCCGAATTGTGACGTGCATCGTACACATTAAATGTCTGCCTCTTAAATTTTAATCCTCCAATAAAGAAAGATAGTCCTGCCACAAGTAGTAAATTGCCTAACACGGAACCCGTTAATGAGGCAAGAACAATACCAACAAGTCCTGCCTTCAACGAAAAGATAGAAATAATAAGCTCAACCGCATTTCCGAAGGTTGCATTTAATAATCCGCCTATTCGTGGGCCAGCAACAATTGCGAGACTTTCTGTTGCCCTCCCCATAAAACTGGCTAGTGCAACTATTGTTAAGCAATAAATTATAAATAAGATGATATTTGACCAATGCATGAGTGAGCCAATAACTGAAAGTGGCACCCCAATAAGTGTCATAAGCATAAAAATCTTGTTCACCGTATTCCCTCCAAATTCTCGGATTTCTAATATATATATTTTTTCCTTTTGTACCCTAATTTACCTAAACTAATCATAAAAGTCTAGGGAGTTTGTTCACTTGCAAATGGCGGATTTTCTCGTTACCATCATTTAGGAACTATTTAAAAATATTTGAATGAGGAAGTTCTATGAATATTAATAACCTTCGTTTTTGGATTCTTGTTAGTATTGTTGCCATATCTGGTTTTTCGCAAGGCATGCTGTTGCCACTCATCGCAGTAATTTTTGAAAAAAGTGGCGTTTCACCTTCTTTAAATGGCTTAAATGCTACAGCACTTTATATTGGAATTCTACTTGTGTCCCCTTTCATGGAAATGCCTCTCAGAAAATACGGTTATAAACCGGTTATTATCTATGGTGGCGGGCTCGTAATTGTTTCACTTGCTTTATTTCCATTATGGGAGACATTTTGGTTTTGGTTTGCTCTTCGATTACTGATTGGCATTGGCGATCATTCCCTCCATTTTGCCACACAGACTTGGATGACTTCCTCCTCCCCAGCTGCAAAGAGGGGACGTAATATTTCTCTATATGGTCTGTTCTTTGGGATTGGTTTTGCCTCCGGGCCATTAATGATACCATTAGTAAACGTAAATCAATCACTGCCCTTTATTGTTTCCTCGATTTTATGTTTTATTGGCTGGGTCTTTGTTTTTACTCTTAAAAATGAACTGCCTGAACAAGAAGTTGGGATCAATTCATTCCTAGCCACAATCAAGCAGTTTAGAAAGGCATTAAAATTTGGATGGGTTGCTTTCTTACCCCCATTCTCTTACGGCTTTTTAGAATCCTCCTTAAACGGAAGTTTTCCTGTCTACGCATTAAGAATGAATATAGATGTATCCAGTGTTTCAATGGTGTTATCTGCATTTGCAATCGGCAGTATTATTACCCAGCTTCCGTTAGGAATTATAAGTGATAAGTATGGGCGCAAAAATATCTTAATAACTATTCTTTTTCTTGGTTTTTTCAGTTTTACAGCTGCAAGTTTTTTTGAACATTCCTTTATTGGGCTGTTTGTAGCTTTCCTCATTTCTGGGATGATAGTCGGTTCGACCTTTTCGCTTGGCATTAGTTACATGACAGATTTAGTTCCAAAGAACTTGCTATCGACAGGAAATTTGTTATGCGGCATTTTTTTAGTCTAGGCAGCCTAAGTGGTCCAATCATCGGGGGATTGTTCATTAAATTCACAGAAAATGTGAGTTTCTTCTATATCATTAGTACAATGCTTTTGATCTTATCAATTATCATTTTTGCTTTTGGAAAAAAGACTTACTTGGCTTTTGAACAACAAAATTCTTAATCCACGATTGTGGAGCAAATTCATATCTAATGCATAAAATATGTGGTAAGATGAAAGAAAATAAAGAAAAAATTAAGAATTGTTGCTGTCATCCCTTTGATGACAGCTTTCGTATTTTTTAAGGGGATTGATTTTGATTATTCTTATCAACTAGGAAAATGAGAGGGGGAGATCCTATGAATTCAGAAGCAAAGACTCTAACAAAGAGTATTCACAAAGTAGGTTTCTTAGAAAAAATCAAACCGCATGCAGAATTGATTGCTGCTGGATTAAGCGGTGGATTCATTGCTGCTGGCTGGTTATTGGATAAGTACGGAGATGGAGCAGATTCCATTATTGCTTACCTGCTGGCATTTGTAATTGGCGGGTTTGCCAAGGCTAAAGAAGGCATTGAAGCCACTTATGAAAATAAAGAATTAAATGTGGAAATGCTAATGATTTTTGCTGCCATAGGTTCAGCAATTATTGGTTACTGGACAGAGGGTGCCGTTCTAATTTTCATTTTTGCTGTAAGTGGAGCATTAGAAACCTATACCATGAATAAAAGCCACAAGGAAATTTCCTCTTTAATGAAGCTTCAGCCCGAGGAAGCCTTGCTCATCTCAAGTGGTTATGAAAAAAAGGTTCCTGTTTCAGTGCTTCGTGTCGGTGATTTTATTTTAATTAAGCCTGGGGAACGAGTTCCTTCTGATGGAATCATTATCAAAGGACAAACGAATATCGACGAAGCAGCTATTACTGGTGAATCCATGCCTGTTTCAAAAGGAACTGAGGAGGATGTTTTCGCGGGCACCGTTAACATGACTGGTTCAATTACTGTTAAAGTGACAAAAGCGAGTCATGATACCCTCTTCCACAAGATCATACAGCTTGTTCAATCAGCTCAAAGCGAGAAATCACCCTCACAGCTGTTTATTGAACGTTTTGAAGGAACCTATGTAAAAGTAGTCCTATCCGTTGTTTTATTAATGTTTTTCCTCCCACACTTTATGTTAGGCTGGAGTTGGCAAGAGGCCTTCTACAGAGCAATGATATTATTGGTGGTTGCATCCCCATGTGCCCTTGTTGCTTCTATTATGCCGGCCACTTTATCCGCCATATCAAATGGAGCGAGACATGGGATATTGGTTAAAGGTGGGGTTCATCTTGAAAATTTAAGCCATCTAGGGGCCATCGCATTTGATAAAACGGGAACACTTACCAAAGGGAAACCAGAAGTATCTGAAGTGATTGTTAAGGAAGGGCTTGATCGAGAGGACCTTATTTGGAAAGCTGCTTCAATTGAAAGCCATTCTAACCATCCGCTTGCAACCGCGATAGTGAATTATGTTAAATTGAGCATTAATAAGGACCTCCTTTATCCAGAAAGTCTTGAGGATGTTCCAGGCTGGGGTGTTAAAGCGACAATTAACGGTGAGAAGTGGAAAATTGGTAAAGCTGCCTTTATTGGCAATAATCATGTTGAAAAGTTTGCTGAAGGTAAGGCAAAGGATCTTGCAAGTCTTGGCAATACACTTGTATACATTGAAATAAATGGTGAACTGAGTGCGATCATTGCCATGAAGGATGTAGTTCGCAAGGAAACAAAACTTGCCATTGATCATTTAAAAAAGCAAGGTATTCATACGGTCATGCTTACTGGGGATAGTGAAAAAACAGCACGAGCGATTTCCTCTGAAAGCCATGTAGATGAATTTTTCGCCGAATGCTTACCTGAGGTAAAAGTAGAAAAACTTAAGGAATTGAAAGAAAAGTATAAAACTGTGGCAATGGTAGGTGACGGGATTAATGATGCACCTGCGCTAGCAATTGCCAATGTCGGTATTGCCATGGGCGGAGGAACTGATGTTGCCCTTGAGACTGCTGATATTGTCCTCATGAAAAATGATTTGCCGCGAATTGCCGAGGCCATCGATCTTTCCAAACGCATGAACAGAATCATTAAACAAAATGTGGTTTTCTCCATAACTGTAATCATGATCTTGATCGCATCGAATTTCTTTCAGATGCTCGATTTGCCATATGGAGTAATCGGTCATGAAGGCAGTACCATTTTAGTCATTCTAAATAGTCTTCGATTACTTAAATAGTGAAAAACCGGATGAACATTCATCCGGTTTTTTTATTTTTATATGGGATTTAACCCATTAGTGATAGCCATTCGAGCCGTTCGCAGACCCCGAAGTTTTATTTCCTTTACTACCTTTACCTTTTTGCTTTGTACCGCCATCTTTTTTGGTCTTCTTTGTCATAATAAGAACCTCCCTGAAGTTAGTTAGCCTTCTATCTTAGTTTGTACAGATGGGCTATTTTCATGAAGGAAACTATTAGCAATTCTTACGATTCTTTTCACTATAAAAAGCATTAATTTCTCCACCTAATATAATAATAAATGCCGATATGTATAACCAAATCATTAAGACAATAATTGCCCCTATACTGCCATAGGTGAGCGAATAATTACTGATATTTCCAACATAAAATGTTAATCCAATCGAGGAAATAATCCAGCCCACGGTAGCAAAAGCTGCCCCTGGAAAGGCACTACGGCATTTTATTTTTACGTTCGGTGCAATCCAATACAATCCTGTAAAAATGAGAAACAAAATAATAGCACTAACCAGCCAGCTTAATGTATCCCATACCTTAATAAATTCTGTCGTGTAGCCCATTTGAGAAAATAAAAAAACACCTATTTCTCTGCCGAATACAGGAAGAACAATCGCCAGAATTAATACAAAAATCATTCCAAAAGTTAAAAGAATAGCCATCCCTCTTGAGACAATAAACGAGCGACTTTCCTTTACATTATATGCCTTATTAAAAGCCTTCACAATCGCATTAATACCGTTCGATGACGACCAAATCGTACCGATGATCCCGAACGATAACAACCCGCCATTCCGATGATTCATTATGTCATGGACGTTTTTTTCAATTAGGTCCATGGCCTCGACAGGCGCAAAATCCCTTACGATCCCAAGCATATCCTGATGGGGAATTGGAATATATGGAAGGAGTGTAAATAAAACAATCAGGAGCGGGAACAGGGACAGTAGAAAATAATATGCTAGCTGTGCACTTAATCCAGGTAAATCATCTTCATCGACCCGGTGCCAAAGTAATTTTAATAAAGATGAGCGAACATTCCCCACCTTTTCCATTTCCATCCTCCTTTTTATTGGATTTTTCCTTCTTCACCTAATACTTCATTTAAAAGGATTTCTTCGTCACTTTTTTTGAAGGTATCCTTCGTTTCTTTTAATATGTCCGTTACCTGAGGAGTCATATCCCGTAACTCTTCCACTTTATCTGTTATATAAGATATATCCTCACTGACCTGCTTAACTGTGGTCTTTATTTTTTCTGCAGTTTCCTTCACCTTATCAGTAATCTCTCCTGGATTTTTCATGATATAGGTAACCTTAGTAGTAGTTTTTTGTACGTTTTCTTTCATCACTTCACGTGTTTGTTTATCTAAAAGGCTGATTGCTCCGCCAGCAAGTGCTCCAATTAACACCCCGCGCCAAAATTGATTTTTCTTTGTCATGTTAACGTCTCCCTTAATCATAATTATTATTATCATTAATAATACCCGATGATAATAATACCAAAACCCTCTTTCATTTATTTTGCTTCATAGAGGATGGCCACGCAAGTCCAACTGATATTTTTATCCATTTTTTTTGGGTTACTAAATTGGGAGTCTTTCCTAGGAATTTTATATTGACATATAATTTTCAACATGAAAAGATGGACATATTAACTCACGGAAAGGGTGACCCAAATGAATTTATCAGAAAAATCGATTGAGAATGTCGAATATATGATTGAACAAATTAAGGAAAAGCTAAAGGTCCTAAACCTTGGAGCCATAAAACCTTCGCATTTTGATGAAGAAATGTACGAGGAATTAAAAGAGATTTATGATATGGTACTTAGAAAAAATTCATTTAGTCCTAATGAAATGCAGGCCTTAGTAGAAGAGCTTGGAAGCCTCCGAAAAAAATAAGCTAAAAACCCGTTANNTAACGGGTTTTTAGCTTATTCCTGTTCAGTTAAGATGACAGGTCCATCCTTTGTAATCGCAAGTGTATGTTCGTATTGTGCTGAATATTTCCCATCAATGGTCCTGGCTGTCCAGCCATTGTTGTCCATCTTCGTTTGGTATCTTCCTACATTAACCATGGGTTCAATTGTAAAGACCATACCTTCTTTAATTCTTGCGCCTTTTCCTGGCAGCCCGTAGTGTGGAACATCCGGCTTCTCATGTATCACTGCTCCAATCCCATGGCCAATAAAGTCTCGAACAACAGAAAAACCTTCACTTTCAACATAGGTTTGAATTGCGTGTCCGATATCCCCAATTCGATTGCCGACAATCGCCTGTTCTATCCCTTTATAGAGTGCTTCCTTTGTAACATTTAATAGACGTTCGGTTTCCTCAGATACCTTTCCTACTGCATAAGACCAGGCGGAATCAGCCAAAGCACCATTGTAATTGACAACCATATCCACTGTCACAATGTCCCCATCTTTTAAAGGTTCCTTCCTTGGGAAGCCATGGCATATTTCGTCATTTATGCTTGCACAGGTTGCATATTCATAACCCTTATAACCCTTTTGTTCTGGTGTCGCTCCATTTTTCTTAAGAAATTCTTCAACAAATACATCGATTTCCCAAGTGGTTATACCTGGTTTGATTAATTTTCCGATTTCTTTATGACAAGCTGCAAGTATTTCTCCTGCCTTTTTCATTGCTTCAATTTCACGTTGTGATTTAAGGACAATCATTTTAGGAGGGTCCCCTTCCTTTTTGTTTATTTTTATGTATAATATTCATAATTGTTATCCGTCTATACGCAAAAACTTTTAGTGAATTATACAATTAACCACTATTGGCAACACTATTAATATTAACCCTATCCTGTTAATTTTTCAAAAATACTTTATATGGTGAAACTTTTTCTCAAAGTTCATATTTTTGTTCATATTCCTTTGTTCTTAATATGGTACTTTTCTATTCCTTTTGATAGAATTAATGAAAAGAGAATAATAATTAGGTGTGTGAGAATTATGATCGGTGATCGCGTAAAAAAATTTCGCTTAGAAAAGAAAATGTCACTTTCCGAACTTGCTGCTCAAGCAGGAGTGGCAAAATCTTATTTAAGTAACCTTGAAAATAACAAACAAGAGAATCCTTCTATAAAGTTTCTTGAAAAAATTGCAGTTGTCTTAAATATTCCTGTTGATCATTTAATACATGAAGAAGTCAATAAAGCGGAATTAGACATTGATTGGATGAATCTTGTCAAAGATGCAATGAATTCTGGTGTTTCCAAAGAACAATTTCGTGATTTTCTTGAATTTAACAAGTGGCGTATTAATCAAAACGACGATAAATAATAACCTGCTTTTTAAAAGGTCTTTTTCAATTTGAAAAAAGAAAAGCATTCTACAAATACTCCCATTTGTAGAATGCTTTTTTATTTATGTATACTGTCGTTCCATGATTAACTCATTACTTCTTGTTGGCTAAGGAAGTCACGAACTGCTTTTATGGATAATCCCAAGTCTTTTGCTTCTAATATGAGGTCCATCCATTCTTGATCGATTACTTCTACTTCACTTTTTGTAATAATCATTTTTCTCACTCCTAAAATACATTGTGTATTCCAGGTAGCCCGGCCATCGTAACAAGTTAAACCTGCCTTAGATCCTCGGCTTTGCGTCCCTGCTTTTCAACAGGTTTGCCTTTTTCTGAACTAATACAACTTAAGTATGACTGTATTAGCCAATCGTTCTTTTGTGATAGGTCAATTTACTTAATCCTTATTGATATTATATCTAGTGCTATTTTAGTAGGGTGTTGTAATTTGTCGTATTATTTAAATTTTCACACATTTTTTTCTAACAAATTATGCCATATATCTACAAAAATATCCCAATTACTGCCTAACTCCTTTGATGTTCCATGTCTAAGGTCTAGAGCTTTAGACGAAATTCCTTGCCATTTCATTATTTCCTAGTGGAAACTAAAATGGTTTTACAAACATATGACTTAAAGATTTGTCTAAACTGTGACAATTAGCATATAATTAAACAACATAATAATAAACTTAATATTGTTAATATTCAAAATAATGGTGGTGAAGCATTGCGATGACCCTTATTCATGTATTAAACTTTTCCATTCCGATTGCGTTTATTGTGTTTGCTGGGTATGTATTAGACCGCATGTGTAAACCAGATCCCCCAAAAGATAAAGCTGGTGAAGAGTGAATCTATTTATAGATTCCACTTTCAGGCAGCTTTTTCTTTTTTAATAGTAATTATTTTCACTCCAATCAGGGAATGCTACTTTTGATGACGAAAGGAGTGTTGAATTTGGCACGTGGAGAACATTTTGAACATAAAAAGAAAAACCACCCAGGTAATTTTCCAAAAGACAGTTTAACGGAAAAGCATGCGAAACAAGCAATTGGGGACGAAGAATTTTTAGTGGTAAGGGAAGCCTTTAAAAATCGAGTGGAAGATGAGGATGAATATCGAGGAGATACTGCTCGTTTACTAAATGACCAGACAGAATAAAAGGCGTGAGCACTCACGCCTTTTTATATTTTATATCCTAGAATGGGCCTTTTTCCATACTTAAATTTCTAATAAAATGTGAAAATTCAATTGTTTTAAGCCAATTAGCTGCTTTTTCGATGTCCTTGGAAAACACCCTGTCTTGTTTAATCGAAGCTACCTGTTCGCGGCCCTTATCATAAAAAACCCTGGTATGAGATGCCATTTTTTCGATCCCGCGAATTTCAACCGCCTGCATGGCACAAATTAGTTCAATTGCGATAACTCTGCGTGCGTTCTGGATAATTTGATAAGCATGCCTAGAAGCAATTGTTCCCATACTTACATGATCCTCTTGATTTGCGGAAGAGGGAATCGAGTCGACACTGGCAGGATGTGCGAGTGTTTTATTTTCTGAAACAAGCGCTGCTGCCGCATATTGCATAATCATTGCACCCGATTGCAAACCAGGTTCAGGACTTAGGAAAGCCGGTAAATCATTTAGCTGTGGATTGACTAATCTTTCAATTCGTCTTTCCGAGATATTTGCTAGTTCCGCTACGGCAATCTTCATAAAATCCATCGCAAAAGCTATGGGCTGTCCGTGGAAGTTCCCACCAGATATCACCTTTTCTCCATCATCAAAAATTAATGGATTATCCGTTGCAGCATTCATTTCGATCTCTAATTTTTCTTTCACATAATCCAAGGCCTGCCAAGATGCCCCGTGAACTTGTGGAATGCAACGGAGAGAATAAGCATCTTGAACCCGTAACTCGCCCTGCTGTGTTGTCAATAAACTATCGCTTAAATAACGACGAATTCTCGCGGCTGTGTCAATCTGCTGTTTGTATCCCCTTGCGACATGAACTTCTTCTGCAAATGCATCGATAATTCCGTTTAACCCTTCCATTGTCATTGCAGCAATCAGCTCACTTTCATGTGCTAACTGTTCTGCCTCCAAGTAACCAATAACACCCATTGCTGTCATCGCTTGAGTACCATTAATTAGAGCTAGACCTTCTTTTGCTTCCAAGGTTACGGGTAAAATCCCTTCTAACTGGAGGGCATCAAAAGCATCGATTTGCTTACCTTTGTAAAATACCTCTCCTTCCCCAATTAGAACTAAGGCAAGGTGAGAAAGCGGGGCTAAATCACCGCTCGCACCAAGGGAACCTTGCTGTGGGATGACAGGAATGATATCTTTATTCACTAACTCTAATAACTTTTCAATGACAATAGGTCTGACTCCAGAAAAGCCCTTTAGTAGTGCGTTAGCCCGAAGAAGGACCATGGCTTTAGAAACAATTTCCGGAAAAGGTTCACCTACCCCGCACGCATGGGAACGAATTAAATTAAGCTGCAGGTCTTGAACATGATTCTTATCGATAAGTACATCGCTGAATTTTCCAAATCCAGTCGTAATTCCATAAACTACCTTTGATTCTGAAACAATTCTTTCTACTGCTTCACGGCTCTTCTTGACAGCTTCCATACTCTTGTCTGAAGCATTAACCTTTTGCTTGCCATATAATACATCTTTCATCTGCTCTAACGTTAAGCTTCCACCTGTAAGTGTGATCATATTGTCTCTCTCCTCTACCACTGTAGTATAATAAAGAAAGAGGCTGGATTCCGAATCTATTTGATTTGGAGTCCAGCCTCTTTTATGATTACTTGATTGAATATTATTAGATGTCTCATGGGATCATTCCATTCTTTAATTATCTTATTGATAATTATTGTATGTGATGAAAAGCTTATCTGTCAATTAAATTTTCTGAATTTTAGCACGATAACACTTTAGTACGATAATAATAAAAAGCGGAATCGCCGGTTTAGCGGCGTATGAGCTACAACGATTTAAAATAAAGGAAAGTTCCGTTATACTATAAAAAGGTCAAATTGGATTTACCCGAAAGGAGTAATTATGAAATCTCTCGTACTTGCAGAAAAGCCAAGTGTGGCTCGTGAACTTGCTCGTGTCCTTGGCTGCAATCAAAAACATAAAAGCTATATGGAAGGCAATCAATATATTGTCACATGGGCCCTTGGACACTTAATCGAATTAAAAATGCCCGAGCATTATGACACGAAATATAAAACATGGAATTTGGAAGATTTACCGATCATTCCACAAAAAATGGGCTTGATGGTCATGAAGCAAACAAACCATCAATTCCGTGCCATTGAAGCGTTAGCCAAACGAAAAGATATTAACGAATGTATCATTGCAACGGATGCAGGTCGGGAAGGCGAACTGGTTGCCCGCTGGATTCTTGAAAAGCTCCACTGGAACAAACCTTTAAAAAGATTATGGATTTCTTCACAAACAGATAAGGCTATAAAGGATGGGTTCAAACAATTAAAACCAGGCAAACAGTTTGAGGACCTCTACCATTCAGCAGTTTGCCGAGCAGAGGCTGATTGGTTAATTGGTCTAAATGTGACAAGAGCATTGACCACCAAATACAAGGATCCTCTATCTGCGGGTCGGGTTCAAACCCCTACGCTTGCACTTGTTCTTGAGCGTGAGCAGCAGATTCAATCCTTTGTACCAAAGGAATATTGGACAATTCGGGCAGAAATCGGCCCGCTTTCAACTGATTGGGAACGAGACAATGAAAAGCGCATTTTCGAAAATGTAAAAGCGGAAGCGATCCAATCGAAAATCAATGGAAAAAAAGCTGTGCTTGAAAAAATTGAGCGAAAGAAAAAATCAGAGCCGCAGCCTCTACCCTATGATTTAACAGAGCTACAGCGTGATGCCAATAAGCGATTTGGATTTTCTGCAAAAAAAACTTCGACAGTCTTACAGCGTCTTTACGAGCAATACAAATTAGTTACTTATCCAAGAACCGATTCACGCTATTTAACAACAGATATGATGAACACAATGACAGACCGCCTGCAAGGAATGGCTTCTGGATATAGAGATGAAGTCCGCCCTCTTCTTGCAAATAGGGGTACTGTGCTTGCCAAACGCGTTTTTAACAATGACAAGGTATCGGATCACCATGCCATTATTCCTACGGAACAACGGCTGAATCTTAGCGAACTCGATTCAGATGAAAGAAAACTATACGATATCATTGCCAGACGTTTCTTAGCCTTGTTTTTACCTGCTTATGAATTTGAAACCATTCAGGCTACCTTCAAGGTAGAAGGTGAGACATTTACAGCAAAAGAAACAAATGTAATCGATTTGGGCTTTAAGAAAGTCTTAGGAAAAGAAGATACTGAACATGCTGTAACTGGCTTGCAAAAATTAGCCCAAGGTCAGTCCTTTACGGTTAAAAATAGCTCCATCAACCAAAAATGGACCGAACCACCGCAGCGTTATTCTGAAGCGGATGTTCTAGCTCAAATGGAGAAATTCGGTTTAGGAACCCCAGCAACCAGAGCAGAAATTATTGAAAGACTTGTGGAAACAGAAGTTGTTGAACGGCAAAATGGGCGCTTCCATCCAACGAAAAAAGGCAAACAACTAATCGACCTTGTCAATGATGAATTAAAATCACCAGAATTGACGGCCAAATGGGAGCAGGAATTGGAACGAATCTCAAAAGGAAAGGCAGACCCAAAAGCCTTTTTACAAAAAATTCGCCGTCAAACAGAGCAGCTGGTTTCTGAAATTAAAACGAGCGACAAAACGTACCGTGCCCACAATTTAACCGGATCGAGATGTCCGGAATGTAACGAATTCTTAAAGGAAAGAAATACAAAGGATGGAAAAATTCTTGTTTGCTCAAGTCCTGAGTGTTCATTTCGGAAAAGAAAGGACCCGAAGCTTTCCAATCGCCGCTGTCCACAGTGCCATAAAAAAATGGAGATTCATGACGGGAAAGCAGGCGCCTACTTCCAATGCCGCCGATGCAATGTCGTTGAAAAAGCAGAAGACAAGAAAAAAGCAGTTAATAAGAAAGAAGCACAAAAACTTGTCCAGAAATATACGCAAAAAGAGGATTTTGGAACAAGCTTAGGTGATTTACTGAAACAAGCCTTAAAAAATCAAGACTAACCATAATGGTAAGCACAATCCATGTGCTTACCATTTCTGCTGTATGTTCGTCCAGTTAGATAGTATGATGGTATGGTCAAAAATTTAGAAACGAGGACAATGTATGAGGATTAGGGATTGGGATCCTAATTTAAAAGTTCGCCTGTTTAGCGAAGGGATGATGAACATTACCTTTTGGATGTTTTTTCCTTTCTTAACGATCTATTTTGCAGAAGAGTTCGGTAAAAGTAAAGCAGGATTATTACTAGTTTTCTCACAAATTTTTTCTGTATTGGCTAACCTTATGGGCGGATACTGTGCCGACCGGTTCGGGCGGAAACGAATGATGGTTTTGTCCGCTATCGGTCAGGGACTTTCGTTTATAGCCTTTGCCTTCGCAAGTTCCCCCTGGTTTCAATCCCCATGGATGGGGTTTGCAGCCTTTGCAGTCGCCGGTGTGTTCGGTTCTTTTTACTGGCCAGCCAGTCAAGCGATGGTCGCAGATGTTGTCGATGAAAAAGATCGAAGTAATGTGTTTGCTATTTTTTATACATCTATTAATATTGCAGTTGTGATTGGCCCTATTCTAGGTGCTATTTTTTATGTTCATTATCGGTTCCAACTCTTACTTGTAGCTGGGATAGTATGTATTTCTTTGGGACTTATATTAGCCAAATGGATTCGAGAAACGGTTCCGGTTAAAAATAACGCATTTTCGCCTGACGGGAAATGGTATTACTTTTTAAAAAATCAACTGAAGGATTATTCACTGATTGTTAAAGATAAAACCTTTCTGCTCTTTATTCTTGCTGGGGTATTAGCTGGGCAAACATTTATGCAATTGGACTTATTAATTCCAGTTTATATAAAGGATGTCTTCGAATCTCAAAGTCTTTTTTCATTAGGGAATTGGACGTTTTCGGTTAATGGTGAGCAGGCATTTGGATTGGTGCTCGCGGAAAATGGTTTCCTCGTTGCCTTGTTGACCGTTATCGTCACAAAGTGGATGAGTAAATATTATGAACGGAATGTATTTGTTCTCTCGTCTGTTGTTTACGCCATTTCCATTATTCTTTTTAGTCAAACCACGTGGATTTGGGGGTTAATGGTTGCCATGGCGGTTTTCACATTCGCTGAATTAATGGGGGCTGGGCTCCAGCAAAGCTTTGTGTCGAGACTTGCTCCTGAGCATATGCGAGGTCAATATTTCGCGGCTGCTAGCTTACGATTTACAATCAGCCGTACCATTGCACCGCTTGCCATTCCACTGACGGTTTTGCTTGGTTATGGTTGGACATTTTCCGTCATAGCAATTCTTGCTCTTTCAAGTGCTGGGATGTATTGGGTAATGTTTTATTCGTTTGAAAAGCAAAAAATAGGAACACAGATGTAAAAAAGGGTCAATAATTCATAAAAAATTGTACTAAAATGTTCACATTTGCCTAATTTGTATTATAATTAACTTACAAAAGTTAATATTATAAGGGCGGTGGAAACAATGGAATTATCCCAGTTCATGGCTCCAACTTCATTGTCAGGAATTATTACATTTTTAGTCCTATTTTCCACAGGTGTTTATTTAAATATAAAAGTATACAGCAGTAAGTTACAGTAAAGATGAAAATCTTTACTATTTTTTTGTTTTTATCAGGTATCATTTTGCGTAATGGCTTTCAGTTTCTTTTTCCAATTGGAAACGCTACAATAAAGGAAGATTCAGAAGAAAGGGAGACGTACATATGAGTGAATTTCAAAAAAACCTTGAAAAATATGCTGAACTAGCCGTTAAAGTGGGCGTAAATGTTCAGAAAGGTCAAACCTTAGTCGTAAACGCCACCTTAGATGCGGCCGAATTTGTTCGTCTGATTGTTAAAAAGGCATACGAAACTGGTGCACAAAATGTCATCGTTAACTGGAACGACGATACCGTTACGAGAACAAAATATGACTTAGCTCCTGAGGAGGCATTCCTTGAGTACCCTGTTTGGCGTGCCAAAGAAATGGAAGATCTAGCAGATCAAGGCGCTGCCTTTATGTCGGTTATTTCCACTAGCCCTGATTTGCTAAAAGGCGTGCATCCAGAACGGATTGCCAACTTCAATAAAGCTGCTGGAAAAGCACTCGCGAATTACCGGAAGGCAGCACAATCAGATAAGGTAAGTTGGACTGTTATTGCAGCTGCCGCGCCGGCATGGGCAGCTAAAGTTTTCCCGGATGAGCCTGCTGAAAACCAAGTAAGCAAACTTTGGGATGCGATTTTCAAAGCCGTGCGTGCAGACGTTAAAAATCCAGTAGAAGCTTGGAAAAAACATGATGAAACCCTTCATGAAAAAGTTCATTATTTAAATGAAAAAAGATACCAAAAGCTCCATTACACAGCTCCTGGTACAGATTTAACAATTGAACTTCCTGAAAAACACATCTGGGTGGGCGCAGGCAGTGTAAATGAGAAAGGCTTCGAGTTTATGGCCAACATGCCGACAGAAGAAGTGTTCACTGTTCCTTATAAAACAGGTGTTAATGGAACAGTTGCTAGCACAAAGCCTTTAAGCTATGGTGGAAATATTATTGACCGCTTTTCGATTACGTTCGAAAATGGAAAAATTGTTGGGGTAAAAGCCGAAGAAGGCGAAGAAATCCTTAAGCGTCTTGTCGATACAGACGAAGGCTCACATTATCTTGGGGAGGTTGCACTTGTACCATATAACTCACCCATTTCCCAATCAAATGTCCTTTTCTTCAATACATTGTTTGATGAAAATGCCTCAAACCATTTAGCGATCGGCAGTGCCTATGCTTTTTGTGTTGAAGGCGGCAAGAAAATGTCTTCCGAAGAATTGAAAGAGAACGGTCTGAACGAAAGTATCACCCACGTTGATTTCATGATTGGTTCCACGGAGATGGACATCGATGGAATCACTGCTGATGGAAAAACAGAACCCGTATTTCGAGGCGGAAACTGGGCTTTTTAACAAGGAAAGCGCAAGCGCCCTGTTCAGCGGCGTATGGCCTGGAGCACTCCAACTGAGATAAAGGAAACACGAAGAGCCAAAGGCGATTCGATGTTGACTTATCGTAGGGCGGAGAGCGAAGGACACTAGCCGCTAGGGCGCTGGAGCTAGACAGTTATCTAAGTTCAGAAACTTATACTTTATCACTGAACAAAAGAGCAGGACTCCCTGCTCTTTTTTCTATGGTGAGAAGATAATGGCCCCATCCTTTTCTTTTGCAATTATTTCATGCATTTTATTCAGCTGTTTAATAGGATCCTCCGGAATTACTTTCCCTAATAAATCAATAAGACCGAGCGATTTTAATAAACCCACTTCCCAGACTTGAAGTTCTTTTGTTAGTGATATTTGACCTCGGCAGACACTACTCAAAGGTATTTTCTTTTCAATCGCTTCATCAATTAATGACAAGGCCAGTTCCTTATTAATTACCCCTTTTGCATCCTCCATTTGTTCACAAACGGATTTTACGATCTGTTCCACCATATTTGTAGTTCCGCTGACGACTGGGTCAAGCGGTTTTGTTACAGGCTCAAATGGCCTCAAAACTGGCTCAAATGACTTTGCTACAGGCTCAAGTGGCTTCAAAACTGGCTCAAGCGGTTCTGTTACAGGCTCAAGTGGCCTCAAAACTGGCTCAAATGACTTTGCTACAGGCTCAAGTGGCTTCAAAACTGGCTCAAGCGGTTCTGTTACAGGTTCTAAAGGTTTTAATATTGGCTTGAGCGGTTCAACTATCGATTCCAATGATTTTGGAACCGTTTTCAATGGATGAGTCACCACTTCAAACACATCTTCAACCGGTTCAGTGATTTTACCAACCCCATCATCTGATTCAACTATTTTGGAACCAGCTTCACACGTGAGAGGCATATGTCCACTTGAAATTTTATCAAGCTCTTTATCCAATTGATGAAGTGGAAGAGAGCTTAAATCTTGAATAATTTTCAGCCTTTCGGGCTTGGGTGCAGTTGATTGACCGGAAACCGTATTAAGAACTAACTGCTTAATAATACTATTCTCTGATTCCATGAAATGAGCCACCATGACCACCTGCTCCATCCCAAGCTCTGGAACAGTTTCTAATGCCTTTACACAAGCCCCTTTAAAGACAAAAGCCGATGTATCAACAGTCATATTCCTTACACTAACAGGTCCATTTGCTTTTAAACTAATACTTACAGGACCCTTTGGGGAATTTACCTGCTTGGTTAATTTCATTCCATAAATTATTGCGGATTTATAATGAAAACGCAGCATTAGTTTACCACTATTTGTAGAGGTTTCTTGTTTAATGATGTTTGCAGTCATTCCCGAACCAACGACTCGGTCTGCCTCAATTACAAAACCATCTGTAGTTTGTTCTTCCGCCTTAACTGTTCCACCATTAGCGAAAATTGTTAATAACATCAACGGGAGACATAAGCTTAACAAGATCATCTTGCTTTTCCACCACATATTTTGATCTCCTTTAGAAAGTCTGGGCCGTTTTTTCCATCTCAGTTGGGGGTGTTACTTTTACTTTGACTGGTGCGAGACGCCAGGCCATCAGCAATGCTCCCCCGATGATGCCAAATATCGTGCCAAAAAGAAACCCTCCTAATGCTCCAATAACAGAAAGTATTGATAGAAAAATAGTAAAGATTCCTAGAATTTTAGAAGCATTTGGAAAGAATATGGCCACAATTCCAATCAATATAAGTAGTCCACCAAAAAGTAAGCCTATGATAGCTATCGACCCTGGAAGGAATGTACTTAAATATAGGTTTAAAGGCACCCATGAAATCATGAGTCCGCTGATTATGGTAATCAAAGCACCCCACAGCGGCCGGCTTTTTCGCCATTTAGTAAATCCCATCTACTTTCCTCCATTCCTTATTTCTTATTAATCTTTTCAACTGTCAGCCTCATCCCGTTCATATTAATCGTTTTCTGAAACAGATAGTGTGTTTTAAGCTTTGCATGCTCTAAGGTAATTTTCGAGGAGGTTTGTTGGAATTGTTTTTGCCAATCATCGCTATGATTTTCTTTTAGCGCTAAGTTTTGGAATTTTGCATCGGCTTCAATAAGACCTGCATCGTGTTGCAGTCCGGTAATCTGTACAGGTTTGGAGGCGGTAATCTTGACTCGGATCCAATGTCCGCCAACCTTGAAATCCTTGTATAATTGCAACTTATCAATTGTCAAATTTTCTATTAAATTTGTGCCTTGTGGAGCCGAATCTTCACTGCTTGTTTCACCCATTTTTGGAAAAAAGGTGTAGCCATTCCCTTCCAATTTATCAAACTCTACATAAAAGTCGCCCACACCAGCAATTGGGACAGCATATGCTACTCCCGAAATCCCAAATGAGACTAATAGCAGCACTAATACCAGAATTCCCGACCCTAATGCTGACCAGAAAACCCTTTTACTTGTCATCCCCTCAAAAAGCTGAATTGAATTTTCCATAATCGCTCACCTACTTTCTGAATTTTTTAATAATATTCTTTTTAATACCTTACTACGGTTATTTCACCGCCACAATCACGAAATATATCGTATTAAATCTTGTACCCCGTCAAATGTCGGGTACGGATTACTACTACGGACATATCGAAAAAATTTATACCGAAGAATATTAAAACGGTTATTGGTGGAGGTGGAACCAACATGGAGCACAAAGTGGAACAGCTTATTCAAAAAGGACTATCCATTCTTATTGGGCTTAATGAACCATTTATGAAAGAATGGAAGGAAGTTCTATCCACATTAAAATACCGAAAGGACAGTTTAGTGGATGAATTTAATGTCATCATCCAGATTGCCTTCCAACAAGTATTTAACGATAAAATCCCTAGTGTAGACTCCTTCATCCTTTCCCTGCTTGCTGAATGGAAAAATCGTTTCGCCACCAAATATGATGAAAACGAGTCAATATTCTTGTTAACAACGATTGAAAATATATTTCATAAGCTGTTATCTGAAAATAAATCTTCCACATTTCTCGATCATCAGGGAGTCCAATCCTTTTTTTCGAGAATACTTGACCAGACGTTGTTAACACAAGATATAGAAGATCGGAATGAGAAATGGATAAAAACTATTATCGCTACTAACGTCATTCCAATCAATTGGATAGCTGTCGTTAATAAGGGACAGGATGATTATCAGGTGGATAGTGTTGCCTGTTCTGAACTAAATCAAGTAGATACCCCTTTAATTGAAATGTCCAAAGGTTTAAAGGCAAGTCAAATCGACCACTTATCTACAGCGATTGCCAGACTATTAGGAACAAGCAGCGACGAGGCTTCCATTGTCCAAATTCCTTGTTTGAATGACACCCTGATAATAGGTCTGCTACATAAAGACTATCCTCTCAGCAATCATGAAATCGAATTTATTAGGGGGATGTATTTACGCCAGCTAAAACTACATCATCTTGAAAGTAAGATGGAATGGAAAGATGCATCACTCCTCTTCTTACAGCACTTGCTACGTACCCGAGGTGCGGATGAGGCGGTTAAGGCGATTACTAAAGGTTTAGTAGAATATATGCCTTTTAATCGCTGTGCCCTATTTATGTATAATCCATATGAGGACAAAGGAATCGGAGTTTCTGGATATAATGTAAGCAACGCCACTATTCAGCAAATTAGGGAAGAATTATTTAAGCTCCCCCTACTAAAAAAATATTTTCATAAACTAAATCATTCTCAGCCCCTTTATTTTGCAGATGCTGCTGAAGTATTACCGAAAAAATATGTCCAGGAATATAATTTAAAGTCACTAGTGATATTACCAATATTTGTCCCAACAAAAAGCAAACTGATCGGTATTGCCCTTTTGGACAAAGGGGAAGAGTCTCAATTTAAAGTTTCTATTCAAACCTTGGCCACATTAATAAAATTTGGGCATTATGCAGGGGAATTGCTTTTTTCTATTGGAGATGAGGCACTTCAACAATTTGCGAACTCCAATGGCGTCTTAACACAACGTGAGAAAGAAGTTTTAAAATTGATCGCCGAGGGTGCATCTATCAATGAGGCTGCAACGGTTCTTCACCTAAGCAGCTATACGGTTCGTGATTATATTTCTATCATCATTCAAAAATTAGCTGCAAAGAACCGGATTGATGCAGCAGTAAAAGCAATAAAGATGAACTTAATTTCATAATAAATTGTTTGCTATTTTACTTGGTTTATCGTTACAATGTACAATTAAATAAGAAGTGAGTTTGGAGGATATTTTTTATGTGGAATGAATTTAAACAGTTTGCCATGAAGGGCAATGTCATCGATTTAGCCGTCGGGGTTATTATCGGTGCAGCATTTGGAAAAATAGTGTCATCTCTTGTCGCCGATATAATTATGCCCTTAGTTGGGGTAATCATTGGAGGCGTTGATTTTGATTTTTCTAATCTTGCCTATGGAAAATTAAAATATGGCCAATTTATTCAAACGGTTGTTGATTTCTTAATCATTTCTTTTTCAATTTTCTTATTTGTGAAGTTTCTTAACCGATTTAAAAAGAAAGAGGAACCAGTAGCGGTTGTTGCGAAAGTCGACCGAACGGAAGAACTTTTAGCAGAAATTCGCGATTTATTAAAAGAAGATAAAGATTTTTTAAGAAAAAATGAAACATCTTGACCATATCATCGTATATGTTAGTAATAAATAATTTTTGAGGTGAAAAATTTGTATACTCAAACATCTACTGAATTTTTGCCATCTGTTTTACGAACATTTGCCCTTTCGCTTGCGATTGCTTTCTTGGGTACAATGGCAGGAGTATTTGTTCCATCTAGCCTATTTATGCCATTAGCTATTTTAGAATTTGTTATGCTCATGGTTGCCTTCTTTTTCAGACGCAAAAAGGCAATTTCTTATTCATTCTTATACATTTTTACATTTATATCTGGAATAACCCTTTACCCTATCGTAGCTTATTATTTAGCTACTGCAGGTGCAAACGTGGTGGTTATGGCATTCGCCAGTACAACGGTTGTTTTTACAGGTGTTGCTATTTATGCGACTAAATCAAAACAAAACTTTTCCTTTTTAGGAGGATTCCTGCTTGCTGCCTTGCTTGCATTAGTGGCGATTTCCATTTTTAATATCTTCTTTCCATTAGGCTCTACAGGGATGCTAGCGTACTCCTTTATCGGCGTATTAGTATTTAGTGGGTATGTCCTCTTTGATTTCAGCCGAATGAAGCATTACGGGGTAAGATCGGAAGAAGTTCCATTGATGGCATTAAACCTATACTTGGATTTTATTAACCTTTTCGTCAGCATCCTTCGTATTTTGGGGATTCTTTCAAGCAAGGATTAACTAGAAAAGCGGAAGCGTCCGTTTAGCGGCGTATGGACTGGAGCGCTCCAACTGAGATAAAGGAAACACGGTGAGCGGAGTGAGCCGATGTTGACTTATCGTAGGGCGGAGAGCGAAGTCCACTAGACGTTGGGCGCTGGAGCTAGACAGTATGAGAAAGGAGCTTGGGTATCCAAGCTCCTTTTACTTTTAGCTATTATATATTAACGTGAATCCGCGCTGAATCACCTGCTTTATTGATTTTTCCCAGTTTTTTTTCAGTAACATTTCAGTTATACGCTTAACGTTGGGATGGCTGCCATTGTGCTTCTTATAGAGTTCTAGTATTTCAAGCCTCAATAACCACTCATTGGGGTACTGCTTATCTAAGGTTAATATTACTTCTTCCAAGCTGGACCAACTCTGTTCATTCCACACCGGACTCTCACGTAAACTGCGGATTTCCTCATATAGCTTTTCTAGTTGATTCCAACTCTGCTGCACTACTGTTTCCTCTACAACATTTGTTTCCTCTATTGCTGGCCAGTCAAAGTAACCGTCTGGATCAGCCGCGCCTGCAAAAACAGAGGTAATTTCTGCCCCCACCGCCATATCATAGGTCCCCCAAGATGGTTCAAAAAGGACTTGATCCTTGAATTTTACTTGGCAATCCTTAAATGAGATTAAGATCGGCTTACCTGCAGACAACAAAATAGTCTTCACGGTTCCCTTTACATTGACACCACTTTCAAATTTCAAATCTGCTTCGCTTCCTTCAATAATGCCTAAATCCTTTAATTGATCAAGCGAGCTATTCTCCATTACCTTCTTTCCTTCAAGTCTTCCTATGGGTGTCCCAAAGCCTTTATGATGTGTCTCTCTGCCATGGTCCACTAATTGTTTCTGATCCAGCGATAGTGCTGTAGATCCCTTCGTTCTGATATAAACAGCTTCCCCTTTATCATCCTTCAAAATCGTTGTTAGTGTGCCGGTCACTTGCAACCCTGAAGAGAAGACAAAGGTTGCGAGATTATCAGATTGCAAAGCCTTTTCTAGGCTTTCCGTTCCACCTTTTTGAAATGCCATGGTAGAAGCAAATTGATCAATAGCCGCTGCTAGTTCATCAAAGTTCTTACAAACAAATAGTTGCGGCTGCGGCTTTGTGACATCATATGGGGTCTTAATACATTCTTCTATTGAAAATGGGATCTTTTTGACATCATCAGCAAGACAACTTTGACTCTCACCTACTGATGATAGTAGGCCAGCTCCATAAATTTTCGGATTCTTTATGTCACCAACTAATCCATATTCTACCGTCCACCAAAAAAGCCTTGAAACTTGATCGGCCTCTGATAGACCTTTGACCTTCTTTCTAGCTTCTGCTACCAGTCTTTCTGCCTCTTTAACCTGCTCTGGTGTAGAATTTGGATCTTCGGCAACAATCGTTAAATGACGAACTGCTTTAAATACCTCTAGCTTCTCTTTACTTGAGAGTGCTTTTGCTCCCATTTCGCCGATTTTCTTAACAAATTCCCGATAGGATTTATCTAATAAAATGGGCGCGTGTCCAGCTGCCTCATGGATCATATCCGGTGCAGGTGTATAGGCAATATTTTGTATTTTTCTTATTTCCGTTGCAATTGGTAAAATACAATTTGCCAGAAAGCCATAAAACGCTGTGCCAGGAATTAACCCAGCAATCGTGACGGCCCCCCAGCCCACTTTGGCTAGACTGGAATTCATGTCATCTACTTTTGGAATCGATTCTGTTTTAATTCCTGAATCGTTTAGGCCATTCACATATGCAGGATGGGCGATATCTTTTAAAAAGTAATGATTTTGTTTCATGACAAAACGCCATACCGCATGATCGATAGGCGTATAACGGTTGTAATATTGCTTTGAAATATACGGAAGTAACTGTACCGGAGACCTTTTTGTTTCATTTCCTGTCATCTTCAACATTCTCCTTTGCAAAGAATATTCTTTGATGAAGCAATTATGCGAGTGATTGCATTTTTGGGCGAAGTCTCTCCTTCGCTCTTTTCATTCTTGTTTTTACTGTCGACATTGGCAGATTACTTTTCTTCGCGATTTCAATGAGTGAGAAATTTTGATAGTAATAAAGATAAATAGGATAACGGTAAATTTCCGGTAATAGGTTTACCTTTTCAGCCATCTGTTCAGCAGAAAATTTATGTAAGACTTCCTCTTCTGGAATGACGCTTGGTTCGAATGAGGCTGAATAGGAATAAACTCCTTCCTTCCAAAATTGCTTAGATTTATTTTCCTTCCGCCAATAATCACGGCATTTATTGATTGCAATCGTAAAAAACCAGCCTTTGTATTTAGATTGCTCTTTAATTGAAGGATATGCTAAATATGCTGAGAGTAATACCTCTTGATAGATGTCCTCTGCAAGTTCTTTATGCTTCACTAAAGACAAAATATATTTATAAATGGATCTTCCATGTTCCAATACCACTTCTTCAAATGATGGGACAATTCCAGCAAGCATGTTCTCCATCCTTTCCATCTTTAAAATGATCTACATTCTATTAGACGGAATTGACAGCATTCCCCCCTACAGTTATACAGAAAATTTCTCAGGAGTTTACCGCTCAGTAGTATTTTGAATGAAGCCTTTCATAAAAATACTGACGCCAATTTTCTTGCAGATCGTTAGATAATGCATGAGGGCTAACAAAACAGCGCCTGTATTCATTCCAATAATAACGCCATTCATTCTCCATTCAGGCATCGCTGCAAGCAATAGAATGATTGAAAAGGAGATGATCGTCGACCAAATGATATGAATGAAGGTCTCTTTAAGTAGATTAAGTCCAAACAAAAAGGCCTGCATCGGCATGATAAAAAAGTGAAATAAGAAAAATGGCCAAAGCAATTGTAAAAATAGGGCAGGTGTTTCTGATTTAAAAAATAGCGACGTTAACTCTGGTGCAAAGAAGTAGAAAATAGCTACGGATGCGACCCCATATACAAAGGTTAGCTTCATCACCTGTTGAAGCATTTTTTGGAGCCTTTGGTAATCACCTTCTGCGTGTGTCTTGGACACAGCTGGGATTAGAACGACCATTAACGAGTGAGCAATAAAACCCGGAAAAAAGCCTATCGAAATGGCCACCCCCATCAGCATTCCAAATTGCTCTGTCGCTAATGTATCGCTCAAGCCAGAACGAACCAACGCTGCCTTAATGATAAAGGGCTGTATGGCACCAGTAAAAGCAGAAAACAAGCGAAGACCTGTTGTTGGAATCGAAACTGCCATTAGATTTTTCTGAACTATCTTGCGTTTCATATTAGAAAATGGTTGTCGCTTCAATTGCTGAAATTGGATAATAAACATGTATATTAAATAAAGGAACACAACTATCTCGCTTCCTATAAACGTACCAATCGCGATTAACACTGACTCAGCTGTGTCGAAAGCAAAGAACCGGAAAAGGAGGAACAGTCCTGAAAGTTGAATCGTTTTCCTTAAAAAATTTGAGACTGCTATTTTCCCCATTTGCTGCTTGCCCATAAAATATCCCCTCGCGACGGAGGTGAAGGAAATGATTGGTATTAAGATCAAAACAAGCCATCTTACGTATGGATGATATTTGTCAAACACAGGAATAAACGGAATGATTACAGTAGCTGCTAAAAAAAGGACAGCCGAGAACACAATCGTAATCGTAATCGCATGATGAAGGATATTTCGGTGATAACGGTCTTCCCTTTCAGCAATAAATTTTGAAATCGATACAGGCAACTCAAAGCTGGATAGTAACACAATTAAGAAGATCGATGGCAAAATGGACATATACAGACCTAGTCCGTGTGGTCCTAACTCTCGAGCAAGAATCATATTTACTAAAACTTCAATACCTTCCCCCAAAAAAGCAGCTACAGCTAAAAAGAAGATCCCCTTATAATAAATAGCCAATTTTTTCTCCTCCATACTCATCTCACTTTTATAAACTTATGAGACAAGTTCTTTGATTATTAGAGAAAAATTTTTAGGAGAACGAAAAAAAGGGCTCACAGCCCTTTAAACGTTCACCATTACTGTTTTTTTTCTGATCATCCATGTTAATAAAATAATAGCCATGAACTAATATTAACTGTGTAATCGTCGTTTCCCAGGTTGGATATAATCCGATCCAATCAATAAACGGAAACTGATGTACAGTGCTAGTCGGCAGCACATTCGAAATTTGCAAAGCATGGATACTAATACCAAGAATTTTAAAGGCTAAGGAAAGCCTCCGAAATTTATTTAATTAATGAATGCTTAAATGCATAAATGACCGCTTGCGTTCTATCTTGGACGTTCAACTTGCTCAAAATATTACTGACATGGGTTTTGACGGTTTTGAGGGCAATAAATAACTCATCAGCAATGTCTTGATTGGTTTTGCCCTCTGCCATTAATAATAATATTTCGATTTCACGGGTAGTAAGGTCTTCGTGCGGCAAATGTGTATTTTTTTGACGCATCTTCACCATCATTTTTCCGGTTACTTCCGGTTCAAGGACCGATTGTCCATGATATGTAGCACGGACTGCATTGGCAATTTCACCCGCTTTAGAGGTCTTCAGCATGTAGCTGGTTGCCCCTGCTTCAAGTGCAGGATAAACTTTTTCATCGTCCAAAAAGCTTGTCACGATTATGACTTTTGCTTCCGGCCACTGTTCAATGATTTGCTTTGTGGCTTCAATTCCGTCCATTTCCTTCATCACTAAATCCATTAGAATGATATCAGGGCGAAGTTCGAGGGCAAGCTCTACACCTTTTTTTCCATCGTCAGCTTCTCCAACTACCTCAATGTCTGGCTGCGCTGATAAATAAGAAGAAACTCCGATTCTAACCATTTCATGATCATCAACAAATACGACTCTAATCATTGGCACCATCTCCATTAATCATCACCGGAACCTTCACTTCCAGCCTTGTTCCTTGATTTTTTACACTAACCACTTTTAACGTGCCTCCTACTTCTACTGCACGCTCATGCATATTTTGCATTCCATAGGAACCTGCTTTCATCTCGTTTACATTAAAACCTATTCCGTCATCAATAATCCTTAAGATGACAAGATCATCCCGTTTCACCATCAGAACTTCGAGTTTATTGGCTTTCGAATGTCTTAACGTATTTGAGATCGACTCTTGGAGGATACGGAAAAGATGATCCTCTACTCCTTTATCTAACGGAAAAACCTCTGTCTTCCATTTAATATCCATCTCAACCTTTTGTGATAATTCGATTAATAGCTCTTCAATTCCTTCTTGAAGTGTTTTATTTTTTAAGGCAACGGGCCGTAAATGTAAAAGCAGGGCACGCATTTCCAACTGTGATTGGTGAATCATTTCTTCGACTAATTTCAATTGTTTCGCTTCGCGGTCATTTTCTACTGGTGATTGCTGTTTAGTTTCGTTGATTGCTGACATCATCATCGAAGCAGCAAATAATTGCTGACTGACAGAATCATGCAGTTCACGGGCCAATCGGTTCCGTTCCTGTTCGATAATTTCTTGGATTCTTCCTTCAAGGTCTTCCACTTTTTCAGTGGCTAATCGCTGCGAAAGCTTCGCTTGTTCAGACATTTGTTTGCCTATTTTCTCAATTCGGTTTGCAATGAGCTGCATTTCTGAGATAGCAGGTTTCTCCTTAACTACTTCTATTTGTTTTCCTTCCTCTAATAGATGCAAGGAGTGTTCAATGGATAGAAACTGCCTTCTCCAAAACACCCCAGAGACTGCACCTAGGAGAATCCCAACGGCAATGCTAAAGGCAGGGATAAAGATTACAAACGGAACATTCATGAAATGTTTACTCCACAATTCCGCCCAACTGCTTAGTGGGAAAACGAAGATAAAAATGGCACTGACAATAATCGCAAGAAAAAAGGAAAAGCCAACACTCCAGAAAATTTTACGCTGGGTTGTGCTCATATCCGGCTCACCTCTAAATTACCAACCATGAGCGAGGTGAAAATTTTCACTTTGTGCTCAGCTGTCTCATATCCTGGTGTTTTTAGGTGTAATACTCGATTGAAAAGTTTAGAGTCGTGGTGCTCGAAAACAGTCGTTGAACCCATGATGCATGAATGCTGGACACTAACATCAATATCATAAGGAACAAGGATTTGTATATTCCCTATCAGATTGCGAATAAAGATAACCGTTTCCCCTTTAGGCAGCATCGTAAAGCTCAGATCAATGATGGTATCACCGATCCCTGCCTGAATATTTACATCATTCCATTCGTAGGCACCCGGGGGTGTCTTTTGCTGACCAAGGACGATATTTTCAAACAGAGGTTCTGACTTTATCATTGTTTCTTCATCGGAGGTTGGTTCGATTTTCGTGATTTCAGGTGAGATTTTCTTAGGTTTCTTTTTGGCATTTAAAAATTGAATAAAAAAGTGCAGTAATATCGCAACTAGTAAAAACTTAAACGTCATCATATTTAAGAGACTAAGGACTAAGAAAATAATCCCGCCGATAAAAAGTATTTTCCCCTTCTTTTTCCCCGCTCGTTTGCGGCCGAGGTAAATCATGCCTCCAGAGATAAAAAGAGAGAAAATTAGCCCACTGTTAAAAAATAGTATTTCCATGACTAAAATGATCGCACCGATAATGACCAGCCAGCCTATATAATCATTTTTAGTATTTTTAAACATGGTCCACCCTCCCTTATTACCATCTGGATAACTCTTTTATAGTTTGTATTACTATTGTTTATGGCCATAAGGCGCAGAAATCCTACGCCTTTCGTGTCTAGCTCCAGCGCCTAGAGGCGCTTCCGCTTTTTTATTTAGCATACCATGTTTTGGATTTAAATGGACTTGCTTTCTTCTAATTTCATTTCCTTTTCTAGTTGTGCAACTCGAGCATCGATCGTATTGCGATAGTATGAGCTATTCACTTGATGCTCTAAGCGGTCAAGATAATTTTCAATATCTTTAAACTTCGAGTGGGATTTATCTGAATAAGTATTAGAATCAAGCACCTGGTTGATTTGGAGGTTCGCTCGTGTTACATTTTCACGGCCCATTAATTCCATCCGTCTTAGGTGCATATCTTTTAGCTTGTGCTTCATTTCTTCATACTTTCTTTCTAATTCTACTAGTTGACTCTTTACTTGTTCAAGTGATGCACTCAAGCGGCTTGCACGGTCTGCATATTGCTGATGCTCTGCAGAGGCAAACTGATAAAGTTCTGATTCTCCTGCTTTAGAAGCAATTTCAGCTTGGTACTTTCTTTTTTCAGCTAACTGGGACGCTTGCTCATATTCTCTTGTAAATTCATCTTTAAGTGTGTATTGACGTTCTAATAGCTTTCTAACTTTCTCTGTTTCTTGCTCACACTGGCGTAGGTATTGATTTAATAAAGCAATTGGATTTTGTTTATCTTTTTGATCAAGTGCCTGGTGTAAATCTGCTGTAATCGTGTTTTTAATTCTTGTAAATAAGTTTGTCATGTTTATTCTCTCCTTTATTTCTTAATTATTTTTCAATTCATTCCACTGTTTTTCAAAATTAACAAATGGGTCATTTTCCTTCACGGTTGTGTGCTTTTTCTCATTCCATTTTTTATAAACAAGGTATAAAACATAAGCTGCTGCAATCCCTATAATTGCTGGAGCGTTATGAATGGATGCGATGAGGACAATGAATCCAATGATCCCAAGCCCAATTTTTCCTCCTGTCGATTCAGCTTTTAAGAACTGTTTGAATATGAAGTATAGGAGTACTAAGCTGACGAGTAACCCCACCATTGGACCAATTGTGGAAAGCAAGATTATCGCTGCAATTCCACCTGCTAACAGTAAACCAAATTTTTTCATTTTGTTTTGCTCCTTTCTTTATCTTGATTTCATCTTACCTCTTTTCATTGTTTATCATAATTGCGCTTGAGCTTGATTTTCATATCGGTCCTAAGACGTAGAAAGGGTCAGTCCCTAAGCGAAATGCTTAAGAAACTGACCCTTTTGTCTTACTTAGAAATAAACATCTGTACCCAATAGTGTCTTTGTGAGCCACCCTGTGCGTAGCCAACCCCAATATAGGTAGATCTCGTGCTTAAAATATTTGCCCTGTGACCGGAGCTATTCATCCAAGCTTGAACGACTGAAGCCGGTGTCGTTTGCCCTGCTGCAATGTTTTCAGCAGCTGAACGGTAGGAGATCCCAAAGCTTTTCATCATAGCAAACGGACTGCCATACGTTGGACTGGTATGACTGAAATAGTTTTTATCTCTCATGTCATTGGCTTTATAACGAGCGACCCTTGAGAGCTCCCAATCAGGTGTTAATGCCTTCAAACCATTTTTTGCACGCTCCTGATTGGTTAACTGGATTACCTGGCTTTCTGTACTTTTTACAGCATCGAAACTTGGGATAGTAACCTTTTGACCTGGATAAATTAGATTTGGATTCGAAAATTGTCGGTTTGCCGCAATAATTTCGGAAATTCCAACTTGATACCTAACTGCGATTTTCCAAAGTGTGTCCCCCGGCTGAACGGTGTAAATTTGCTGGGCAAAAGACACACTTGGAATACAGAATAGTGATAATAAAAACAGAAAACTAAACCAAAAAGATTTTTTCATTTTTTCGCCTCCTCCGAATATATAATTTTGATTTCAGGCTCAAAATATACAGGGAAATGAAAAATAAAATGGAGCTGTCCATTAGGGAGAGACCAAGTGGATTTTGGAGGATGGAAGACGTGGAAGATATCTCATGGATGACCTATATCATGTTAATTCTAGCGAGCTACCGTTTAACTCATTTAATTGTCTTTGATAAAATTACTGAATTTATCCGTAGACCTTTTGTTAAGAAAGTAAAAGTAGAAACGGACGATGGAGTGGAAACCAAGGAAGTTCCAACATCTATGTTTGGTTATTTATTGAAATGTTATTGGTGTGCTGGTGTTTGGAGCGCTTTTTTACTTGGTGGAGCATATTTGCTCTTTCCGCGTATTACCTATGTGGTTATTTTAATTTTCTCGATTGCCGGCGGCCAGTCGATTATCGAAACCTTTGTCGGCGTTAATATCAAAAAAGTTGACTACTATGCCGCACTTAAGAAAAAAGACTAATATAAAATAGTATATTTCCATCAGTGATTCATAGGAAAAATCCTCCCCCCTTATGCATATATCTTTAGAAAAGCTTAAGAAATTAATGCTTAAGCTAGACAAAGGGGGAATACAATGTCTGCAATTTGGTGGGTCACAACGATTGGTTTTGTCTTTTTTCTCGGCTGCATTGGAGGAACATTTTTCCATTTCGTAAGAAGCGCCTTAAATACTGAAGACTCTACCCGTATTGATCCATTAAAAATTGATAAAGAGGAATGATTCTTTCTAATTCAGTCAAAGCCAAGTTTAAGGTTTGTCATATGCTTCGGCATCTTGCTCAGTTAATTCAGAATCTGTAGACCATGGGTTCGTCATTATTAAACATCCTAATATATAACGGGAAGAACCATGCATAAAGCAAGGTTCTTTTTTTGCGATTAAGGAAATATTTCCATACCTACATTAATTTTATCACTTTTGGAAAAATTAAATTTGATGTCATTTTTTTAGGCTGGAGGAGTATATATGAGTTCATCTGAAAAAATCCCAAAATTCCCAAAAACGTATTGGCGTGAAATAGAATTACCTGCTTTTGAATCATTAGAACAAGATCTTTCTGTGGATGTTGCGATTGTTGGTGCAGGGATATCTGGAATTACCGCTGCCTATTTGCTGTCAAAGGAAGGCTTAAAGGTAGCTCTCTTAGAAGCAGGCAATGTCTTGAATGGGACTACTGGCCACACAACTGCAAAATTAACGGCACAGCATAGCATTATTTATGATGAATTAATAAATCATTTTGGAGTAGAAAAAGCACGGCTTTATTATGAATCTCATATGAATGCCATTCGATTTGTCGAAAGCTGCGTAGAGGAAAAGGGAATTGATTGTGATTTCAGTAAGCAAGACGCCTATGTTTATGCAACAACGGATGAGTATGTCGACAAGCTTAAAACGGAATGGGAAGCGTATAAAAGTCTAGAAATCGATGGGGCTTTAAAGGATACGATCCCCTTTAATATTCCTGCAAAAGGCGCTCTCATGATGCACAATCAAGCGCAATATCATCCACTTAAATTTCTAAAAGCACTTCTAGATGATGCGGTTAAGGCGGGCTGTTCTGTTTATGAGAATACAGTCGCTTCAGACATTGAGGACGATGATACGGAACCAAAGGTTGTTACTAAATCGGGGCATAGAGTTTCATGCAAGCATGTGATTATTGCCTCCCATTTCCCTTTTTATGATAAACCAGGGCTTTATTTTGCGAGAATGTATGCGAGCAGGTCTTACGCAATCGGGATAAAAACAGATAAGGACTACCCTGGTGGCATGTATATCAGCGCCGATAACCCACCTCGATCGATTCGTTATACACCGCTTAATGGGGAAAAAGAAAAGTTATTGATCATCGGTGGTGAAAATCATAAAACGGGACAAGGAATGGACACGCTGAAGCATTATGAAGCACTCGAAACGTTTGCTGAAGAGGTTTTTGGGATTAAGGAATACGATTATCGCTGGTCTGCCCAGGATATGGTTACACTAGACAAACTTCCCTATATTGGACATTACACTGAAGGTCGTGAGAATGTTTTAGTGGCCACGGGTTTTAAAAAATGGGGGATGACAACAGGGATTCTCGCGGGTCACTTGTTGACCGATTATGTCATGGAAAGGGACAACCCATATATGGAGCTCTATACACCGTCCCGATTCCAAGCTGATCCCGACTTAAAGAGTGTCATCACAACCAATGCAGATGTAGCTAAACATCTAATTAAAGGCAAACTTGAATATACGGATAAGTCCGCAGATGATTTACAGGTGGGTGAAGGCTCCGTTGTCATGTATAACGGGAAAAGGGCTGGAGGCTATAAGGATGAAAACGGTAAACTTTATGTTGTCGACACCACCTGCACCCATCTTGGCTGTGAGTGTGAATGGAATCATGCTGAAAAATCTTGGGATTGCCCGTGCCATGGTTCACGTTATGCTTATTCAGGCGATGTTATTGAGGGCCCTGCTAAAAAAGCACTTAAATTACTTGCAAAAGAGTGATTTTCGTCGTGTTTATCAAGATATCTATAAATGTGATGATTTCCCATAAAAAAATGCGCCTCCCTATTCAAGAAGGAGGCGCACTTTGTTATTTACTATTTGGACGGTTATGTTTTAGTGCTTCTCCAGTTGTAAATTCAACCAGTTCTTCACTATCTCTCATTGGTTTTTTGCGATTATTATTACGCTGAGCATTTGCATTACCAAGCTTCTGTCTTCCCACACTACCATCTCCTTTTTCGAGAAATACATTGATAGTATGAGTGAAAATAATTAGTCTTATTCTTTTTCAAGGACTGGAGCTTTTTCTAAATTTAGTCATTTGCTCATAATACTAGTTCTTTGGATGTAAGTTCGCCATTTTCAAACTTTTCCTGAATCTCGATGATGGCAGCTTCTTCAAGCCACCATACATTATCTCCGTAATTTCTGATCTCTTTGTCCTTCTTCAGAAATCAGGCCTTTGTAAAACACTCTTTTATGAACCGGAACGTTTAACTCACGGCAATACTGTTTCAATTCTCTTTCTTCCCTTTCGGTAACAAGCGAGATAACAATCCCATTTGCACCCATTCTTCCTGTTCTTCCAGCCCTGTGCACATATTGCGATATATCCTTCGGAGAATCGATATTGACCACATGGGTAACCCCTTGGATATCAAGTCCTCTCGCCGCCACATCTGTAGCAATAAGCATGTTCATTTTGCCATCACGGAAAGACTTTAATGCGGACTGCCGTTCGAGCTTTTTCATGTCGCTATGCAAGATTCCGATCGATAAATCTTTAAAATGTAATTTTTCCTTAAATACTTCAATTTCACCAATATCATTAATAAACGCAAGCGATTTACTATTTTCTAAGCGCGTGAATTTTTCGAGGAGCTTGATTTTATCTCTTGGATCACATGAAAAATAAATATGCTCGACTTCTCCAGACGAAGCAAGTTCATCCTTTTCGATGCGAAGAACTTCCGGGTCCTTTGTCATTTCTTTTGCCAATTTCTCTGTTGCCGGTTTCATTGTAGCAGAAAACAAAACAACTTGGCGGTCACTCATGGTTGATTTTACAATGTTTAGGACAGTATTAAGATGCTCGTGAATAAGTAATTGATCACCCTCATCGAGAACAACCAATTTTACTTCATGCATTTTCACCTTTTTCTGTTTGATCAGTTCAAATAAACGACCAGGTGTTGCAAAAATAACATGCGGGCGTTTCTTTAATTTTTCAAGCTGGCGTTTCATATTGGCTCCGCCAATAATCGAAGTGCCCCTTATTCCGCTGCCTTCCGACCATTTTTGAAATTCTTGATAGACCTGCATTACTAGCTCTTGCGAAGAAGCTAACACAACCGCTTGCAAAGATTGTAAACTTGGGTCCATTTTATCTAACAATGGCAGCAAATAAGCCAGCGTTTTACCAGTACCTGTCGGTGACTCGGCAATTAAATTCTTGCCTTCAAGAATCATTGGAATAGCGGCTTCTTGAATGGAAGTAGGTTGTTGAAATCCTGACTTTTCCCAGGCTTCCTGCAAGTATGGTTTTAAGGTATTAAACATATTGAACTCCTTTATATAAAAATCATTTTTCTTATTATTTGTCTTTCCATATCGTATTGATACTAACTGAATAACCTTGGAGTGTCTAGTTAGGAATAGAGGAAAAGTCATGATGCAGTATTAAAATAGAGGACAATCCACACCATATGATATACCAGGACGGAGAGATAAAGAACACAAGTGGCAACCAAAAGAGTCCGAATCCACCCTTTTAGTGGTCGCAAGTAGAACAAACCAAGCAACAAGAGGGGCAGAAAGATTTTTATGATGTAAAAATAGGACCAGCTTTTTTCAATTACAAGCTTCATCATTGGATTTCCCTCTTCAACAATACCTGAAACAATCCCAAATTGGGTTAAAACAGCATCCAACAGTCCGGCAATCAACAGGAATAAACAAAGTCTCATTATTACCACCTCAAAAGAATTAGTTCAATTAGTTTTCATTATTTCTAGTGATGTCTATGCAGATACATAAAGATTTTTCTCCCGTTCTTAAAAACGAATATAAAAGTGATATAAAAGAGCTGCATGAGTCAGCAGCCCAAGTTTCTTCAGAAATTACTAATTCACATATTTCCCACTGTCAGGCCGGCCAATTTCAGCAAAATGCTCCACTAAATAATTTAGATTTTCTGCTAGGTCCTCCCCACTCATCGGAAGACCATGACCAGTCACTGCTACTTGCGGCTTGAGTGCCTCTAACTTTTTTACAGATTCAAAAGCAGCATCCCAGTGAGTAGTGTAATATTTTGGTGGACCACTAATCTCTTGTGTTTGCGTCATTACTTTATATAGGGATTCTTGTTTTACCGTAACAAATGCATCTCCGGCGATCAGTGCACGGTCTTGTTCACGGAATAAGGAAATATGTCCCGGCGTATGCCCTGGTGTATGTACCCATTTCCAATTAGGCAAATTTGGAACAGTTCCGTCGGCAGGAAGCGCATGAACATGGGCACTTATATCAATCCCATGGTTGGGGAACATCGGCGACATTTTTGCAACAAGTCCACTATCAACATTAGGGTCACCCGGCGGATAATCTAACTTTCCAGTCAAATAAGGGATTTCCAGCTCATGTGCATAAACCGGAATCTCCCATTCCTCCAACAATTCAGCCACTGATCCGACATGGTCAAAATGTCCATGCGTTAATACGATCGCTTTAGGAAGGGCACCCTCACCAAAACGTTCTTCAACCATTTCCTTTATCTCATCTGCTGACTTAGGCATGCCCGTGTCAATTAAAACAAAATCATCCGGCTCATTCGGGTTGCCTACAAGTACTAGGTTCACGATTTTGTCGGTGTAACAATAAATATCAGGCAAAACTGCTATACCAACTCCACTGATGATTGAGGTCACTGGAAGAAAGGTTTCTTCAAATTTACTATCCTGATTGCGCTCCAAAAAAAAATCCCTCTCTTTTTGTTTATTATTAATCTGGAAGGGAAAATTATTACAACACATATCCTTGGCTCTTTAATGTTAATATTATAACGAATTTTCCGTTCTTAATATGGTTTTTATTTTCAAAAAAAAACTGCCCACAAGGAGCAGCCTTTAATCAAATGTTCGCAAGGTCATTTTATACAGATTACGATTAATTTCCTCCGAATGAATAATATTTTCATTGAAGCTTATTTTGATTTTTCCACTACCGGACATGATCTTTACTTTTTCAATCCCCTTGGTTCTTTGCATCTCTCTTTTAATCTTCCCGACACATCCTGAGCATGCGACCTCATTCAATGCCAATTCCATGATACTCATTCGAATCAAATCACCTCTTGTTTTTCTTTTATTGTAATGCGAATCGTTCTCATTAACATTGACCTATATCAAGAAAAGCAGAATTGATCTAAATCACTACAAGGAATGATCAAAACAGATACTATTAAGTTAATAGAAATGTGGAGGAGTGACTTAAGAATGTGTTGTAACCATTGCTGCTCTCAGGAATCATCGTGCATTACATCTGTACCTGTTTTTAAAGGAATGAAGGAAGCGGATCGTCAACCGCTGCAAAAGGGAACAAGAAGCAGAAGCTTTGTGAAAAGAGAATTTATTTTTCGAGAAGGAGAACATTCGGAAACATTATTCGTTGTCAATGAAGGACTGATCAAGTTAACAAAAATGTCCCCAGAAGGGAAAGAACAAATTGTTAGATTGCTGTTCCCTGGGGACTTCTTTGGATTATTTTCATTATTAAATAATGAAAAACACTATATGAATGCAGAAGCCGTGGGATCTTCAACGGTTATTTGTTATATCGAAAAAAAGGACTTTCTTAAAACAATGGAAAATAACGCGGAGTTGTCCTACAAATTCTTACTGGCCGTAAACGACAGGTTATTTGAAGCAGATGAGTCGGTTGGTTTCCTAAGTTTACTAGAGGTTGAACAACGGCTTGCAAGAGCACTTATTCTCTTTCATGATAAAATGATTGCTAAAAACGGGACCTTTTCCTTGCCAATCACAAAAAAGGATTTAGCTAGTTATATTGGAACAACTCCAGAATCGGTAAGCAGAAAGTTGTTGTCGTTCATGTCGCAAAAGCTGATTAGCATGGTCGGACACCGCCAAATACAGATTCTAGAGTTGCACCGGCTTAAACAGATCGCAGGTATTAGTTAAATTTCATCTAACTTTATTGCCATTAGTCTAAAATGCATGGCTTCAATTTCGTTGACAATTACATTCATTCCTAATGATTGCAAACTGCCAATAAGCGGTTCACCACGATGTGGCAAATGAATTTCAAATAAGGTTCCTACAGGTGCAGCTTTCACAAAATTTATTATTTCTCGTCGCGGATGTTCCCCCTTTGCAATGCGCTCGCGGATATTCATGACTGCTTTTTTATCAACTATTTCAAACATAGTTCTCGCTCCCCTTTGTTAAGAGTTTAAGTTTATGCTTCAGTTTATCACCATTCTTCTTTAATGAAATTGATTTATATCAAGTTTGAGTTTGGAATAATTAAGATAAATATGGCTCAATACACTGTGTATTCCAATGGTTTGGCAGACATTTGGTTAGATTAATGAGTTTTAAATTCGAAAGCTTTGTGAACAATGCCTTCAATTTGATATCACCTTCAAGAATCGGTGATAGAATGAACAACAAGAAGATTTTCAATATAGTGGAGTTGAAAATGATGTTTAATAAGATTTCTCTTATCACATCAATGTTGTTTTTTCTATTGGGAACGAATGTCTTTGCCGATTCTAGATTAGAAGTCTCTTCTCCTCAAATTAATCGAGTATTAAGCCAAACAGTTCCGGTTATCCCCTTAACCACTGTTAATCATAAAATAGTATCAGCAAATAATAAGACCATGACACAAATGGAGCATGCCTCATCGACTCCTAAACAAGAGAAGGATGATGAGCCTACCGTTAATAATTATGTTATTCCTGTTTTGGTCGGTTTATTTTTTATCTTCGGACTGGGGAGTTACTGGCTAGTATTTCGTAGAAAACATAGGTAGAACTAAGAGACTCTGGAGGTTTTTTCCTTATAGATTGATGTGTTATTTCTTAAACCAAACAAATCTGATTGTGGCTTTTAACAGAAAAAGCGTGAATCCAGTTGAGATTCACGCTTCTTTTTTAATCCAAAATGGTGCCTGACACCATTTCATTTCTGACGCAGGACTGCTCGAACTGGACTCCCGTCTCCTTCGACTAATGGGAGCGGCAGGGCAATGAGTTCGTAATCTCCTGGCTCAATTTCATCGAGCATTAGTGACTCTAGGATGTGAATGCCATGTCCATTTAAGCTATGATGGGCAGGCAGCTCTTTACTGTCGATTGGATCAACAGATGGAATATCCAAGCCGATAAGCTGAATCCCTTTCCTTCCTAAGAAAGGAGCTAAGTTTGGCTCAATATGTGGGATTTTTTCAGGAAATTGATTGGGATTTTCCCACGCAAGGGTTCTGAACAACACCCGTTTGCACCCATCAAGATCAATCTCTCTTAAATCAGCTGCACCAATGCTTTCCTTTCCAATCATATCAATAACCTTCACTGGACCAATGTATAGATTAAGGTCCAACTCAATGATTTTTTTTCCTGCGTTATCAAAATGAAACGGAGCATCCACATGTGTTCCCGTGTGGGTACTTAATTCGAGTCTGCCAACATTAACAGAGCCGCTTTCCTCCATTGGCCATGAGACCTCGTATTTAAAGGTGGTGTCACCTGGCCAGACTGGCATCCCGTTTATTAGCTTTCTAGAAACATCAAAAATCTTCATTCCAATCCACTCCCCTAGACACTATTCTTGACTGCATCACCATTATTTCATTCTTTTTCAATAGAATCCATGAAAAAAAGACAGGTTTGATTCCTGCCTTTGTTAATTAAACGATTTCCAAAATTCGCTGTTAACATTAATGATATTCTTTAGGTCCTCAAAAGGGATGGTAAAGGTAGGAAAACCAGCTGCAAAAGCGGCGATTTCATATGGATTAAAGTAGATATTCAAGCCCGCCTCACTAATAAAAAATGACTGATCAGCTTGGATTCCATGGTACTCATCAGGAAATAAGTAAGATGAATATTCTTCTTTATTTTTTATTTGATCACCAATCAAATCACTGATAACTTTCACATACGGGCTGCCAGACTTAAAGAGGTCTTTTAATTGATAGATCGAGCCTGTTTTAAGGTTAATATGAGCATATTTTTCCACTGGCATTCCGTGAGCGGCACAAAACGGGTAGTCGTACCCTGTTATCTTAATGACCAGTAAATTTTTCTCGTAAAGGGTTACCTCAAAATCCCCCGTATAATTCGATTCCAACTGTGTGTGTGCCGGCATGGGTTTTACCCCCGCCAGCTCCTTTAATGCATGATTTACTTTTTCCTGATGAATTTTCATACCTTCAATCTGCGGGAAATAGACTAAATAATCCTTATTCGGCTTATATTTATGCTCGACAACTGAATAGTTATTATTTAGCGGGACAATCGTGGTTTGCTTCCAGAGTAACTCACCATTTCGATTAAAATAGTGCAGGCGCTCGTCAACATCACCTTTGATTAACGTTTTCTCAAAACTAAGCGAGCCGCTGCCCCTGACCATTGGCAGCTGTTCGATTCTCTTTCCAAGTTTGTCAATAAAGTAAGTATGCTGAGCATCGGAGACAGATGCATGGCCGTCCTGAAATTTCGTGATTCCATTAAAGATAAATCCTGTAAGGATATGACCACCCGAATCTACTAAGGCGTAAATAGACCTCATACAGGGTAGGTTCGGATCCATCTCTTTCCCGATGGCAAAGCGTCCCTCATCTAGATATAAGATTTGGTTATAGTTTGGCTTAATCACATAATGGCCAGTTTGATCAATAACGCCATACTGTTCCCTATTATTATCTGACAAACTAACAATGGCACGTCCGACTATAAATGACTCTGCAGATGAAAATTTAGGCTCTATGACGATTTTTCCCTTTTCATCGATATATCCAATCTTCCCATCGTTGTTTTCCTTAAATGCAAGCAAACCTTGGCCATAATTACTGACATAAGCATAAGGGTACGATTGTAATATCTTTCCGGTAAGGTCGATTAATTGAAAACTGCCATCTTTTGTTTTTACAATTGCTTTCCCCTGATGAAAATCACTAGCGGCTTCAAAGGTTATCGGAATAACCACTTTCCCTCGTTTATTCAAATAACCGTATAAATACTGCCCATGCTCATCTTTTTCTACAGCACGTACGCGTCCCTCTTTATACTCTCCGACAATAATCGAATAAGCCCGATCCGTGATTTCTTTGCCACTTTCATCAATCACCTTGAATCCTTGAGGGTCATTGACAACGGCCCGGCCTTCTGAAAAAGGATTAATTGTATCGTATTTGGGCTGCACAATAAAATACCCTTGGGCATTAATAATTCCTGATTTGTCCATTAAACCAACAATAGCTAAACCATTCTCCTGAAAATCCTCGGCATGTTCATAGCTGTTAGGAAGAATCTGTTTCCCTTTCGCATCGATATAGCCCCACTTCTTTCCGCCAATTTCTTTCTTCACCACTGGGAAAAGGTAGACGGCTCTTGTATCTCGAAAAATTGAAAGCGCTCGGACTGCCTTTTTCTCCACCTCAGGAGGCATGGGATAATAATATATTAAATGACCAAAGTAATTTTTCAGAACAAATAAATAAGGCTTTCTGTTAAGACGATACACCCCAAATATTTCATATAGGCCATCCCCATCTATATCCATATATTGGAGCATCGCTTGTGAATCTCGATATTCTAATTCTGCTCCAGCTGGGAGGTATGGCACTATCCAAGTAATTAATTCTCTGGTAGATCCAAACATCATAACTCACCCATTTTAGTTTTCTATATTTATATGATGAAATGTGGGCTATGTGTTTAACACTTATACGGGAAAACACCGCTAATTATTTTATGTTTTTGGCCTCTGGGATTAGTTGTTTCCATTCTTCATAGGAGATGATTGAATCCCAGTGACCTGTTATTTTTGCAAAAGTAATAATAACGAAAAACAGCACGAAGAAGGTAACTGGTACAAACCATTTATTCACCTTTTTACGCGCAACCGTCATGTTGAGTGTGTCTTTTACGGGGCATGCCTCTACACAGGACATACATGCTGAGCAATTAAAAGAATTTACAGTCTCCACCTTGTGTACCTTTAATCGTTGCGGACAAACCTTTGTACACATTTCGCAGTTTGTACAAGTATCTTCATTCCGCTCAATTTTTGTAATCCTAAAGATACTTCCAAGACCAATTAATGCACCATACGGACAGAGGAAGCGGCACCAAAAGTTTCTAAAGAATAATGACAAGATGAAGATCACAATAATAAACTTCAAGGCAAAGCCGCCAAGATTTGTGAATAAAAGAAGCATTTTCACATCAGAGACCTTATTATACGGCTCCTCGAGAAACCTTTTAGCCGTAAAAGTAGGCATTTGAATAACCATTAGGACAAAAAAGAGCATCAATAAGTATTTAATAGGTGTTAAAAGCCAAGTTACCCATCTTGGAATTTCAAAATTCCTTTTAAACATTTTTCTGCCAAACCAGCCAATCATTTCACTAAATGTTCCAACAGGACATATCCAGCTGCAGAACGACTTACGAAATATAATTCCTGCACCCACAAAAAATGCTAGTAAAACCAGACCCGCAGGATGAATCACATCAAACTCTCCACTCTTCAGCCATACCTTTAAGGCGACCAAGCCGCTGATTGTTAAAAAACCTTCGACCGCAGATGGCCGTTCAACGAAAGGAGCTTTTCCGAGGGTTTCAAAATGCAGATAAAATTGATAAAACTGCAGACCAACATATAGTAAAAACAGCAGGAACAAGCCTTGAACAGTATATCTTGTCATTTGCACAGGCTTACGTTTCAACTGTTTCTTATACCATGCTTTTGATTTCATAAGGTTTTCCTCCAATCCTGTTACATCAACTATAAAGAACATACAATTCATGGAATGTGATAAAAGTCATTGAGAATATTGAATTCATAAAGAGTTCACATAACCATTATTAAAAATGTCAACTAAGTTCATTACCATTGAAGAAAACCCCATAAGAAAAGGCCAGAGGATGTATCCCCTGGCCTGTTTTTGTTTCTATTTTTCTGAAGCAAATAAAATATTATTTTGTTTCCTTGCCTCTTCTGTGATTCGAAGGACAATTTCGCTCCAACTTTTTAATTGCTGATATTCTTGATCATTTTCGGTTGCAATAATCCTGGCAATATTTTCACATTCATAAACCATGTTTTGTTCTTCTAGTTCGACACTCAAGATTTCGCTCTCTATTCCACGGTTGTCAACGAAGGTTATTTTTGAAATCGGGGCCGCATCCTCGAGGACAAAGGTTCCCTTTTCTCCATGTATTTCACACGGTAATTCTGAATGAGATATTTTCGAACAAAGGATTGTACAAACAAAATCGTCATACGTTAACACAAGTGTTCCACTTCCATCCACACCGCTGCGGAGGAGGACCGGGTGATAGGTTACCTGCTTGGGCTCACCAAACAACCCGACGGCTAAATAGAGTGGATAAACACCTAAATCAACAAGTGCGCCGCCAGAATAGGTGGCAGAAAAAATATTTGGTTCCTCCCCTTGTAAAAATAAATCATAGCGGGAGGAATATTGCATGTATGGTAACATGGTACTTCGCAACTCCCCGACCATAGGGAGCTTGTCCTTTAATATTTTGAAATTAGGGGTATGCACATTTCGGATTGCTTCAAATAAATAAACCCCATTTTCCGCCGCTGTTTGGTATGCCTCCGCCAACTCTGCACTATTTGAAAATATTGGTTTTTCGCAGATCACGTGTTTCTTATTTTTCAAAAACATTAGTGTCTGGTCAAAATGGACTGAATTTGGCGATGCTATGTATACAGCTTCTATTTCAGAACTTGTCGCCATCTCCTCTAGATCTGTATAAAAATTAGGAACATTATATGTATCTGCAAATTGTTTCGCTTTATCCTCTGTTCTTGAATAGACACTAGTTAATTGCCATTGACCGCTAAGTTGTGCTGCTTGGATAAAGGATTCCGTAATCCACCCTGTCCCGACTGTACCAAAGTTAATCATTATACTTCACCTTCCTTTATATATCTTCAAGAAACTATTGTAGTCTTTTTCAACCACACTTGCCAATTCCGAATTTCAAAAAAATGGGCAAACATTTCATTTTATGTGTGTTTTTCACATGAATTGTAGGGAACAATGGAAAAATATCAGTATTTATGTTATTTATAAAGTAGTAGTTAAGAATGAAAGAGGTTGAAAAGGGTGGAAAATCATACATCAAATTTTATTAAAGATATTATGATAAAAGATTTGGAGTCCGGAAAGCACAACAAAATCGTCACTCGGTTCCCGCCAGAGCCAAACGGTTATTTACATATCGGACATGCAAAATCGATTGTAATCAATTTCGGTTTGGCAGATGAATTTAACGGGCTTACCAATTTACGCTTTGACGATACGAATCCGTTAAAGGAAGATATCGAATATGTAAATTCGATCAAAGAAGATGTAAAATGGTTAGGTTTTGAATGGGATAACTTATTATTTGCATCGAATTATTTTGAAGAAATGTTTAGGAGAGCGGTTCTTTTAATTAAAAAAGGATTAGCCTATGTTGATGACCTGTCAGCGGATGAAATTCGTGAATACCGTGGAACACTTACCGCGCCCGGCAAAAATAGCCCCTATCGCGATCGCTCCATAGAAGAAAACCTTGAATTATTTGAAAATATGCGAAATGGTATGTACGACAACGGTCAAAAGGTCCTGCGGGCAAAGATTGATATGTCATCAGCAAATATTAATTTACGTGATCCTGTTATTTACCGTATTGCTCATGCGACACATCATAACACGGGCGATAAATGGTGCATTTATCCGATGTACGCATTTGCTCATCCACTCGAAGATGCGATTGAAGGGGTAACGCATTCGATCTGTACGATTGAGTTTGAGGATCAACGCCCCCTTTATAATTGGATTGTTGAAAACTGTGAAATGGAAAGCATCCCACAACAAATTGAATTTGGCCGCTTAAATGTAACCAATACTGTGATGAGTAAACGCAAGCTGAAGCAATTGGTTGACGAGGGATTTGTTGATGGCTGGGATGATCCGCGTATGCCGACGATTTCCGGGATGAGAAGAAAAGGATTTACCCCAGAATCGATTCGTGCTTTTGTCAGTGAAACTGGCGTTCATAAGGGTTCAGGTGCAGTTGATTCACAAATGCTTGAACATTTTGTCCGTGAAGATTTGAAATTAAAAGCACCTCGTACCATGGGCGTAATCAACCCATTAAAGGTAGTCATCACGAATTATCCAGAAGGACAAATTGAATTGCTTGATGCCGAAGTCAATTCAGAAAATCCTGAGATGGGATCAAGGAAAATTCCATTCTCTCGTGAGATCTATATTGAACAAGACGACTTCATGGAGGAACCACCTAAGAAGTATTTCCGTCTATTCCCAGGCAATGAGGTCCGCCTTAAAAACGCTTATTTCATTAAATGTGAAGAAGTTGTCAAAGATCCAAATGGTAAGGTCGTCGAACTGCGCTGTACCTATGACCCTGAAACAAAAAGTGGTACAGGTTTTACAGGCAGAAAAGTAAAAGGAACCATTCATTGGGTGGAAGCAGCTCATGCAGTTCCAGCTGAATTCCGACTTTATGAGCCGCTTATTTTGGATACAGCCGATGAAGCTGATGGGGCTGAAAAATCCTTTCTTGATAACGTTAATCCACATTCACTTGAGGTGTTACAAGGTTTTGTAGAACCAAACATGAAGGAAAGCAGACCGCAGGAAAAATTCCAATTCTTTAGACACGGCTACTTCAACGTCGATCCCAAAGAAACGACAGTCGATAAGTTAGTATTTAACAGGATTGTTTCCTTAAAAAGTTCTTTTAAAATATAACAGCAAAGAACCAGGCGCAAAACATTGCCTGGTTCTTTTTCTATTCTATAATAGAGATGGGTACTTCTAAGATAAGTTTGGTTCCCATCCCAGGGGAAGAACTAATAAATAGTTCCCCTCCGACAGAGCGAGCACGCTCATCCATACTAAACAAACCTACACCCACGGATTGATTTTTAATCTCAAAACCCTTTCCTTTGTCCTCAACCATCACCCGGACGATATCATCCAGCTCTCTAACAGTCACTGTTGCTTCGATAACTTCTGCATATTTTCGGATATTTGTTAGCGCCTCCTGAATAATACGGTAAATCGTAAGTTCAATGCTGATGTTCAGGCGGCGATTTAACACGCATTCAAAATAAACATCAATATTATAGTGATCAGAGTAACGTGATAGAAATGAGCGAATGGCTGGTACTAAGCCTAGGTCATCTAAGACCGACGGTCGCAGCTCCCATGAAATTTCGCGGATTTCTTCGATTAACTGGGTTGCTTCTTTTTGCATCTGCAAAAGAAGCGGATGATCCATTTCGGCAAGAAGTCGATTGATCGTTATTAAATGACTATAAAGGTTTTGACCGATACCATCGTGTAAATTACGCGACAAGCGCTTACGTTCTTCTTCTTGAACATTGATGATGGTTGTCATCATGTTTTGGAGTTCTCGTTCGACTCGCTTTCGCTCGGTGATCTCATAACGAATCGCTAAGTATTGATAAGGCTTTCCTTTTTCATTTAAAAAAGGGACAATCGTGGTATCCATCCAATAATATGTACCATCTTTTGCTCTGTTACAAATTTCACCTTTCCAGACTTCGCCGGAACCAATTGTTCTCCACATTTTTTTAAAAAATTCTTTTGAATGGTACCTGGAATTCACAATTCGATGATCTTGACCCAGGAGTTCTTCTCTGGAATATTTCGAGATATGACAAAATTGATCATTTACATATGTAATTATCCCCCGAGAATCTGTGATGGCAACAATAGAAGATTCATCGAGCGCAAACTTTATATCTACCAATTCTTGCATCGATTTTTTTAATTCTATCTCAAGGTCTGCGAAATTATTTGCAGGCTGGTCCATTTTCTTGTCCATTAGCATCCCCCTGCATCTTTCATAGTATCTGCTCCTTTAATATCTGTTCCAAGGCTTGAGCGGATTCTCTTACATACTGCTGATCTTCTTCAGTAAACGTTGTGGTTCTTCTATTACCAATGAGCAAAACCCCTTTTGGTACAGCATTAAAAAATAAAGGGACGGCATAGGAGGAAACAAGTTTTTCAGCAAGAATAATTGGATAATCTGTTACTTTTCCGATAACTCCATTCGGAAAATCTGTTATCATCATCGGACTGCCGCTTGAGATTATTTTTCCCGCGATCCCTTTACCGAAACGGACGGTTATTCTTTTGTATTTATCATTTATATTGGCGGATGCATAATGCCACCTAACATCCGGGCCCACTTCATTTTGCAACGCCAAGGCTACAAATTCGCAGCCTACCACAGCCATAAGACTGTCGCAAACCTTGATAACCTCTTGCAGTTCCATAATCTCTTTCATCCCAAGTAACTCTCCTTAAATACCATAACCTAATAAACCTTTCCTAACTGCGTATTCCACTAACTCAGGTCTGGTTTTCATCTGAAGTTTCTCCATCAAGTTACCTTTATGGGTTTCGACCGTTTTTACACTGATTACCAGCTGTTCAGCAATTTCCTTATTGGAATACCCTTTAGCAATAAGTGTTAGAACTTCTTTCTCCCGCTCGGATAAAAGATTATACGTATCATTCCCATCTTGTTTTACGCTGCTCAAATATTCTTCCATCAATCGCTTCTGTGCAGATGGATGTAAATAGGCATCCCCGACTGCAACTGATTCGATTGCTGACATTAGTTCATCATGTGGGGCGCTTTTTAAAATACAGCCTGAAGCTCCCCCTTGAATTGCTCGAAAAAGGTATTCTTCATCATCATGCATCGTGAGAATCAAAATATTTATTTCCGGCTTTAGCTTTTTTAATTCGGTCGTTGCCGACAAGCCGTCTTTTCCATGTGGCATACTTAAATCCATGACTACGACATCCGGTTTTAACTTCAAGGCTTTTTTGATTCCTTCATTGCCTTCTGATGCTTCACCAATTACTTCCATTTCAGGATTTGTGTTCAAAAGCATTTTTAAACCCATTCTAACTACGGCATGATCATCAACCAGCAGAATCTTTATCACTCTTAACTCCCCTTTAATCCCTATTTACTAACGGAAGGGCTAGCACTATGGATGTTCCTTCTCCTATTTTAGAAGAAATGGTACACTGTCCGCCAGTCAGAAGCATTCGTTCTTTCATGGCCGCAATACCTGATGAAGGATTAATGAAATTGTTTTCGTCCTGTTGAAACCCTCTGCCGAAATCATAAATGGAAATTTTCAGCTCTTGCTCTGACCAAATAAAATTCATTTTTACATTGGATGTATCTGCATACTTGGCAATATTGGCAAGTGCCTCCTGGCATACACGAAATACCGTGATCCTATTTTTTTCAGATATCCACTTTTCTTCACCCGTTGAATCTAAATCCACTAGGATCCCAAACGTGGATGTATATAACTTAATATAGCTTTTCATGGCTGGTAGTAAACCAAGAGTAGTTAGGGTAGGCGGATGCAATTCAACCGAAAGAAGCCTAATTTCTTGAATGGTCTTTTCAATCAACTGCGACATTTCGCGGACATAACTTTTCATATGCGGCTCTTTTTCACCAGATTCAATAAACTGCAAGCCTGTTAAAATACTATATAGATTTTGTCCAACACCTTCGTGCAGCTCTAAGGCAATCCGTTTTATTTCTTCCTCTTGGGAATGAATAATATAAGAGCTTATCTCCTGTTTTGAATTTAATACATCCATCCCGCACCTCCGGTTATAAAAAAAAGGCAGGTTCTTTTTTAAAAGACCTGTACCTTTTTTACAGTAAACGTTAAGCCGCTCTCCGAATCAAAAGCCGACCATTGTCCATCCATCTGACTTACTCGACAAGAAATCGGTACCGCAAGAAAATAAAAATCATCAAAATAAAAGCGGATATGGGTTCTATCAGGACAGAACTGCACCTTTTTTATGGTTTTCTTCACAGCTGGTGCCTGATCTCCACCATCCGCATCTTGAATCGCAATTGTTACCGGCACACCCACAAATATGTTCAAATCATCTAATTTAATGAGTTCCACAGCTGTTACATCCTCTCTTCGCAGGATAGATGAACATCTTAAAGCCCTGCAAATACTCCCAAAACTTCTCATCGGCATTTTCCTCGATGAATTGAATCGTTTCTTCTTCAGAACCCCAGTCACTCATTCCTTTTATTTCAGCAATAACCACCTCTGCCCCATCGAGTGTTTTTTCTTCAAGAAACCAATTTAGGCGTTTTTTCGAAAAAGTGGTCTTCAATAACTCATCAATTTCATGGCTAAAGCTGCCTGCTTCTGGCCGGACAAAACAAAAATCAATATAGGTTTCACTAGTCATTGATATTCACACCTTTTTTATAAATAAGGAATGCGACTGGAAATAAAATAACGTTAATGACTGCAGCAATTATTGTATTAGTATAGTTTTCATAGAAGTATTGATGAACCATATATTGTGTAAAGATAATGTTTAACATCAACACCACAAGTAGTAGGGCAACTGGCAAATAACTACGCTTCATAACGCTTCACCCCCACGGCATAAACCACTCCGTTTTCTACTTTTACATATATTTCAGGAAGTGGACGTCTCGGTGGACCAGCAATCGGCGCACCTGTTTCTACATCGAATTTCCCGTGATGGCAAGGGCAAAGCATTTCTCTTTCATCCTTTTTCCAAAACACAGGGCATCTTAAGTGGGTGCACGCATTTTGGTAGGCTACATATTTATTTTCGGAGAGTCTAATTAAAATAGCACTATCATGTTCACCAGGAAAAGCAAAGTCGACTGCATCTCCGATAGGCAGAGATTTAACATCGGTAATTTTTTGCTTTGGATATTTTTTATCGCCCAATCCTGTTAATTCTTTTGCAGCCAAGGCTCCCCAAGGAAGTGAAGAAACAGCGAAAACACCTGCCGCACCAACTAGCGTTTTCATAAATCCACGTCGGTCGAGCTTTCTTTCATTATTGCGGTTTATATTATGTGTGTAATTATCTTCTTTGAACGGGATTTTATTATTTTTATCTGTCATGCGAATCCCTCCTAAAACAATTTAGTGACGCCCTGCAGAATACCAGGAAGATTCACTTTTACATTTGTTTCGCCTTCTAAATAAGGCATACTTGTTACCCATTTACCATTATCTAAGTTAAATTTCTTTTGTTTCGCTTCAATTTCTTCATCTGTCAGCCATTGTAATGTATTTGACGGGCAAACACTTGCACACATTGGCGGGATGCCATCCTTTGTACGGTCGATACAAAGATCGCACTTGTACATTAAATTTTGCTCTGTATCAAACTTTGGTATTCCATACGGGCAAGCAATTGTACAGTTTTGGCAACCAATGCACTTTTCCACTAGAGCCGAAAGAACGGCTCCTGTTTCATGGATTTGGATCGCCTGGGCTGGACAGCTTCTTGCACAAGCTGGATTCACACAGTGAAGGCACATCAGAGGCATCGTTTGACGGTTAACAAGCGGATTCACATCGTAAACATAGTTACGGTTACGTTCCTCATGCCCTCCGCACTGCGTACAAGCCGCCAAACACGAGCGGCACCCTATACAGTTTTCAAGTTCGAGATATAGCCTCTTTTTCATTTACTGCACCTTCTTCATTTCTAGTTTTTCAATCTGAGCGGCACACGCTTTGAATTCCGGCATCCGTGACATAGGGTCAAGCGCTGCAATCGTTAATAGATTAATAGATTTATCGTAACCAAAATGGTAGGGAACAAATACGGTATCTTTTCGAATGGCTTCAGTGATTTTCACTTTATATTTCGCTTCACCTCTACGAGTAAAGAGGCGAACAAATTCTTCGTGTTCAATGTTATATTTAGCAGCAGTTTCTGGATGTACTTCTACATACGGTTCTGGGCACATATCGCGCAAGAATTGGATCCGGCGGGTTTGGTTTCCAGATAGATAATGGTAGACGACACGTCCTGTGGTTAAGCGTAATGGATATACTTCATCAGGCTCTTCAGCCGGTGGACGATAGGGCAGGGCACAGATTTTTGCCTTTCCATCTGGATGATAGAACTTTTTATCTAAGAACATGTGGGGTGTTCCTGGATCATTTTCGTCTTTACATGGCCAAAAAACACCATCTTGCTTTTCGATTTTATCCCATGTGATACCATAGTAGTCGGCATAGCCGCCTTTAGAAGCTAAACGGAATTCATCCCCAACATCGCTTGCTGTTTTTAAATGTGAGAAGTATTTTCCTCTGCCTAGACGCTCACATAATTCCACTTGGATTTGCCAATCTGGTTTCGATTCTCCCAGCGGTTCTTGTGCCTTGTTAATTTTAATACAACGTCCTTCAAGGTTGGTTACTGTTCCTTCGTCTTCAGACCAAGTTGTGGTTGGAAGAATGACATCCGCAAACTCAGCTGATTCCGATAAGTAAAAGTCTGCACACACCATAAAGTCTAGATTTTTCATTTGTTCACGTACATAATTTAGATTTGGAGCCGATACGGCTGGATTGGAGCAAAGCAGGTACAAACCTCTAATTGTTTTTTGCTCCATTAATTCGAACATTTCGTATGCAGATACACCCTCTTTTGGCATTTCTTCGGGTTCAATTCCCCACACTTTGGCAACTGCCTTCACGTGCTCTGGATTTGTGATTTTACGATAACCAGGAAGGGCATCTGCTTTTTGACCGTGCTCCCGGCCGCCTTGACCGTTCCCTTGACCAGTAAATGTAGCAACTCCTGCTTTCGGGCGGCCAATTTTCCCTGTGACTAAGGCCATGTTTGTGTATGCTGATACGTTATCAACACCTTTATGCTGTTGCTCAATTCCTCGGGCAAACATGACAATGGCATTTGGTGCTTTACCGTAGATTTCTGCTGCACGTATGATTTTTTCTGGTACAACCCCAGTAAGCTCACTCGTATATTCAGGTGTAAATTCTTTTACCAATTCTTTTGTTTCTTCAAAGCCATTTGTATGGTTATTTACGAATTCTTCATCCGCATAGCCATTTTGAATAAGTAAGTTTAGAATTCCATTGGCAAGGGCTAAGTCTGTTCCTGGTCTTAAATCTAAGTGAACATCTGCTCTCCTGGCAATTGGTGTTTCACGCGGGTCTGCTACAATTAAGTAGCCTCCTCTTTCCTGGACTGCCCACACTCGGAACATCGAAGTTGGGTGACATTCTGCTGTATTGCTTCCTGCAATAAACAAGCAATCCGTTTCATGAAGATCTGTCCAAGGCAGGGTTGATCCTCGGTCGACTCCAAGGGATCTCAGAAAGCCACCTGCGGCACTTGCCATACAGAATCGGCCGTTGTAATCAATGTAACGAGTCTGTAAGCCGACACGGGCAAACTTTCCTGATAAATAACATTTTTCGTTTGTCATCGATACACCACTATAGACACTAAGTGAATCCTTACCATAATTTTTTTGAAGCTCTTGAAATTTTTTCACGATTAAATCATAAGCTTCATCCCAGGTTGCCTCACGAAAGCCATCTTTTGTTCCCTTTAGTGATGCATCATCACGAATTAGTGGTTTTAAAATACGATCATCATGGTTGGTTTGCTGGTAAGCAGTAACCCCTTTGGGACACATTTTGCCGACCGTTACCGGCCAGTCATATCGAGGCTCCACCCCAATTATTTTATTTGTTTTTGTATTTACCCGTAAATTCATCCCGCATTGCATCCCGCAATAACTGCAATGAGTTTTTACAAGCGTTTCATTCGGATGACGAACATTTTCGACTTCTTTGAAAAATTTATCTCTTGGGTTCCGAAAATTATCCTTTTGCATTCTGGTTTGCCTCCTTGACCTTTACTTGATGAGTTGCGAAGCCTGAGAATCTTGAAATTCTATATTTTCTGCGACATGGCAGGCATAGTTCAGCTAGATTAAAGCCATCTTGCATATTGAAGTCGATCTCGTTAGCGCCTAATACTTGAATAACATCACTAGATTGTTCCACTGATACAAAATGATCGCCGCACACCTTACATTTCTTCATTTGCTTCTCAGCATAATGTTCACGGTAATTTCTTGCGAATACACTCATTGGACGGAATGGAATATGCGCTAGCTTTCCAAACGGTAGATAAATTAACGTGACGATTACGGAAAATTGGTGAATCAGTGACATTTGCGGCTGCATCCAGCCATGCATGACAATGTTTTGAAAGGTTAGTAAAAGCCCGGTTACAGATATAAATAACAATAAATAAAGTGGTAAAAAATCATACATGAATTTTTGTTCTGCTCTCGCCTGCATGTTACCTAAGCGACGGTAGAGCGCCATGCACACACCCGCAGTCACCATAATAGCTGCGATATTCAGTGCATTATAGGAGAGCCATGCAATAATTCCTTCGGCTTTAACCTGCATGACGTTCATTCCAAATAACACGATCGTATAGTACCCATTGTCTTCCATCGTAAAATACATCCAGCTGAATACGAGCGGAAAGGTCACCAAGCACGCAAGGACACAGCCCCAACCGATTAAAATATGCTGTACCCATCGGTAAATCCCGCGATTTCGGATAAAATCGTAAATGGCTAAATGATTAACAGCCGTTTTCGGAGTACTTTTTCGAAATAAAAGCTTTAAGCCTTTTTTAATAAAAATCTTGGTCGGTGGTCTCTCGCCCCAAGCAATAAAGCGGTAGAAAAATCCGCCGATAAAGACGATGGTTCCGACCATATACCCATAAAGATTCAAGTCAACGTGCGTAAACATTCTTGTGCCAATAAAAGTTAAAATAGCGAGTCCGGCAATAGTTAAAAACATTGATTTAGCAAAATGTGAAGCAAAGGCATCATTGACCGAGCTTCCTGTTTTTTTATTTGTAGCAATATTTGATTGCATCCTCTAGTCCCTCCTAAAAAAAATAACACCACCGTTTTTCTTNNAAGAAAAACGGTGGTGTTATAAATATCAGGGAGTTCCCCTATCATGGAAGGAAAAAACCCTTAGAAATATTATTTTAGACAAATGTTTGTCACATCTAGTATTAAGATCTATCTTTGAGTGTACTTTTTTCGCCAGGAATATAGGAGAAGCAATAAACCAATTAGTATTTGCAAGGTAAAAAGTATTGCATCCCAGAATGGAAGCGAGGACGGTCCTTGAGAAAAACCAGGAAGAATTCTTTTCCATGCAAATAATAATTGGGGGACATAAAAAAATGTATATATGCTAACTGTCAGGATGACTCCGACAAAATAAAAGGTTGAATATAAAAAAACTATCTTTTTTTCTCCCTCAAAAACAACCTCTTGTATTGATGGTGAGTTGAGAAATGAAAGCTTCTTCCTTATCGCTTGCTGGGCATTTTCCATTAAGTTATAGCAGCCCGATACATTTTCAATCACGTAATATAAATCGGTTTTCATATAAATGAAGCCTTGGTAAACCATTCGAATAAATGTATCCAAGACCACTACATTCATAACACCCAGGAAAATCTCTGACCCATTTGCAAAAATTAGATGGCTAATTAATGAGCATGAAAGAATAAGTGTATCAAAGCAAAGGCCCGCCAGAAATAAAACATTCCGCTTATTAGAAGGAAGTTTCCAAACCGATGACATATCAGTCTCAAGGACAACAAGTATTAATCGATGCCCGACCTCCAGCTTAGTCGGAAGATTTTGAGCCCTCATCGCTAAAATGTGGCCAAACTCATGAATAAAGACAAGGATAATCGTTATTCCCAACCAAGTCGGGATATTCAAAATCATTAAATCAAAAACAAACAAATCCTTATAGTGCGGAAATAAGCTTGGATGGGATAGAAGGATAAACACATTAACTAGCAATAAAGTGAAATAAACAAGGTATGCATCCTTATTAAAGAAAAACTCCCCGATCTTTGGTGAAATCCATAAAAGGCCTAAGTCTTTCTTTTTCTTTTCCTTCAATTCAACTTTTACACCATCAACTTCACCTATCAAGCCCATAATTAGTAATTGTTCGGCAAAATCGAGCATATCTACTTCATCAATAGGATATTTATCTTTAAGCACCCGTTCAATTTCCTCTATCGACCCACCATTGTTAATTAAATGGATTGCATCAATACAAACCCTCGGCATCTCATAAAACTCGCCTAATGCAATATCTTCAACGATATAATGTTTTTTATCCTTGCGAATATTGACTGGGACCAACAAAAGATGTGAATGAAGTGTTAGGTTCATATTAACACCCTTTATCTCATATTTTATCATTAAGAAAGGATGCTTAGCTTTTCGCTAGCATCCTTTTTTTTAACCTTTCCAACCAGGAACAAATTGACACCACCAGCAAGTTGTTTTTACCTTTTTCAGCTTTCGGATTTTCATAAATCCACCTCCTTAGGAAATTCCCATTCTTTTAACCAGGGATATTTTTCATGAAATTTAATCCATGCTGGATATACCTTTTTGAATTCTTCCACTAACATGGGATCAAATTGGGAACCTTTTCCGTCAATGATGCGTTGATAGGCTACTTCAACTGGCATTGCTGCTCGATAAGATCGAGAAGATGTCATTGCATCAAAAGCATCTGCAACTGCAGCCACTCTAGCAAGGAAGGGGATTTCTTCTCCTTTTAATTGATCAGGATACCCTTTACCATCCCAACGTTCATGATGCGAACGAATGACAGAAAGACTACCTTTAATCCCCTCGACATTATCAACTGCTTCAGCACCAACAACTGGATGTGATTTTATTATTTCAAATTCATCGTTTGTCAGCTTCCCTGGTTTCATTAGAATACGGTCAGGGATATGAACTTTTCCTATATCATGTAATAAACATGCATAATAAAATGATTTTTGCTCATCTTTGGAAAGCTTACCTATTTCCTTTGCTAACAACAAAGCATAACTGGCTACTCTTTCACTATGTCCCTTAGTATACGGATCCTTTAACTCCAGAGTAGCAATAACACCTTTTACAATTCCTTCTAATTGTTTGTCGTATGAAGTACTTATCGCTTTTACGTATCCCTGAAAACGAACTAATAAAAAAAATGCCATGATAGACAGTACAGCTATTAAAATAATTGGGATTATTACATAAGATGTCTTTAATATAATACCAACGAATAAATATCTTGCCGTAACACCTAAACTTACTAGCCAAAAATATTTTCTATTAAGGAAAAGAGGTAGTGATAAAAGTAAAAACACTTCTATTAAATTCCCACTTTTGTAAGACGCTCCCCTTCCATAGAAGGATAAGATATCCACAATAAAAGTAACCAATAGATAGCTTGTAAAAAATACGTATTTTATTGAAGCTTGCTTATTCCGCTTATTTAAATAATATGCTATTGGAATTAATATTATTAAAAGGACATAAGTTAAATAAAAAAATTTACTAGGCGGGCCCACTTCTTCATGTTCTATGAAGGCTGGGAAAAGATAGTAATAAAAAAAATCATAACCTACAAGAATTATATAAAAAAATAAAAGAAACCATTTAACAGTTCTTTTTTCTTCATTAGGTAACATAAACTCCTCCATGTATCTATCCCATTGTACTTTCCATAAAAGCCTCATAGAAATGCTAATATAAAATATTTTTACTTTTTTCAATCTATACAAGAAATTACAAAATCTATTAATGTTCAGTATTCCTCTACATTATATATCATTGATAATACCCTTGAAACACTTTATTTTGATACATTTTGTATAATTGTAGAACTATTTATCTATTTGTAGTATCGGTAAAGTTACAATTACTCGTGTTCCTTTATCAATAATACTTTTAATTTTCATCGCACCCCTGTGGTCCTTAATTATTTGATCTGTAACCATTAAGCCTAAGCCTGTTCCATCCGTTTTTGTAGTAAAAAATGGTTCTCCAAGATTTAGGATATTCTCATCAGCAATTCCACACCCCTCATCTTGAATTGAAACGGACAGTGTGTGTTTTTCTAATACTTTAACACGTATTTCTATCCTACCGCCCTCAGGCATTGCTTCGATCGCATTTTTTATCAAATTAATAAATACTTGTTTTAATTGTTTATCATCACAATCAAGAGGTGGTAAGGGGCCAGCCATTATTGTTTCAACAATTACTCCTTGTCTTTCGGCCTGTTGTTGCGTAATGGATAATGTATAAGCAATTATTTCTTCAATACTTGCCTTTTCAAATTTGATTACTCTTGGTTTTCCAATGTACATCAGATCATTAACAATGGAATTAATCCGGTCGATTTCCTGTATCATAATGGGATAATAATCGTTTGTGTTTGGGTACCGTTCCTGCTGCAGTTGTGTAAAGCCCTTTAATGATGATAGGGGATTCCGTATTTCATGGCCGATTGCCGCAGCCATTTGACCAATAACAGCCAGCTTTTCTTTTTGTCGTAGTTCTTCGTAAACGGTTGTCAAGGTTTGAATATAGGAATTAAAGCGTATCACTAAAATATAGGCTATCACTGATAAGATGACATAGATAACTGTTGGAATTAATACGTTTAAATCTTGTAAAATTAATCCTAATAATAATTCCTTCCCTATCATCCCTAGTGAAACAACCCAGAAATATTTGTTATTCACAAAAATGGGACAAAACAGGATAAATAAAACCTCAACAATATTACCTGAACCAAATGAATCTGTTGTTCCCAGATATTTCATCAAGTTATCAATAATATCAATACCAATGTAACCTATGATGTAGATATATTTTACTACGTAAGGATTCCCCTTTTTAAAAAAATAAATAGCAATCGGCAGCAAACAAAAGATTAGAATATATAACCATACTCCCAGACCAACCTCATTTGTATCAAAAGGATTTACTTTCTTATTTAATTTAGGCCTAATATAAAAATAGAAAATTTCAAATGAATAATATAATAAATTAAACAACCATAAAAATAGAATGATTGCCTTTCTTTCTTCAAATATAAGCTTAGGATTGTTGATGCCTTCTTTCATGTTTGTTTCTCCTCAATCTGATCATCTTGTATTAAATTAGATAAAAAACCTGCTCCTATTTTATCATCTTTCTTATGTTTAAATTACTTTATTTTTGTAAAAGCGATGAGTTTCGACATTTTTCGATAAAATCAAACAAACAAAAAAGGACTTACCTAGAGTAAGCCCCTTTCTTGTTTGATCCAATTAGCTAACTTTTTTCAACTGATCCACTGTTTTATTCAAGGTTGAATGTTTACGTCCATACCCGAAATAAACGAATAGTCCGATCACAAGCCAAACTCCGAAGCTAATCCAAGTCGTTTTTGGTAACTGAATAATTAAATACCCACAGAACACAAAAGCAAGAATTGGAATATAAGGTACAAATGGAACCCGGAAGCCTGTTTTAGGTGCTTGTTTATTTTTTCGAAGATATAAAATCCCCACTGCAACCGTCATAAAGGCAAAGAGTGTTCCGATATTTGTTAGTTCTGCAAGTTTGTTTAATGGAACTAAACCTGCAAAAATCGATACTAGCAAACAAATAATCCATGAATTCACCATTGGTGTCTGCTTGTTCTTATCTACTTTTGAAAATACTTTTGGCAATAGGCCATCACGGCTAATCGCATAAAATAAACGAGATTGTCCATAAAGTAAAACCAATAATACTGTTGTAATACCTGCAATCGCACCAAGCGAAATAAAACCAGCCACCCAATCCTGATGGATATAATTAAGTGCAAATGCAACCGGGTTTTTCACGCCTAACTCTTGGTAAGGAACGATTCCAGTAAGAATGGCAGAGACAATAATATATAACACCGTACATACTAGTAAAGATGCGATAATACCAATTGGCATATTCTTTTGTGGATTTTTCACTTCTTCAGCTGCAGTTGAGACGGCATCAAAGCCAATATAAGCAAAGAACACCGTTGCAGCTCCAGCAGTAATACCTGAAAATCCAAACGGCATAAATGGCGTCCAGTTTGAAGGCTTTACATACCAAGCGCCCACTCCGATAAATAACAAAACAACGACTAACTTTATAATTACCATAATTGTGTTAAAGCGAGCAGATTTTTTAACACCTTGTGTTAATAGCAACGTGATGATTACTATAATAAGAATTGCCGGAACATCGATAAATGTGCCGTTTGCTGGATCATATGCACTTGTGATTGCTTTAGGAAAATGAATACCAAAGCCAGCTAGAAGCCCTTGTAAATACCCTGACCAACCACTAGCAACAGCAGATGATGCGAACCCGTATTCAAGGATTAAATCCCAGCCCAATATCCAAGCAATTATTTCACCAAAGGTAGCGTAGCTATACGTATACGCACTCCCTGAAACCGGTACAGTGGATGCAAATTCCGCATAACATAGAGCAGCAAATACGCACGCTAATCCAGACAAAACAAAAGATAAAATAAGTGCAGGTCCTGCATGTTCTGCTGCTGCCACACCAGTTAATACAAATATTCCAGTACCTATAATAGCTCCAATTCCAAGCATGGATAAATCAAAGGCACCTATATCTTTCTTTAAAATTACATCTTTTTGCCCAGCTTCTTGTATAAGATCCTTTATTGATTTTTTTCTAAATAAATTCATTGGTTTACCTCCACGAAATGATGGCGGAATGTTCTGAAAAAACAGTTCGCTAAAAATGTATATCGAAATAATATAATTATTTTAGCGAAAAAGCAATATTTTTTGAAAAATAAAACTATTTGAATATTATTCCATGGAAATTCATGTGATGGAAATGCCCTGCCTTAATCTTTTATTAATTAGTAGAAACCTTTTTTCAAAGGTTTCTACTATCCTGATATAATTAATATGATTTCCATTTTAATGAATATTCATTTCCTAAATAACAAAAAAACAGATTCCTCGAAGAAATTGACATCCGAGGTAATCTGTTTCGTTTTTTTAAGCTACATTTCTTTCAAGCTTAATCCGCGGTGAATTCCACATAGTGATCCATTTTCTAATAGCAGTCACCATAATAATCATACCAAGTGCTAACATAATAATAGATAAAACCCCATTTAAGACACTATAGCCTGCTGCTGCAGAATTTAGATAAACATTTTTCACCATCCAGTAGCCCGCATAGTTTACAGTTACAAAGAGATAAGCCAGCGGTACCAAGCATGTAAGCATATATCGACGTTTATCAGCAATGCTCAGTATTACTGTTGCACCGATAATTAGACCGATGGATGCCATTAGTTGATTAGAAACACCAAACAGCGCCCAGACGGAGCCAATATCACCCGAGAAGAGTAGGTAACCCCACATAAAACATGCTAATGCGCTGGCAAAAATAGAACCCGGAAGCCAATCTGTTTTCTTCAATGGCTTATAGAATTCACCGAAAAAGTCTTGGATTAAATAGCGAGCAACTCGTGTTCCAGAGTCAATGGCTGTTAAGATAAATACAGCTTCGAACATAATAACAAACTGGAAGAAGTAAGATGATAATTTTGCAAACCATGGAATGGCTGTGAAGATATAGGTCATACCTACTGCTAATGTCACCGCACCACCGGTTCTACCTTCAAGATTAATGCCAATTTCATTGGCAAGTTTCGGTAGCTCCTGCACTTGCATGCCAAGTGTTTTAAAGACTTCAGGTGTTGAGTTAATCGCAAAATAGTCTGCAGGCTGAAGGGCTGTTGCCGCAATCAATGCCATGATGCCAACCACACATTCTACAAGCATGGCGCCAAAACCTACCACTTTTATATCAGACCAACGATCAAGCATTTTAGGAGTCGTACCTGAACCTACGAAAGCATGGAAACCGGAGATCGCTCCACAGGCAATCGTAATTGAGATAAATGGCCATACAGGACCACCTAATACCGGTCCACCGCCTGATGTGAATTTTGTGAAAGCAGGCATCTCAATTGCGGGATTGATAATGAATACTCCAATGATAAGTGCAATAAATACGCCAATTTTCATAAAACTGCTCAAGTAATCACGTGGTGCAAGTAAAAGCCATACTGGCAACGCTGCTGCAAAGAAAGCGTAAATTGGTAGTATAATAGCTAATGTTTTTGTATCTAATGTCAGCCAATCACCTAATACCGTATTTTGAATGGACGGACCAACAAACACTCCGACCATAACGAGAATAAAACCTATAGTCGATGTTAATTTCAAGTTGCCGGTTTTTTTATAAGCGATCCCAATAAACATCGCAATTGGAATCGTGATTCCCACTGAGAAGGTTCCCCATGGATTGTGTTCAAGTGCATGAAGAACAACCATTGAAAGACCTGCCATTGTGATGGTAATAATGAACAACATGGCAAGACCCGTACAAAAACCTGCAACAGGTCCAAGTTCATCCTTCGCTACTTCTGATAAGGACTTTCCCTTTTTTCTCATCGATGCAAATAGTACCACCGCATCATGAACTGCCCCACCAATAACAGCCCCAATTAACAGCCAGAGTAGACCAGGCAAGTAACCAAATTGCGCTGCAAGGATTGGACCTACAAGCGGGCCTGCCGCAGCGATTGCTGCAAAGTGGTGACCAAATGTTACCCATTTATTGGTTGGAACATAGTCCTTACCATCGTTTAATTCATGTGCCGGTGTCTGCTTTGAATCATCTAATTTTAAAACCTTTGCTGCCATGAATGTTCCGTATAAACGATAAGCAATCATTAAAATACAGATCGAACAAATTACAACTGAAACCGCATTCATATTATTCTAGCCTCCTATATTCATACTTCACTTGTCTCTATTTTAACGAAAGAAAACGCCAACATTGGGTTTTCAAGCTAAAATGCAAGGATTTGACGATGAAAAACAAGAATAATAGAATGAAATGCAAAAAACAGCTTCTTAAAAACCAAGAAACTGTTTTAGCTCTTTTGTATAGGTTCTGCTTACTGGAACCTTTTCTCCATCCTTCATAATTAAGTTGTAGGTAGAATTAAACCAAGGCTCTATCTCAATAATGGCATCGACATTAACTAAATAAGCGCGGTGGACACGAATGATCGACGAATGCTGCAGCTTCCTTTCGAAAGTGATTAGCGTATCACTGACAGAGTACTTTGAGTTCCCTGTCGCAATAACTGTTTTCCCTTCATTTGTACCGATATAGAGTATGTCACTTATGTTTACGATAACAATTTTTTCATCAATTGTTATCGCAAGCTTTTCAGACCTTTCGTTAACAAAATTATTTTTCTGAATTGAAAAAGGAATAGCTTGTTTTTTATATTCGATAAGTTTATAAAGCTTCTCAATTGTTTGAAAGACTCTTTTTTCATCAAAAGGTTTTAAGATGTAATCAACAGCATTTAATTCAAAAGCCTTAAGGGCATATTCATCAAACGCTGTCGCAAATACAATTAATGGAGGGTGATCAAGTTTATTAACATGAGCTGCAATTTCAATTCCACTTTCATCAGCGAGCTGGATATCTAAAAAAATAACATCAAGTTCTAGATTGCTTATTTTTTCAAATGAGCCTTCTACACTATCAGATTCCCCTACTATTTCAATCTGTTTGCTTCGTTTAAGAAGATAGGTCAGCTCATCTCTAGCTAACGGCTCATCATCCACAATAAAAGCCTTTAACAACATCCTCACCCCACTTTTGTTGTGTTAACGGTAGTGTAATCGATACTTTCGTTCCTTCATTAAGGCTACTTTCAATTTGAAAAGAAGCATTTTGACCATAAATTTCTTCAATCCTTTTTTTGATATTCCAGAGCGCTGTTCCTGTCCCTCCAGATGAATCCACTGTTTGGTTTCCCAGTGTTCCAAGCAGCTCTGCTGAGATACCCTTTCCATCATCTTCAGTTAAAAGGACCATTTTCTCCCCTTCCTGGAAGGCACGGACTTTTACGGTTCCATGTTTCGCCTTCGGAAAAGCATAACGAATTGCATTTTCAACAAGCGGCTGCAATGTAAAAGGCGGAACTAGTACCCTTTCTAGCGGTGGTGAAATATCCAATTCAACATGATAACGGTTTGGAAAGCGTGCTTGCTCAATGGTTAGGTAAGCCTCAATATGTTCGAGTTCTTTTTCGAGCGGTATTAACATTTGCCTTGCTCCCTGTAGATTACTTCGGAAGAAGGTACTTAGTTTGATTAATAGACTCCTAGCTTTATCGGCATCTGTTCGAATAAGACTTGAAATCGTATTAATAGCATTGAATAAGAAATGTGGATGGACTTGGGCTTGCAAAGCCTTAATCTCCGCATCTTTTAATAATCTTCTTTGCATTTCCAGCTCCGCCATTTCTAATTGGACCGAAAATAGGTTACTTAAACCCTCTGCCAACTCTTGTTCAACCCGGTCTAGTTTACTAGAATCAGTGAAATACAGCTTCAGTGTCCCCACTGTTTTTGCATGGACCTGTAAAGGTAATACAATGGCTGCTTTCAAAGGGCAGTTTAGGTTAAAACATTGAATTTCATGAACCGATTTCGCAATTGTGATTTTCCCTTGTTCCAGCACCTTCTTCGTTAATTCCGTCGCCATGTTTCCTGATGGAATATGATGGTCTGAGCCTGTACCGACATGGGCAAGAACATGGGACTGATCTGTAATAGAAATGGCATCAGCATTGGTCCAATGGAGAATAATCTCCGCTGCCTTTGTACAAGAATCCACATTTAAACCTTGGCGAAAAAAAGGGAGAGTCTGGTTGGCGATGTATAAGGCTTTATGTGTTTGAAGTGCTCTCATCCGCTCTTGTTCTTGCAGAATTTCCTGGATTATCAAAACAAAAAGAAGTGTTCCAAACCCATTAATCGTAATCATCGGGAAAGCAATTACCTCTACAAGATGCAGAGCCTCATTAAATGGTCTGGCTTGTAAAAGAATAATCCCCATCTGGGCACATTCCATTAATATCCCCATGAAAACAGCCTTCCAAGGCGAATTCCACTCTTGAATCTTAAATCGCTTACTTAAGATTCCTGTGACAACTCCAGCCATAATCGTTGACAGGGCACAAGCAGCAGCTGTAAAACCACCTAGGGTCAATCGGTGTATACCAGCAATTAAACCGACCCCAATTCCAACAACGGGTCCGCCAAGTAAACCACCTATCGTTACACCCATAATTCTAGTATTAGCGATCGCACTTTCACTGTCCATTTTTGTCAACCAGTCCTGGGAGGTAATTGTTCCATGTCCAATCTCTACACCAGTATAATTACTGATAACACCGAAAGTTCCGAAAATAGCAATCATAGCTACCTTAGCTCTAATGCCATGTTCGTTATGAATGATTTGACGGAAAGATTTCATCCTCGAGAGAAGAAACGCTACAATGATAAGAATACCGACACGTTCAAGCATGAGAGGCAATAATTCGAGCATGGTATCTCACCTTTCGTCTTTACTTTTCCCTACTACTATATCAAAAAAATAAGCCAACCATCCTAGCATTCGGTTAGCCTTGATTATTAAAAATTTACCAATGCTGTTTTTTGACTGCCAGGAAGGACCATCCTTACCTCCGTCCCAACTCCCGGCTTGCTCTTGTAAAAGACTTTTCCGTTCATTGTTTCAATAATTCTTAAGGAAACGGATGTACCTAGCCCTGTTCCCATATCTTTTGTTGTATAAAACAAGGTTCCAATCCGTGCTAATTGATCTGGTGTCATTCCTTTACCAGTATCCATAATTAATATAGACGCTTTATTATTATCGGAATTGTTATGTATTGTTACTTTCCCACCATCAGGGGTTGCTTCAATTGCATTTTTAATTAGGTTAACCAGCGCCTGTTTTAATTGGTTTCGATCAGTGACGAGTGTGAACCCGGTTGAGTCAAGTTCGCTTTCAAGCCGCACTCCTTGTTTGGCAGCCAGTGGCTCCAAAAGCATGACAACTTCTGCTAGGACTTCTTTTAAAGGAAACTCTTCTATTTTTTCAAATTTCGGCTTTGCAAAATTTAAATAATCACTAATAATCGACTCTGCCCTACCTAATTCGCTCAAAACAAGTGAAAGATATTGATAATTTTCCCCCTTTTCATCCTGCTGCATCAATTGAAGGAATCCCTTCACCACAGTTAATGGATTTCGAACCTCATGAGCAATGGATGCCGCAATTTCCCCTAGCGTATTTAGCTTTTCAGCCCGCTGAATCTCTTTCTTCATTCGACTTCGTTCGATAATCCCCTCAACAAGCTTTGCCTCCAGGGCAATTGCCCCTGTTTGAATGAGGGCAACAAGGAGGAGGTCAGGAATATTAAAATCTAGTTTTAAGAAATTCCCCTCAAAATAGCGAAACGTGGTAAGCGAAATATAACAAAGGAGCAGGGACCATCCACATATTAAAGTTGTGAGAACTAACCTTTTATTTGGGGTATAACTAAAAAACCTTTTGTTTAAGAGGAACGGGACAAGAGCCGTTAAAAGAGTATTTACTAGGCCAAAAACAACTGTTTCGCCCCCCATTAAGATGCGTGCGCCAAGCAGGGTCGTTACAACCATCCCTCCCGCAACTGGACCTGCGTAAAGAAAGGCTAGTATAAGAGGAACATAGCGGAGGTCCCAATTAAATCCATAGTTCGAATACGAAAAAATCATACAAGTAAGTGCAGCAATGCTTTGAAGCAAACCACATAAGATTGGATAATTAATTTTGCGCTTATTTTCAATAAGTATGCTAAAAAGTAGGACAGGTGCTAATGAAATTAATACATTCAAAAGAAGTTTTTCTACAAGCATCGTTATTCCTCCAGGACAATACATCTATATCCCTAAAAATACGACAAAAATCGTCTTTTTCCTTTATAAAATCACAGGTTTTTTCTTTTTTAGTGTACTTTCCTTCCGTACCGTACTAGTAAAATAGCACACGTTATTGTGTGCTATTCACATCTATCGAGTTTTCCCAGTGAAACTCCCATAATAAACATAACATTTTCGGTCTTCGTCAATTTCCCTTGAATCAAGGGCGAATTCTAGAAACCTTCCGTCTCTCTGAATGTAAATAATATCGGAGTGAAGGACAACCAAAACTTCTTCATGATTCCAAACATCTTTTTTCTCGATCAGGTCGGACCTGTTTCTCTGAAGCTCTCTAACTTCAAAACCAATATGGGAATACTGTTCTTCAATTATGTCGTCATAGGATGGCTTTTCTTTTTTCACGTAAAGGACAGCCGTCCCGTCTGGATCTATGGCTGTGGCCGTTACCACATACGTTTCAGATTCTTTGACGAAGTATTCACATGTCATTCTTGCTACTGCCTCACTAACAGTTAAATCTAAATAGCTCCAAAGGGCAGGAAACTTTTGATATTCATCATCCAATCGATATTCCAACCTCAAATTTCATCCCTCTTTCATTTTTTCTTTTATTTTACCATTGTTTTCCTTAGGTTTACTTTTATAATTAATATATACATTCAATAAGGAGCGTGAAACAGTGAAGAAAACCCAATGGTTAGTGACTGGTGTTATCACTTCCCTCATAGCCGGAACACTTTCTGCCTGTTCAGACGACCGCCCCCCAAAGCCCGATGACAGCAGGTGCCGAGACTGGGACTGGGATGATGACCAAGGGGTATGGCAATGTGATGATACCCACTCGTCTCATTATGGTCATTTTTTTTACGGGGGAAGCTATTATCGAAATAAATCATCACTTTTGAAATCCTCCTCTTACAAGTCATACAAATCCTCTTCAAGCTTTAAAGGAGGATTCGGCAGTGGTTCAAAGGGTGGATTTGGAGGTTAGAAATGTCGAATTATTCTACGAATCGAAAGGTGTTTTATTCGCAATTCCCAACCTTTTGGTCAGATTTATACGAGAGCGAATATAGTCTTTACCAAGTTTATTCGATAACGGAACATACATCCTGCCTTTTAAAAGAAGCAACAGAACGCATGGGTCACATTTTTTTCAAAACCGCCCGCCTGTTACGGAGTCTTACTGATGAACAACTCCTTGAACTTGGGTATCCACCTGTAAGTCTTCCATTTTTAAGGTTGAAAAACTTCTCCCCTGAAACCATTATCGCTCGGTTCGATTTTGTGTTTACCGAGGATGGATTCAAATTAATTGAATTCAATAGTGATACACCGACTTTTATTGTGGAATGTTTTCATATGAACCGAATGGTTTGTTCAGAGTTTGGTTATTTGGATCCAAATGAAGGAGGGGAACGCCTGCTTTCTTCCGGTATTACACGCGCAGTAATCGAAGCATCAAAAGGAAAAAGGAAGGCTAATATTGTGTTCACAGCCCACTCTGATCATATTGAAGACTGGAATACCATTAAATATTTAAGCAAGTTATGTCAGGTTAAAAATCGGATCGTTCCATTGTCCACTCTCCGGATTATAGACGGTACTCTTGTCGACGATGAGGGTATACCTATTGATGTGTTGTACCGCCAAACCTATCCTCTTGAACATTTGGTTGACGATCGGGATCCTATAACAGGTGACCCGGTTGGAATCGAATTATTGCAACTAGTCAAAGAAGGCCAACTCTCTATTTTAAATCCTGTCTCAGCCTTTTTGTTGCAGCCGAAATCCATTCAATGTTTAATTTGGGGATTAGCAGAACAGGGAGCATTTTATACAAAAGAAGAGCAAGGATGGATTATGAAATATATGCTGCCTACCTATCTTGAAGCAGATGCATTTAAGGGACAGCTTGACTATGTTCAAAAACCATCCTTCGGCAGAGAAGGAGATACGGTGACAATTTGGGATCAACACTCCAATATTACCGCTCAAAATTCCTTTCAAACCTATAAAGAGGAAGTTTCGGTATTTCAACAGTACGTCCCTCTCCCTACTGTTTCATTGGAAACAGAAAAGGGAATCGAGGTACTTTCATTAGTATTCGGATCTTTTCTCATTGCCGGAAAGGCCGGAGGTATCGGCATTCGGGCAGGTGGAAAAATCACTGGCAACGAATCTTATTTCTTACCAGTAGGTTTAAAAAACAAGGGGGAATGAATATGACGAATTTCTTATTATATTTAGCAGTTTCACTTGGTCTTTTATTCGTAGGACTGTTTCTTATGGAAGTAACAACAAAGGTCAAAGAGTTCTCTTTAATGGCAAAAGGAAATAAGGCAGCAAGCTATGTCCTTGGGGGAAGGCTTCTAGGCCTTGCCATTGTTTTGTATTCTACTGCTGCCAATTCTATTTCTCTTACGGATATGGCCATATGGGGTGCAATCGGAATTGTGGCTCAAATTGTGGTTTTTTACCTGGCCGAATGGCTTACACCTCGTTTTAACGTCAGTCAAAGCATCGAGGAGGATAACCAGGCAGTCGGCCTTTTTCTAATGCTGCTTTCGGTTTCCATCGGCATCGTCATTGCTGGGTGTTTAACATATTAAAAAAAGCGCAAGCGCTTTGCACAGGGGCGACAGGCATAAGACGAGCCGGCGTGAAGGTTGCTTTTTAACCTTCAGGACGGATTGGCTTATGACTCCAAGCCCCTAGGCGCTGGAGCTAGATTGAAAAAAACGCATCTCGAGATGCGTTTTTTATAGTGATTTATATGTATTCTTATCGCATATCACGAACAATCGAGCCTCTTTCGATAGAGGTTCATTCCACTTTTTCAATATATTTAGATCACTCCGGTCCGCAATGAGCTGGGCCCCTTTTTGCTTTAGGTGCTCGTACGCATCTCCGTATGTTTTCCAGTCGGACTTAACTTCAACTTCCCATAAATCACTGCCCCCGTCTCCATCCTCTCGGCTTAATAACTGAGTAAAAAGATGACTTGCCCCTTTTGCCTGCGCCGATTTTGCCATCAGGTTGGACACCGATTCATGAGAAAGGATAAATTCATCAATTTTGACATGTTTAAAATTGCCGACATGCTTTTCATTTAGAATTTCTGCAATCGTATAAATATTTTTTTCCGTACCTTCATCATAGCGCTCGATGGAGGAAGCGGTTAAAAGCGTTTTACCATCCGCTAAATCTGGGTTGTCGATCCCATCTGGGGCAAAAAGCAAAACTGCTTTTGATCTTTCAATTTTTGCTCTTTTCAATGTTTCTTCATCTGTGGGGCTCCCCTGGATATATAAAAACCGCTCATGTTCATATGGTGTCTTCTCTAATTCATCAATTAGTACGATTTCTGTTTTATCATCTCCAATAAACAGCTCTTTTATCGTGTTTTTGCTTTTGGCAGTCCAGCCGATAATAACGTAATGATTTTCTCCTTTAAAAGACATTCTTCCTTCCTCCTTCATCCGTTTGTAGCGTGACACGGCATCGACGATCATCCCTATAACCGTACCAAAAAGCCCGATACCTGCAGTATAGACAATGACCATCGCCCAAACTCTCCCCAACAGTGTCGTCGGATACACGTCCCCGTAGCCAACCGTGGTCATCGTGGTAAGAATCCACCAAATAGCATGGAAAGTATTTTCAAATGTTTTAGGCTCTAGTATTCTCATAACCTCAGCGTTTATAAAAATATAAAATGTCGTAAATAACAGCACCGTACGATACCGATACTTAGCTGCCGTAAGAAACAACCTTCGAAAAAGTATCATGGATAAACCTCCATTCTCTCATTCCCCTTTATAAGAGTTTATAGAATTTATATTTCTGCTATATCTTTGGTTATTCCTCTAAAGAAAATAGTTTTATTATTATTGTTGACAAATAGGCACCAGTCCTGTAATATTAGTATTTGTGCTTCACATTTAATTGTAACTTGTAAAAGATAAGATAACGCAAAGTAAGAATTTTTCTGGCATTCTGCTTATGTTTTAAAATTAAAACTTATTCACACTGGATCGGCTTCGGAGCCGTTAGGATGTAAGAGAGGTAGGGCTTACGTCGTTTAGGTATAAAACCTTCAGGTGGAAAAATAACCGCGGCAAACTTGTTTTTATAAACAATGATTATTATATAAGTTTTTACCTTGCGATTGCTAACAAGAAGTACAACCAATCACAAGTTACGATACGTATTCATTAAATGAATAAAACTAAGAAGGCAGAGGGATATTTCATTCCTCTGCCTTCGCCCATTTTAGAACATATTTACTAACTTTACTTCCAAAAAGTCCAAAACAAAAGGCCTGAATCGGTATCAGGCCCTTTTCATTTTATTTTTCGATAACAATCGCTTGTTTACCCATCTGCTCCCAAGCTTTAATAAAACTGGCGCGATTTAATTTCTGATTCTTTTCACCGTAAGGATTGTTAATATAAATATAATTTTCATCGTAACCTGTAATCGCTACACTATGTTCACTAAAGGTAATTTTGATTTGTCCTTGCGGGGTGTTCCACGTTTGAAAAACAGAAACTGGAGCAAAGCTGGACGTGGTAATGACCCAAACAGGAAGTCCTTGACCTACTTTTTCTAATACATCATCAAACGAATGATTTGTTAAATTAACTGCTTTATCACCGACATATTTTTGGGCGAGTTCGAATACGGGACCGTTATAAACTCCTAGTCCTGGTCCATGTGCCATATCGCCGACAAATCCGGCATTCGGATTACCCTTTTTACCGTTACTATAGTTTAACGGAACTGTTTTAATTTTTTCTGCTAACTCATTTTTAGTCACTTTTACACCATGATAATTAAGAATCATCGCAAGGCTTGTTACCTCACAGCCGTTGTAAAGTATGGGTTGGTCCATTTGATTTATTAATGGTACATCTAGGATGATACTATCTGGAATACTCGGTGCCTCTTTTGCGAGAAGTGCCACTATCCGGGTTTTTAATGGAGCGGCTTCGGTGACTTGTATCGCTTCTTGACGATCAAACTTTACAGCTAAAATCGTTTTAGCACTAATAAATAATAGTAAGACAACTAGAATTGCAATTAGTATTTTTTTCATATATGAATGTACCATTCCTTGTAATAGACTTTGTTGACTGACAATTGGTAATAGTAATATACTACTATATTACCTTACTAAAAAACAATAATGGAAAGAATTTTCAAATTAATGATAATCTTTAAAGCTTAAGTTTTCCTTAAAAAAAGTCCCTTTAGTAGTTTGCACTAAAGGGAATAGGTTAAATTCGTAACTTATTATGGTTAATTTTTCGAATTATTTGATTGATTACTTCTGAAAAAACTAATCCAAAGGCGATGGATCCTGCCAGCATGAGGACTTTTGCCGCCAATGCTATCGCTGAATTATAATCGTTCTCAACAAAATTCCGCATCGCATCATAGGCCAGGCCTCCAGGCACAAGCGGAATAATTCCAGCTACACTAAAAATAATCACTGGCGTTTTATAGAACTTTGCTAATTGTTGACTGATGACAGCAATAAAAATGGTCGCAGCTAATGTTGCTAAAATGGCGTTATTTGAGTAGTCTTCTAGCTGGAAATAAATTAACCAGCCACCCATTCCTATCAGTCCGCACTTCACTAAGGATTCTTTCGGTGCATTAAATAGAATTCCAAAGGCACCTGTTGCAATTAAGCTTGTTAATGCCTGAGCAAGAACAGCCACAATAAATACACCTCACTTCACATAAAAGATAATACAACCGCAATCCCTGCCCCAATCGCAAATGCGGTTAGAAAAGCTTCCGCACCCTTTGATAACCCCGATACTAAGTGACCCGCCATTAAATCTCTAATCGCATTGGTCACTAAGAGCCCAGGAACTAAGGTCATCACCGAGCCAATAATAATTTTATCTAATTGCTGACCGACTCCAATTTTCACAAATAAAAATGAAAGCAATCCAATTACAAACGATGCTAAAAACTCCGAGAAAAACTTGATTGGGACAAAGCGATGAAAATATACAAAGCTTAGATAACCCATTCCGCCTGAAATCATCGCTGGAATAAAATCATTCCAGCCTCCCTCAAACATAATCATAAAACAACCGCTGGCGAGTGACGCAGCGGCCACTTGGAACCTAAAGGGAAACGTTAAATTAAGGGAGTCAATTTCCTTTAGATTTTCCATAGCTTCTTTTAGATTGACTTCTCCACCTGTAATTTTCCTTGAAATGCTATTCACCATAGAGACTTTTTTCAAGTCTGTTGACCGCTCCGATATTCTAATAAGCTTGGTCTTCGTGGGCTCTGTTCCTTCTGCTGAAAAAATAATTCCGGTTGGAGTTACGTAGCTATGAGTACTTTCTATACCAAAGGCTGCAGCAATGCGCATCATCGTATCTTCTACCCGATAGGTCTCCCCGCCGCTTTGAAGCATGATTTTCCCCGCTAATAAGCAGACCTCCATAACCTCATATGTTTGTTCTACTGGTTTTTCCATTTATCTCACCACACACAATTCTCCATTTTTACTTAGTTTAAATTAAAACAAACGTTTAATCAAAGTTGACTTGCAGTTTGCAAGATTTCCTGTAAACGGAATAGGAAAAAATCCAATATTTTATAAATATGATAAATCTTATCAATAATTTCTATACAACACATGTATACTTGTTATATAATATTATATAACGACCTATTGTTTCGAAAGGAATTTTATCGATGAAATTAAACAATTCAATTTCAACACCTTTATATGACCAATTAAAACAAATACTGAAGGAGGCCATTGATCAAGGAGTTTATAAATCAGGGGAAAGACTTCCGAATGAAACGGAATTATGTGAGTTATATGGCGTAAGCCGAATAACTGTAAGAAGAGCGATTCAGGATTTAGCAGATGAGGGTTTTTTAGAACGGAAGCAAGGGAAGGGAACTTTTGTAACGCGAACCAAAATTGCCCGAGAATTGGTTTCTATTGATGGATTCTCAGATTTTAGTAAACAAATTGGCAAAAATCCTTCCAAGCGAATTCTTGCCTGTGAAGAAATGAAAGCTACTCCGGAAATTGCCGAAGCACTTCAAATCGCCATTGATTCACCTGTCTTAAAGTTGGTCCGGATCATGTCAATCGATCAACAGCCTTTTACCCTAGATATCGCCCATTACTCGTTAGAACGCTTTCCCGATTTGACTGCACGATTCACAGAACATGCATCAACCTATGAAGTTTTGAAAAACATTTACCACATCAATATCAATTCTGGAAAAAGCAAAAAAATAATTACAGTTACTCCTGCTTCAAAATTTGATGCGGAACATTTGGACTGCGAAATTGGTGAAACACTTTTTAATATTGATAAAACCGTTTACGATGAAACAGGCGTTCCGATTCATATTTCAAATTTCAAAACACAAACCCAATTAATTGCACTTACCATAACAACTTAAGAAAAAAAGGAATGAATGGGTATCCATTTCATTCCTTTTGTTTTTAGAAAGTTAATTGTCTACCAAACCCAAATGCACCGTTCACTTCACAAGTTCTTGCAGCAATCTGTGCCGCTGCTTTCAAAGATTCCTCAATGGTAAACCCATTAAAGTGGTTGGTTAAAAAACCAGCAATGAAAGAATCCCCTGCACCTAAAGTATCAATCACATTCGCTTCTTCAATTCCCTGTTTGTATCGTTTGTTATGATGAGACATAATTACGCCCTTAGAACCTCTAGTGATAATGATAAACGGCGTTCCTAGTCCATGTATTTTACGGAAGAGCTCTTCTAGTTCAACTTCTGTAAAATCACTTCCTGAAATAAACGCAAACTGGATATGAGGGCAAACCTTTTCTAATTGTTCTGTTGTAAAATGATTAGAGAAATCATAGGAAACGGGTAAATGTTGTTTAAGAAATGGCAATTCTTCCTCTAAATGACTATATATACTGGTATGTACCACATCAAACGCTTTGATGTATTCATAGTCATCTACGGATAGATTAAGCTTGAGTTTAGCCTGAACACCGCCTTTATTTGATTTAATAAAGATTCGGTCCCCTTCCACATTTAGATCAACATATGCTTTTCCACTTTCCCCAACCGCTCTTCTAACATGACTAGTTTCTATTAAGTTCTTGTTTAAAGAATCTAAGATATGATCCCCTTCCACATCCGTTCCAACAATACCTATAAATGCCGCAGACTCCGCTCCATTTTGTTTAGCTAAAACAGCAACATTTAAAGCATTTCCACCTGGAAACATTTCATTACGATCCTGGTAAATATCAACAACATTATCGCCTATTCCAATAATTTTCATATTTCCCCACTCCTCCTTATCCTTTAACACTGCCTGATGATAAACCTCTAATAAAATACTTCTGCATAAACATAAATAAGAGAATGATCGGCAGGGCTGAAATCATTAAGCCAGCCATCAGAACTCCCCAATTCGTTTGAAGGGCATCCCGAAATTGCATCAATCCAGCAGGGATGGTTTTTAGCGCATCAGAATCAACAAAGATTAACGCAAACATAAACTCGTTCCAAGTAAAATATGCAGTTAACACTACCCCTGTTAGTAAAATCGGTTTATTTAAAGGAACAAAGATTTTTGTAAAAATGGTCCATGTATTACATCCGTCCAAAAAGGCAGACTCCTCTAATTCTTTCGGTACCTCTAGAAAAGCAGCTCTGATCAGTAGGATGGTGATTGGAATTCGGTAAGCAACATAGGGAAAGATCATTGCAAAATACGTATCATGAATTCCTAATAATTGAATGAGCTTGTATAGTGGGACTAAACTAACTTGAGGGGAGAGCATCATTCCTCCCATACAGAAAACTAATAGGATGTTCTTCCCTTTAAATTCAAACCTAGATAAACTGTAGGCTCCGAGTGCACTTATTAATACTGTTAGGAAGCAGGTAGTTGCTGTAACAATTAAACTATTAACAAAATATCCAGAAATCCCTGTGTTCCATGCCTCTGTATAATTTGAAAACAGCCATTCTTTTGGTAAAGCCCAGCTGCTGGAGAAAATCTCTGGAGTGGACTTAAATGAGTTAATTACCATCCAAAAAAGCGGATAAGCAATCACTACAAAATACAAGATTAGGATTGTAAAAATTGGCAGACTTTTAACAACATTCTTTTGCTTCCTATTTTTTTTTGTGATTGGGATCGAATGATGGTAGTCCATTACTTTGCTTGTCTCCACTCTAAACATCCTTTCCTGTTTTAAATAGTTTCAACTGAACCAAGGAAACAATTAAGGTGATGATTAAAATCACAGTGGCCACAGCCGAAGCATAACCCATTTGGTCTTTACCGAAAGCTGAATGGTAGAGTAATGTTCCTAATACTTCACTGGAATTACCCGGTCCGCCGCCTGTCAAAATATACGGTTCATTAAAGACGGTAAATGCACCGGTTAAGGTAATAAGTGTTGTAACGAAGAACATCTCTTTTACTTGTGGAACAGTGATTGAAAAGAATTTACGAATTTTCCCTGCCCCATCGATCTCTGCAGCCTCATACAATTCTTGGGGGATATTTTGAATCGAGACAATAAATAACATCATAATGTAACCAATACTTTGCCACTGTGACACAGCAATAACAGCGAAAATAGCTGTTTCAGATTCTCCCAGCCAAGCCCTAGTTAAATTTTCAAGCCCTAACCAATTTAATAGTCCATTTAAAATTCCGATATCCGGGTTATAAACAAACGTAAACAGTAAAGCAATGACAGTCATCGAAATGACAACTGGCAGGAAAAATACGGTCCGGAACAATCCACTTATGATTCTTGTAAGCGGATCTTCAAGTATAGCCGCTAAAATAAGTCCGCCAAATACCTGAAAGATAATTGAGATGACTGCATACCAGAGATTATTTTTTAATGCTATATAAAAAACTTCATCTTTAAAAAGATTTAGGAAATTTTCAAAGCCAACAAATGTTTTTTCTACGGAAAAAGCAGAGAAATCATAGAAACTATAAAAAAAGTTTTCAACAATTGGATAGTAAACAAAAAGGGCCATAAAGATTAAGCAAGGTGCAATATATAAGTATGGTAACCACTTGTTTGTATTTTGCATAATAACTCCCCTTTTTTAACAGGCGTATCTTTAGAAAAAAGGTGGTCAACTTGCAACCACCTTTTCTGGCTTCCTATTTTTTTGCAGACGCCTTAACTTCTTTTGCTGCTGCTCTGACATCCTTCATTACATCTTCTGGACTTTTCTTGCCGTCCAACATTAGCTGTGTTCCATTTAAATAAGCATCGACTATTTTAATATCAACAGCTGTATCAAACCATAAGTATGTTTGTTCAGCCTTAACAATTAAATTGATGGCATCCTGTTGAAGCTTGGATGCATTTTCATCGGTTGTTGTTCCTTTAACCGCACTGTATTCACTTACCTCTTTTAACTGCTCTGTACCTTTTTCCTTCGAAGTTAAGAATTTGACAAATTCCATTGCTTCTTTTGGATGTTTTGTTTTCGAAGAAATCATGATTCCTTCTGGTGCTGCTGTGATGGAGTTGGCATTTCCTTCTCCACCTTCCACACCTGGTACATTAAACACACCTAAATCCTCTTTTAAAGATGGTTCAATAAGCCCGATTTCTGCAAGCTGGAAGAAGCCGATCGCTGCTTTTCCACTGTTAAATAACTCCCGTGAATATTCATGGTCTACAGAATTAACTCCCTTATTAAAGTACGGCTTCAGTTCCATGAATTTCTCTAATGCTTTAACATAACCTGGATGTGAGTAATCACCTTCAGGATTTTTGGGATCATAATCTTTATCAAGAACATCCTGTGGCACCATCAATTGATTCAATGTTCCAATATAATGGGAAATCGTCCACGGTGCTTTGCTTCCGAATGTAATTGGCGTAAGTCCTGCGGCCTTTACCTTTTTAGAGATATCAATTAGTTCGGACCAAGTGGTTGGAACCTCAAGATTTAAATCCTTGAAAATTTTCTTATTGTAAAAGAAGGCCTTTCCGTCAGTCGACCAAGGAATTCCGTAAATTTTACTGTCTAAAGTGAAGGCATTGAACTGGGAGGCAATGATTTGATCCGACCACGCTTTATCTTCATTAACAAAATTAGTTAAATCAAGTGATTGTCCCTGACGTGCGAAGTTATAAGCGAATTCTCCGCTCCAAGAAAAGAATACATCTGGAGGGGTGCTTGATCCTAAGACAACGCGAATCTTTTCTTTATAAGAGTCGTTTAAAACGGCTTCCGTTTTAATTTTAATATTGGGATGGGCCTTCTCAAACTCTTTGACTGCCTTTTCAAAATATTGCTTTTTAGGTTGATTCGGCCAGCGGTGGAAGAATTTTAGTTCAACTACATCTTTTCCATTCGTTGAACTAGAACTCTTAGAACAGCCAGCAAAAAAGGATAGAAAAAGGATAGAAATAATACTTAAAATCAACAACTTCTTCATTAAGCTTTCCCCTCCAGAAAGGAATCCGTTTCTATGATTAATGCATTGTATATTAGCTAGGTTTAGTATTCAACTGTCCACATATATCTTCTTTTTGATAGCGGATGATTTCGTGCTTCTGCTAACTGATCCGCGTATTTTCTTAAAACATAATTTAACACTAATGGAGCGATGTATCCCTGTACTTCCTCTGCTACCCCAGTGAAATCAAAGTCCTTTGCATCAAGGACAACCAGTTTCTTGCCATAACGCTTAGAGAATTCTAGTGCTCTTTCTTCTAATGGTCTTGTTTCATCTAAACCAAGCAAGATAATGAATGGTGTTTCTTCATCAATAATTTCAAATGGTCCGTGGAAGTATTCTCCCGCGTGAATGGCATGGGAATGAACCCACTGCATTTCCATAAGGATACAAATTGCATAGGAGTAGGCAACACCATAGTTTACTCCGCTTGCCATTGTATAAACGATCTTCTCGTCTTTATAATCTTGTCCAAATGCTTCTGCTTTCGATTGATAGAGTGCAGCTGCTTTTTCGTAAACATTCTGTAAATTCTCAAGACTTTCTTCTACTATACTAGCTTTTTCGTTATTTTCAACAACTTTTAGTACACCAAATACTAGTTGATATAAAACCGAATAGTTCGTTGTGAAAGCGTTTGCTCCTTCACCCCATTGATACTTCAGCACGACATCTGAAGCTAGCGCCAACGGTGACGCTTCCACATTAGTTAAAGAAACAGCCAAAGCCCCTTTTGCTCTAGCAAATTTTGCTGCTTCTACTGTTTCAGGTGTGGTTCCTGAGTGTGAGCACAGAATAACCAGGGAATTGCTTCCAAGTTTTGCATGATTGCGATGGATAAATTCATTTGCACTAAACAGGTGGGCATCAAGAACCTTTGCTTCACGGTCAATTACATACTTGCTTGGATACATAATGGCAGATGAGCCTCCACATGCTACAAAGAAAACACTGGAAATATTTCTTTTTTCTACCTCTGCTAATGCTTGTTGCACTTGATTTTTTACGTCAATTACTAATTCAGTCGTCATTTTGTTGCCTCCCTGATAAAATATTTTAGTCAATGAACACTAGTAAACTCTTTAAACAATATACAACTTTATATAACGTTATATGTTGTTATATATAAATTACTATACTTTCAAACTCTAGTCAATTGAATTTTCAGAAAAATGAAACGACATTTCTCGACAAAAAGCAAAATAGCCAGGGGCCTTCCCTGGCTGCTTGTTCTCGTTACTCCCCAATATTGTTTTCAAACCACTCTTGGAGCTCTTTCAATGAGTTAAACGTAAAAATCTCCTCGCCATTTTGCCCATTATCAAACCCAGTGTTACCTCTTAAGGTAATTTGCCCTTCATCCTCAGAAATTAAGATAGCATAGGGATGATTAACATTTATATACCTTGAATCTAAATCGGTATCTACCCAATTCTTACTTCTCAGAAATGCTTCATAATGTTCCATTAAGATCCCTCCTATCTCTAAATATTGTTCCTCAAAACTTACTTATATTTGTAGATTTTACTCTGGTTTTTCAAAAAAAATAAACCTATCCGCAAAATGGATAGGTTGATCATAGTTCAATTATTTTTGTTTATAATACGTAATTGCTAACGCAAAGGCCAAGACGGTCCCTTTAACAATATCCATCGCATAATACGGGACGGACATCATCACGAGTCCGTTTTGCAGAATCCCGATCAGGACAGCTCCAACAAATGTTCCAAACGCGTTGGCCTTCCCTGCCCCGAGCACTGAAAAGCCAATATAAGCGGCGGCAACTGAATCCATTAAGTAGGGAGCACCAGAGTTAATTTCTGAAGTCAAAACCCTTGATGCAAGCACAATCCCTCCAATGGAGGCAAACAGAGCCGAAAGCAAATACGCTGCCACCTTATATTTATTAACTGGGATACCTGATAGTCTCGCCGCTTCTTTGTTACCACCGATCACATACATATATCGGCCATGCTTTGTATAGTTCAAAAAGATATGCACGAGGATCACGGTCACTGCCATGATGATAATAATCCACGGCACTTCTCCGATTTTTGCAAAAAAAGGACTGATCAGACCCGATGCCATCGAGCCATCATTCATAACCATGTTTTGTGAAACTGTCGCCCCTTTTGTATATGTCAGTGCGGTCCCTTGAATAATAAACATCGTAGCGAGTGTCATCAGCATATCTGGAATTCTTAATTTCACAATCATGAATGAGTTTAATGCACCTACTACTAATGATGCAGCAATCGCAGAAATGACCGCCACCAATGTGTTTTGTGAAAACCATACAAACATCGAAATGACAATGGCGTTAGATAAGGACGCTACCGATCCCACCGATAAATCAAAACCATCAACAGACAATGAAATCGTAATACCGATAGCGATAATCGTTACAATGGAGATCGAACGTAAGATATTGATGATATTACTGCCCTGAATAAAAGTAGGATTAGCCACTGAGAAAATAATAATAAGTGCAAGAATCGTAATAATCGTCCCATATTTATATAAAAAGCGAAATAACTCAAATACTTTTTTTGCCGGGGCTTCCTGATTCTTTGCTGCAATATTTGCCTCCATTTTACCTGCCCCCTGTTGAATAAAATAATAGTTCTTCTTCGTTCGTTTCTCTCGTATCAATTTCCTTTACGGACCTACCGTCATATAAAACATAGACCCGATCAGTAATCCCAATAATCTCCGAAAGCTCTGAAGAAGCATAAATAATTGCTTTACCCCGGTTTGCTAGTTCAGCTATTAACTCAAAGATATCCTTCTTTGCGCCAACATCGACGCCTTTGGTTGGTTCGTCAAAAATATATACATCTGCTTCAGCTACGAGCCACTTTCCGATTGCGACCTTTTGCTGATTCCCCCCGGAAAGATTCTGTACCTTGGTTTCTTCGGAAGGGGTTTTAATTCCGAGGCGACGGATCAACTGCTTTGCCGTTTCTTTTTCTTTTTTTCGATCTAAAAAGCTAAACACCTTTGAAAATTCCCCTAAGTTTGCAGCTGTTAAATTGGTTTCTACCGATTCAAGAACCAGAATTCCTTCCTTTCTCCGTTCCTCTGGAACTAGAGCAATTCCCTTCTTAACCGCATGATAGGGGCTCTTTAATTTTAATTTATTGCCATGAAGAAAGATGTCTCCCCCAGTTAATTTCTCAGAGCCAAATAACGCCTTACACAATTCTGTTTTTCCAGCACCCACAAGTCCAGCAATTCCAAGGATTTCCCCTGATTTAACATGAATATGTAAATCTTTAATTTTCTCTCTATCTGAAAGTCCTCTTACCTCAAGGACCGTGTTTCCAATGGACGTATTCTTCACTGGGAACTGTTCTTCTAATTTTTGTCCCAGCATATGCTCCACCACTTTGTTGATGGTCGTATCAGTAACTCGCTCTTTTGCAACAAATTCACCGTTTCTCATTACGGTCACTTCATCGCAGACTTCAAAAATTTCTGGCAAGCGATGGGAAATAAAGATAACTCCTACATTTTGCTTTTTTAAATCACGGATGATCCGGAATAATTCCGTCGTTTCAGTATGACTCAATGGTGCAGTCGGCTCGTCTAAAATAAGAAACTTACACTGATTTGAAACAGCCCTAGCGATTAAGATCATTTGTTTTTCCGCTAACGTTAACTCACTTACCAGCTTCTTCGTCGGAAGCTTAATGTTCATACCCGCTAATATTTGCCCCGCCTTTTGATGAAGGTCCTTCCATTTCATCCATTGCTTTTTCCCCATGTTATGGACTGTATCATGGAGCATAATATTTTCTGCGACAGTTAAATATGGAATGAGAGCCGTATCTACTTCTTGATAAACGATTTGTATTCCTGTGTCCTGGGCATTTTTCGGAGAACGAATCTTCAACTTTTTTCCATCTAACCTTATTTCACCGGTATAGTGGTCATAAGCACCCGCGAGAACCTTCATTAACGTTGATTTCCCTGCCCCATTTGCCCCAATCAAAGCTTGTATTTCTCCCGTTTCCATCGAAAAGTCAACCTGATTCAATGCCTTCACACCAGGAAACTCTATTGAGATGTTTTTCATCTCCAATGTTGATCTCATCAAAATCATCCCCCGTAAGCAAACACTCTCTTCATCTATTGAAAAAGAGAGTGTCTAGTTGTATACCGACTATTCTTTATAATGCTTCTTTAACGTTTTTATCCACTCTTCCTCAAATGCAGTCGATTGACCCCAGCCTGGGATAATTTTTGCCAGATTAACCATGTTCACAGGCTCTTTTGCTTTGAGAAGATTTTCTTGTGAAACAAGGGAAGCATCTAAATCAAAGGTCTGTGGTGTTTCTTCACCCGCAAGCTTTTTCGCAAGTATTCTCATATCAACAGCACCGATAAGTTTCGGATCGACAGCTGCTGTGTATTTCCAAGCACTGCCTTTTCTTTGAATTTCTTGCAGATCCGCATTGGAAACATCGATTCCATAAATCTTTACTTCTTCACGTCCCGCTTCTTTCAAAGCTCGTGCTGCACCGATTGCAAAAGCATCCCAAGTAGCAAATATGGCATCGAGTTTGCCCTTTGGATATTTATTTAACATGGCTGCAACTGCGTTTTGTGTTTGTACACTTGTATCTGCCGCTGCCACACCAAAGCGTTCCACTTCTTTAATTTCAGGATTTTTTGAAAGGACATCTTGATAAACCTTATTACGTCTAACCATTGCAGGGAAACCGTCGACCCATAGGTAGGCAATATTTGCTTTTCCGTTTGTATTCTTTACGAGTTGATCAAGGGCCAAAGTTGCTAAGGCTTCATCATCCTGTGAAGTAAGCGTTACTCCATCAACCTTCGCAATATTTGGATTCGAGTCAAATGTAACTACACTTTTTCCTTTTTCAACTATCTTTTTTACATCATTAACAGTCGCATCATCGTCACCATGAGAAATGATAAATCCATCATAATCCTGGTCTAATGACTGATTAATAGCATCATGGAACTTAGCTGTGTCACCATTTGCGGAAAACACGTCCACTTGAAAACCTAAGGCTTCTCCCTCTTCTTTTGCACCTGCTAAGAACTGGGCAGTATGATCGTCACCGCCAATTTTTCGGATAACCTTGATTTTTAACGGATCACCACTTGTAAACTTTTCAGATACACCTTCAAGTGAAACCTTTTTATGAGCGCTTGCTTGTTTTGTTTCTCCCTCAGAAGCACAGCCTGTGAGTAAGAGTGTTGCTGCTAATGCTGATACGAGTGTACTTTTAAAGATATTTCTTTTCATGATTAAAGCTCCCCCTTTTAGATTCTTATCAATACTCCATTACTCCGATTGGAAAGGTTTGTTTTTATATAAAAATAAAAAACCTCTCCAGAAAAGAGAGGTTTCATCACAAATTAAGGGACTACTCCTCTCTTATCTTTCAAAACAATAAATTGTTTTGCAGGATTTAGCACCAATTCCAAACGGAACGGTTGCTGGGCGTCATCGGGCCAGTCCCTCTGCCACTCTTGATAAGAGAACGTATTATTCATTTAAAGTAATAAATTAGATTTTAGTCTCCCATTAACAAGTTGTCAATAGTGTTTTGAATATTTGTAATACAGTTATTATTCCCAATCCGCCAAAACCTTTGAATAGTAGTAAACGTAATTTCCAATTTTATATATAAGGGATATCCCTTTAAAAATTATCAGAAATTTCGGTATGATAATATTTAGTTAATCGAAATACATTTCAGAAAGAAGTGTTATTTAAAGTGTATCAGGAGAGAAGTGCAAAGCGTAATTTAATGATCATGTGGTTTGCGAACTTCTTTGTAGCAGGAAGTATGACAATGGTTATGCCGTTTATTTCATTGTACATTGAGACGTTTGGTAACTTCACGGAAAAATATGTTCAGCATTGGTCGGGAATCACCTTTGGGATCACATTTGTTTCTGCCTTCCTCCTCTCACCAATTTGGGGTAGAATTGGCGACCGTTATGGGAGAAAAAGAATCCTTATCATTTCCGGATTAGGGATGGGCTTATCTATTTTTCTAATGGGCTATGTCCATTCTGTCTGGCAACTACTGTTACTGCGCTTTTTCATGGGCTTCTTTTCGGGCTTTATTCCGATGTCACAGGCTTTTATCTCAACGCAAACACCGAAGGAGATTGCGGGACGTGTTCTTGGTACCAAACAGGTAGTATTACAGGTTCATTGTTAGGACCGATACTGGGTGGTGTTTTAGCTGATTCTCTTGGCTATTCCACTACCTTTAAATGGACGTCCATTTCGATTTTCATCTCTGTCCTGTTAGTGATTGCCACAAAGGAATTCTTGATACCTATTTCTAAGGGTGCAAAAACACATTACTCAAGCAAAGAAGTTTTTAAACATATTATTCGTAACCCTGTGTTATTAACAGTCCTACTAATTTCAGCCCTAGTTCAGATCGCTCACTTTAGCATTCAACCAATTTTATCCTTATTTGTTAGTGATCTGCATGGCACAACTAATGTTGCCATTTATTCAGGGATTGCTTTTTCCGCTGCGGGACTGGGGAATTTGTTAATGTCGAGAAATTGGGGGAAAATCGCTGATAAGTATGGGTATATCAAAATATTAGTTATTCTTCTTTTTCTAGCGGGGATTGTCTACTTGCCTGGGGCAGCGGTTTCTAGCCTTTGGCAACTGGTTATCATCCGCTTTGCACTGGGTGTTACGATTGGCGGAATTATTCCTGTACGGATTGCATATATCCGTCAAGAGGCACCGATTGCGATGCAAGGCGAAGTATTAGGCTATAATACCAGCTTGCGCTTCCTTGGGAATATTGTCGGCCCGATGCTGGGTGGATTCATATCTGGTTACTACGGTTTTTCTGCCGTTTTTATCAGTACAAGTTCATTATTAATTATTAGCGGATTTATTTTATTTGTTTCAATGCATCGTCACCCAAAGCTTGTAAAACACTCGATTTAATTACTTTAAGATTGGGCAAGGAATAAGTAAAAAAGCACTTTAAATTTAATGCATTTAAAGTGCTTTGGCTTTATTTCTTAATTCTGTTTTCTCGCTTGGTAAAGTCCATTTCCTGATAATAACTGTTCTTAACTAATATATTGGGTCCAAGGCATTTAACCGCCGGGCAATGACAGCTTAATTCCTTTGCTAAGGCAGACGACTGCCAGGTATCATATGCATGTAACAGATTTGTTGTCAGAATATTTCCAAGTGGCGGTGTATCACCGAAATCAGTAACAATAATATCTCCGTTAAAAATATTTACATTCAATCGCGAACGTCCATCAGGGTCATTTCTGACGGTGACATTTTTACTTTTATATAAACGTTGTAAAAGAGCTAAATCCTCTTGATTATCGCTGCATGCATAAAATGGGAGCGTGCCAAACAGCATCCACACATTTTCATCTCTGACATCTAGTAAGTGATGGATTGCTTCTCTTATTTCATTAAGTGATAAGCTTTCGAGATTGCTAGCAAAATCACTTGGGTACATTGGATGTATTTCATGGCGCTGGCATAGCATTTCATCAACAATTTGGCGGTGAATTTTTTCTAAATACGGTAGTGTCCGCTTGTTTAGCATCGTTTCCGCCGATACCATCACCCCTGCTCTTACCAGTCCACGACTATTTTCTATCATTCTATTAAAATATTTTTCCCGTTGTTCATATTCAGGCTTCCGTTCCATTCTGGCAAAGCCACCCTCGACAAAATCATCGACGGTCCCCCAGTTATGCGAAATATGTAAAACATCTAAGTAAGGCACGATTAATCCATAACGATCTTGATCTAGGGTTAAATTGGAATTAATCTGCGTCCGTACACCACGCTCATGGGCATATTTTAAAATCGGTACAACATAATTTTTTACCGAGGATAAGGATAACATCGGTTCTCCTCCGGTAATGCTTATCGAACGTAATGTTGGAATTTCCTCTAATCTTTTTAATAGCAAATCAAGAGGAATCGCCTGTGGATCCTTTGTTTGGAGTGTATAGCCTACCGCACAATGCTCACAGCGCATATTACAAAGTGTTGTTGTGGTGAACTCGATATTGGTTAACTGAGGCTTTCCATATTGCTCGATATCTAAATAGGCTTCCCATGGATCATACGAAGGGGTAATTTTTTTCAATGTCGACATAATGACTCCTTAAAATCAGTCTTCAAAAAACTCCTCTATTATAACTGAATTACGGATGTTATTGCTATTTTTAACTATTACAAAAGTTTATGTTTTATAAAATGTTATTATACTAAGCTTGTTTAATGAAAAATTTACCCAATAATACATAACTAAGCCCTTTTCGATTAAAAATAAACGGATAATATCTATTCGTGAATGGTGGTTATGACAAACATGGAAATGCAGCCATTAGGTGAAGCCGAGAAACTCGCCCTAAAAAAGATGAAAATTTTCCGGAAAAGCATCCTCCGTTATATTTTACGGGCGGCGCTTGCTAGTATGTTTATCGGCTTTGGCGTCATTGTAGCGTTTAAAACGGGGAATTTCTTTTATGTTAAAGATAACCCGTTTGCCTATCCGATGGCGGCACTTACCTTCGGATCTGCTATCATTTTAATCGCTTATGGCGGTGGCGATTTATTTACCGGAAATACGTTTTATTACACTTATGCAGCGCTGCGTAAGAAAATGACCTGGACAGAGGTTTTGAAGTTATGGGTTTGCAGTTATGCTGGAAATATTCTCGGGGCGGCGGTCTTTGCCTTTATTATTTTTACAACAGGGCTTTATGAAAGTTCAGAGGTTAACGGCTTTTTACTCCATGTTGTCGAGATCAAAATGCAGGTTCCAACAACCGAGCTATTTTTCCGAGCGATTCTATGTAATTGGCTCGTCTGTATGGCCTTTTTTCTTCCGATGGGTCTAAAAGGCGATGGACCGAAGATGTTTGCGATGATGTTGTTTGTTTTTTGTTTCTTTATTTCCGGATATGAACATAGTATCGCTAACATGTGTACGTTTGCCATTGCCTTAGTTTTAAACCATCCAGGGACGATTTCATGGGGTGGAGTGATTCACAATCTAGTGCCTGTAACGATTGGCAACATGATTGGCGGCGCTGTTTTCATGGCGATGATGTACTATTATGCTAATAAGCCATTTTTAGATGAATATGATAAAGAACAGGGCAGCTAAGTTTACATGCTGCCCTGTTCTTTTATTAGGTGATATCGACAAATTCCCGGGGAAATATCAACAAGATAACAGGGATATCGACAACAATTAAGAATATTCTAAAAATATTGATAATTGTATTATTTCATTGATGAATGCCTTCTTTTTGCCAATCTATTTCTTTTTGCTAATAAAATAAACATAGGCTTTGATCATAAAATAGCTTACTTCCTCGGGAAGCAATTCCTTTATTGGTTTGAGGCGCTCCCGTCCAGCTTCTGCCAAGGCTTTTTCTAGAAGCGGCATGTAATCATCCGGAATATGTTTTGAAAAATCAACTTCTAACCCTTGTTGCGCACATTGAAGTAAGTGGGTTTCCACCGTGCTAACTGCTAAATTCCGCTGCTCGGCAATTTCCGCAATCGAAATATTCCCCTGATGTAATTTTAATGTCTCCAAATGAGAATCGGTTACCCCAGCTTTTTTAGCGGGCTTCTTTGGAGCTTTCTCTAAAGGTACCAACTCACTTTGATAGTCTACATTAGTTTCACAGAAGGTACGGATGGCTTGAATAAATTCTAGGCCATATTTTTTAAGTTTCAGTTCTCCCACTCCACTAACTTGTAAAAATTCTTCCGTAGACTTCGGCAGCTTTGCACACATATCCTTTAAGGCAGCATCAGAAAAAATGACAAATGGAGGTACTTTTTCTGATTCGGCAATCTGCTTCCGCACTTCTCTTAACACTTCAAACAATGGATCATCTTTGGCCACTTGTTTCACCTGTACAGTTTCACGGCGATGGACCTGTTCTTTACCTAACAGAATATCTTTTCCTTTTGGTGAAACGAATAGGGTTGGAAATTGCCCTTGCTCGATCGCGATCAATTCTTGTGATATCAAGAATTCAATAAAGTCGCTGACATCCTTCGAACTCCTATCCTTCATGATTCCATAGGTTGGAAGTCTGTCAAAACCCATTTCTGTTACTTTTTTATTTTTCGATCCTGTTAACACTTGGGCTGTGATCGTTTTACCAAAGCGCTGCCCCATCCGAATGACGCAGGACATCACCATTTGGGCTTCCTTCGTTACATCGATGCTTGTCCTCGTATCCAAGCAGTTGCCGCATCTGCCGCAAGGCTCTGTTTCGGTTTCACCAAAATATTTTAAGATAAATTCCTGCAGACAGTTTTCGGTATGGCAATAATCGACCATTTGCTGGAGTTTAGCTAATTCTTGTGTGATGCGGCTCCGATCACTGGATTGATCAATTAAAAAACGCTGAATTTGCACATCCTGTGAGGAATGAAGCATGATACATTCACTCTTCAAACCATCCCTGCCCGCACGGCCCGCTTCCTGATAATAACTTTCCATATTTTTGGGCTGCTGATAATGTACCACATAACGGATATTAGATTTATCTATTCCCATTCCGAAAGCAGAGGTGGCGACCATCACAGTCGCTTTATCTTCTAAGAATCGTTCCTGCTCACGATTTCGCTCCACATCGCCCATCCCCGCATGATAGCGGGCCGCTTTAATATTCGCTTTCAGTAATTTCTCATAAATTTGGTCGACATTCTTTCTTGTTGCTGCATAGATAATGCCTGCTTCTTTATCATTCTTTTTCAAATAGTCTTTAATAAACTTGTCCCGATCCTGGCCCTTGATAACCGTAAAGGATAGATTTTCCCGCTCGAATCCGGTAATAATCGTATTCTCTTCATCAATGTTTAATAAATCGCAAATATCCTCACGTACTTTTGGTGTGGCTGTAGCAGTAAGGGCTAATACAATTGGCCTTTGCGGCAGGCTATTAATTAGTTGTTGAATATGGCGATAGCTTGGCCGAAAATCATGTCCCCATTGCGAAATACAGTGGGCCTCATCCACGGCTACTAATGGAATGTCCATGCTGTAAAGATCTTCAAGAAATTCACGTGATTCCAAACGCTCAGGCGCTATGTACAGAAGCTTATATTTTCCTTCGGCCGCTTCTATCATTCGCCTATTTGCCTCGCCAAAACTTAACGAACTATTGATAAATGTTGCCGGAATACCGACTTGAATGAGGGCATCAACCTGGTCCTTCATTAAAGAAATCAGTGGGGAAATGACAATCGTGGTACCGGGAAGGACAAGTGCAGGAATTTGATAACAGATGGATTTCCCGCCACCCGTTGGCATAACAGTAATTGTGTTTTCACTAGATAAAACAGAACGGATTGCCTGCTCCTGGCCCGTCCTGAAGGAGCTATAACCGAAGTGGGATTCTAGTAATGGCAATGCTTTTTCAAACAACATTTTTCCTCCTTTCAATACATAGATGATCCTATTAAGTTAATGATATTCTTACTCTATTATACTGCTTATAATTGGATTTTCAAAAAGCATTTATCAATAATAATAAGTAATCCTTTGGTAAATTGTTTCTATTCTTTTAGTTAAATTTGCGACAGTCGCAGGGATTCAATTTATAATGAAACTACCTAGAAGTAAATTGGTGCACTAGAATGGGAGGAGACCATGACAATTAAAGCTGTTATTTTTGATTTTGATGGAACGATTATTGATACAGAGACGATTTGGTATCAAGTATTTGAGGAATTGTTAAAAGAGAAGTTTAATATTGAATTGCCACTAGAGGAATTTGCTAAATGTATTGGAACTACAGATGAGGGATTTTTTCAATACTTAGAGGCACAAACGGGAATGAAGGTTGATTCGAAAAAAATAAATAAATTAGCACATGAGCGCTTCTTAGAAAAAAAGGGAATTTTAGAAGTGCGTGAGGGAGTTGTGGAAAAATTAGAGGAAGCTAGGGAGCTCAGGCTTATGATTGGGCTTGCCTCTAGTTCATCGAGAGAATGGGTCGAGGGGTTCCTTAGACAGTTTCAGCTTTGGGAGTATTTCTCGGTAATTAAAACAAGAGAAGATGTAGTAAAAGTTAAACCTGATCCTGCCCTTTATCTAAAGGCCTTAGAGGAGTTGCAGGTAGAGCCGCAAGAGGCACTAGCAATTGAAGATTCACTTAATGGAGCCTTAGCAGCAATTGAAGCAGGGATGAGATGTATCGTGATCCCAAATCCGGTTACATCATTTTTAACCTTTCACGAAAAAACCATTCGTTCAGAGTCCTTTGTTGACTTTAGCTTAAAACAAATCATTTAACAAGAAAACGCTTAGGTCTTTGAGCTGCACCCGAATTGTTGGACACTAATCTAACAATAAGGGGTGCAGTTTTTTCAAATGATTTCATTTACTCTTCTGTCCTATTATTTACTTTAATCGTTTGAATCAGTTCATCCAACTTCTCATTTCTTTGTTGGTCTAATTTGGTTTTTTCATTCATGAACCTTATTGTTCTTACTATGAAATATATACTAAACACAAGAATGACTAAATACAATAAAATTGGAATCATGGCAACGAGACCAAAAATATCAGTTCTGCCCATCACCCAAAACCTCCCCTTAAATATGTAATTATACCATTATTATACATTAATGTTTTCATATTGTATGGTGCAATTACAATCTATACAAAGAATAGACTGCCAATTGATCCTCGGGCAGTCTAGATTCTCCTTTTATATCAAAATATTATTCAATATCTCGTCTTTATGCTCGTTTTTTTGAGGTGGAGGGACAATGGATTCCTGCTCAAAGTCACTATGCATTTTAACTTGATAGTCTCCCCAAGAAGAGGCAAAGATGAGCTCCTTCTCTTGAAAGTAAGGGTTCTCGTTTAATTCCCCTATCTCAAGGACAGGAGCCATACAGCAGTCTACCTTTTGGGCGAATTCAATCCACTCAAAGAAGGTTTTGCTCTTAAAAAGTGCTGAGATTTCTTGAAAAATTGGATTGGACTCCACCGATTGGGAAAAGTGCGACTGAATCCATTCTTCACGACCATGAGCCCTGCAAAAATTATCCCAAAACTTTGGTTCGAGAGCGCCAATGCTCATGTAACGTCCATCCATCGTTTCATATAAGGCGTATGAAACAATGCTTCCATTAAGAACATTAATGCCAGTTCCCGCCCCGGTTTCTTTCTCAACCATGACATGGTTCCCCAATAATGACACCAGTTGGTCAGTAATCGAAATAGAATGATAGCTCCCTTTTCCCGTTAAGGCTCTCGAAACGAGTCCGGCCAATATCCGTTCATTAGCAGCAAAACCGCCTATATAATCGGCAAGCGTAATCGACGGATGGACAGGTTTGCCGGCCTTATCCTTGAATTGGGCTAAAACCCCACTTAAAGCCATATAATTGAGGTCATGGTTACCCAGTTTACATAGCGACCCCTTTTGTCCATATCCTGATATAGAGCAGTAGACGATATCAGGTTTTACCTGTTGAACCGCCTCATATCCTAACCCGAGCTTCTCCATGACACCTGGTCTAAAACTTTCGAGAACCACATCCGCGTTTGCAATTAATTTCCGGGCAGTGTCAATTCCTTCTTGCTCCTTCAAGTTAAGAGTGATGCTTTTTTTCTGACGGTTGTTAGCTAAAAAAACAAGCCCGTTTCCCTGCTTTGAAATCCCCGTATGCCTGGCAGGATCTCCTTCAGGAGGCTCCACCTTAATAATCTCCGCACCCAATTCGGCCAATCGTAGGGTTGCGAAAGGACCTGGCAAATAGTTCGTGAAATCAATGACTTTTATACCTTTTAACATAGTAGGGACCCTCTTTTATGAATTTGTAGTACCTGGGGTAAATAACTCCCCAAGTTGTTTTCTCAAGACAAATTTCATGATTTTCCCACTGGCATTTCGAGGCAGCGCTTCACAGAAAATATATTTTCTCGGGCGTTTGTAATTGGCAAGCTGATTGCTGTTTTTGCAGTGTATATCCAGTTCTTCGTCAGTTACTTTCGGATCCTTTTTTACCACGAAGGCAGTTACAGTCTCACCCCACCGGTCATTTGGCTGGCCAACTACTGCCACGTCAAGGACACCTGGGTGGGCATGTAAGAGGTCTTCGACTTCCCTTGGATAGATATTTTCGCCGCCACTGATAATCATGTCATCGACACGGTCATTGACATAAAGGTACCCCTCATTATCGAGGTAACCAATGTCTCCGGAATGGTACCAACCTTTATACAATGCTTTTTCTGTCGCTTCTGCTCGGTTGAAATAGCCGGCCATCATACATGGTCCTTGAACAATTATCTCTCCGGTTTCACCGACTGGTACCACATCATCTGGATCTGAGGGGCCGTCTTCTCTAGTGCGAACAACCCTAATATCATGACTCAAGGCTGCTTGCCCTGCCGAACCCGCTTTCCTCAGTTGGTCCGTTTCTGATAGAAAAGTAATGGCTGGTCCCATTTCAGTCATTCCATAGGCTTGAATTAATGAGATTCCTAGGCTGTCATGGAGTGCATGAACGAGTGATGGGGCCATTGGCGCCGCACCATATAAACCAAGCTTCAGACTGGATAGATCATATTTGCTTAGGTCCTCTTGTAGGAGCATGTTCCACATGGTTGGCGCAGCAAAGAATTTCGTGATTTTTTCTTTTTCGATCAATGGGAGGATCGCCTTTGGATTGAATTGATGCAAAATGACATTACTTGCTCCTGCATGAATCCTTGGCAGGAACGCACAATGGAGTTCGGCGCAATGAAACATTGGTGCTGTTACGAGACCAACATCTTCCGCTCTTAGTTTGCATGAAGCAATGCAGAATACACTTTGGTCTACCATATTGCGGTGGGTGTGCATAACTCCTTTCGGTCTTCCCGTTGTCCCGCTGGTATAGATAAACGCATATAGATCGGTTTCCTTTACGTCCGCCTGAACGCCCTCGGTTGATGAAGCGGCCAGTTTTTCCTGATAACTAACAGCATACGAGGGGGCTCCGTCATCAATAAACCAGAAGGAGGCCTTGTCGAAGCGATTGGCGATCGCTGATATAGCAGGTTCCAATGCTTTTTCAAAAAGAACAACCTTTGGGGTGGCATCAGAAAGAATATAGGCAACTTCTTCTTGCATCAAGCGAAAATTAATCGGATTGAAAATCGCACCGATTTTCGCACAGGCGAAAAAAGCTGTCCCTAATTCTTCGGTATTAAACATGAAGGTGGAAACACGATCGCCTTTTTGAACGCCTTCTTTTAAGAGGGCATTGGCGAGCCGGTTCACTTGTTCGCTCCATTCCTTATAAGTATACCGGACATTTTTTCTGACATCGTAAATCGCTTGTTTGTTCGGATACTTTTTCACCGTTAAGTCAAAGATTTTCCCGATTGTCGTGCTCATTGAATCGCCTCCAACTCTTAGTTTAAACGCTCAATAATCGTCGCATTTGCCATTCCGTGGCCTTCGCACATGGTTTGCAATCCGTAGCGCCCGCCTGTCCGCTCAAGTTCGTGCATCATTGTCACCATTAAACGCGCCCCGCTGCCGCCAAGCGGATGACCAAGGGCAATCGCTCCGCCATTTGGGTTTAGTTTCGCTGGGTCTGCTCCCGTCTCCTTCAGCCAAGCCAGCGGAACAGAGGCAAAGGCTTCATTGACTTCAAACACATCAATATCATCGATGGATAAGCCAGACTTTTCTAGTGCCTTTTCTGTAGCCGGAATTGGTCCTGTCAGCATCAAAGTTGGATCCGAACCAACCACCACGCGTGTGTGAACACGGAAGCGCGGTTTTAGACCAAGTTCTTCTGCTTTTTCGCGCGACATTAGTAATAAAGCAGCTGCCCCGTCGCTTATTTGGCTGGAGTTTCCGGCATGAATCACTCCATCTTCTTTAAAGGAAGTGCGGAGACCTGCCAATGCTTCTATAGATGTTCCTTTTCTCGGACCAGAATCATCCTTGATGACAGTTGTTGTACCGTCAGGAAGCTTTACCTCGATTGGGTAAATTTCTCTTGAAAAATAACCTTCCTCCTGTGCCTTGAGTGCTTTTTGATGACTTTCAAGTGAAAATTGATCCAGCACTTCACGGGTAAAGCCATAGTTTTCCGCAATCCGCTCGGCCGACAATCCTTGATGAATCATTTCGTACTTTGACCTTAAATTTGGACTAAAAGGTTCCTCAGCCCCTTTGTAATTGGAGCCCATGGGAACACGGGACATGCTTTCAACACCGCCGGCGATCACAATGTCCATATCACCGGCAAGGATCGCTTGAGCAGCGAAATGCACAGCTTGTTGACTTGAGCCGCATTGGCGGTCAATTGTTGTCCCCGGGACTTCGATTGGGAAGCCGGCAATTAACGCAGCAACTCTTGCTATATCACCTGCTTGCTCACCCGTTTGGGTAACACAACCCCAAATAACGTCCTCCACAAGCGCTGGATCGATCCCTGCTCGATTGACTAGTTCCTTTAATGTTAGGGCTGATAAGTCATCCGGACGGATATCTTTTAACACGCCATTTCTTCTTCCTACTGGTGTACGTACTCCTTCAACAATTACTACTTCACACATAGTCATCTTCCTCTCTATAATCCTAGATTTTTTGCAATAATCGTTTTCATAATTTCGTTGGTCCCAGCGTAAATGCTGGAAACAGGAATATCACGGAATCGTCTCGCAATCTCGTATTCTTCCATATATCCATAGCCGCCATGGAGCTGCATACACTCTCCGGCAATCTTCTTGGCGATATCGGTTAGCTTAAATTTCGCCATTGATACCTTCGTGACTACGTTTTTCCCTTCAATATGCTCGGCAATTAACTGATCCAAAAAAGCTCTGCCCATTTCAATATCGGTTGCCATTTCCACAATTTTAAACTGGGTGTTTTGAAACTGGCTGACTGGTTTTCCGAACGCTTCTCTGCTTTTTACATAGTCAATCGTCATTTTGAGCATGACTTCCGAGGCAGTTTGCGCCCCAATTGCGACAAGAAGCCGTTCTTGTTGGAGTTTTTCCATCAAATAAAGGAAACCATTACCTTCCTCCCCCAGCAGGTTTTCTTTCGGTACACGGCAATCTTCAAAGATTAATTCCGCTGTATCCTGGCAATGGAGCCCGACTTTGTTTAACTTTCTTCCACGTGAAAAACCAGGGGCATCTCTCTCGATGACGAGGAGGCTAACACCTTTATGCTTTGGTACCGCATTTAGGTCCGTTTTAACAGCAACAACGATGAGGTCGGATTGAATCCCATTGGTAATGAATGTCTTTTGTCCATTAACAATATAGTGGTCTCCATCCAATTTTGCCGTTGTTTTGATGTTTGCCAGGTCAGATCCTGTACCCGGTTCTGTCATGGCAATCCCTGTAATAATTTCACCGGTAACACATTTCGGAAGCCAGCGCTGCTTTTGCTCTTCTGTCCCATAAGCAGTGATGTAAGGGACGACAATGTCATTGTGGAGGCCAATCCCAATTAAGCCTGAGCCCACTCGTTCCAACTCTTCATTTATGACAACCGCGAATCCCCAATCGACCTCACTGCCGCCATATTTTTCATCTATATCAGGGCAAAGAAACCCCTGCTCCCCCATCTTTTTCCAGAAGGAACGCGGAATCATCCGGTCCTCCTCCCACTGCTCATAAAAGGGATATGCTTCTTTGTCCAAAAACTTTCTCAATGACTTGCGAAAAATTTCATGATCCTCATTTAAATATGGATGTTTCATGTTAAATTACCTCACTTTCAAGTGGAAGCGCTTTCTATTTGGGTTTTTTTTTTAATTCTTCTCCTTACTACATATTTTCGGATACTCACTACATATTATTGGGCACTTACTACCTATTTCACGATTTTTACGACATTTACTGGAAATCGATTACCAATTTTGATTTTCTTAGTCCAATTTACCGCTTCTCACCTCTCTCATTTTCTGACGAAGCTGGTACTTCAATACTTTCCCAGAAGCGTTCCTCGGCAGCTGCTCTTCTATAAAAATTCGCCTTGGAACTTTATAGCCTGCTAGTTTTTGACGACAGAAGTTCTTCAATTCCATCTCATCTATCACTGCACCTTCCTTTGGCACAATAATCGCACAGACTGCCTCTCCCCAAACCTCATCGGGCAAACCAATAATAGCCACATCGAGGACGTCCGGATGTTCAAAAAGAATACCTTCAACCTCAACGGAGTAAACATTTTCTCCGCCTGATATAATCATGTCTTTTTTACGATCAACTAACGTGGTATAACCTTCTTCATCAATCGTCGCTAAGTCTCCGGTATAGAGCCAGCCATTTTTCAAGGTGCTCTTCGTTTCTTCCGGCTTTTTATAATATTCCTTCATCACCATGTCACTGCGAACAATAAATTCACCGGTCACTCCAGGTAATACATCATTACCTTCTTCATTGACAACCCTTGTTTCCGTCAAGAAAATAGGTTTTCCCCCCTTGCCAAGGTGATGTTTATGTCCTTCTGGATCGAGGAGAATTCCTCCAGGCCCTGCTTCAGTCAGACCGCAAAGATTGTAAACCTGATCAGTTTTAAAGAGTTGAATGGTTTTTTTGACATGTTCCGGTGCCATTGGGGCTACCCCGTATCCGACTCTTTTAATAGAAGATAAATCATAATCTGCTGCATTGGGAACTTGGAGTAGAAAGTTATACATAGCTGGAACCGCAAAAAGATGGGTAATTTTATGTTCTTGAATCGCTAGGAGTGTTTTAACTGGATGAAAGTCACGATGAATAATATGAGTAGCACCAAGTGCCACCCCAGAAATAAGGAATAAGTTTAATTGGGCTGAGTGGAACAGTGGTGCGAGGTGAAGAATTCGTTCATGCTGTCTAATCCCCATATTAATAACAACAGCAATCCCTACTTTAAAAATTTGACTATGATCAAACAGAGCTCCCTTCGGTCGGCCGGTTGTACCCGATGTGTAGAGAATTTCTAAATCATCCTGCTCGGAAACCTCAACATCCGGCTCATTTAGATTATTGGATAAAATCCTTTCATACGAATGGTATCCAGTTGTTTCTGGGTCACCAACGGTAATGACCAACCGAGTTTCCGTGCCTTGTTTGGCCGTTGCGATTATTTGTTCAAACTCCTTGTCACACACAACTAAAGACGTATCGGACTGGTCTAAAATGTAGTGAACCTCTGATGCAGTTAGACGAAAGTTAACAGGTACGGCAACCGCCCCAATTTTGGCAGCGGCAAAAAACGTAAAGACAAAGTGATCGGAATTCTTCATCATCAATGCCAGCTTGTCACCCTTATTTACCCCCTGGACCAATAAGCCGTTTGCAAGCCTATTTACTTCTTCATTAAATTGGCGATACGTATAGCTCCTGCCTTCACATTCGATGGCTAATAATTCGGGAAACTTGCGGGAATTTTGCGCTAAAAGGCTTCCGATATTCATATAAGGATCCTCCTTCAAAAAGACTTCCCTCAATATTCATGCAATTTTTGTGCCAGTATTCAAAAAAAAACAATATATAGGCTATCAGCCCGAAAAGCAGCAGCCTTAAATGACGATATGTTTTTCAAGCAAACACAAAACACAAAAAGGTGTCCATTTTTTGGACACTCTTCTCCCTAGGTCGGCAGTTTGTATTTTTTGATTTTTTCATATAAACCGGATCGGCTGATTCCTAGTAATCTAGCCGCTTTTACTTTATTCCCTTGCACTTGAACTAATGCCTTTTTAATCGCTTCGAGTTCTGCGTTTTCGACAAGTGATACATTTAAAGAAGGCTCTACAACGGAAACCTGCTTCACTAAATAATCGGGAAGATCCTCCAATCTAATTTTCCCATTTTCCGCAAATGTCATGGCCCGTTCCATGACATTTCGCAGTTCACGGACATTTCCAGGCCAGGCGTAATCTAACATCGCTCCTCTTGCCCTATCTTCGATACCAGTAATGCTAGTGCCTAAAATTTGATTCAATTCAATCATGAACCGCCCAATCAAATGATTTGTATCATAAAGTCGATTGCGGAGTGGCGGGACATTTAATGAAATAACATTGAGACGATAATATAAATCCTCTCTAAAAAGACCCTCTTGGACCATTTCTTCAAGATTTCGATTGGTGGCAGCAATGATTCTGACATCAACCTGTATTCTTACCGTACCGCCAACCCGGTAGAACTCTCTTTCCTGAAGCACGCGCAGCAGCTTGGCTTGCAATGAGAGTGACATGTCCCCTACCTCATCAAGGAAGAGCGTTCCGCCATTAGCTAAATCAAACTTTCCAAGTTTGCCTTTTTGCCTGGCCCCCGTAAAGGCCCCTTCGTCATAGCCAAAAAACTCTGATTCTAGCAAATCCTCTGGTATCGCTGCACAATTCACCACAATAAACTTCCCTGTATTTCTTGCACTGCTATTATGAATAGCTTGAGCAAACAATTCTTTACCCGTACCACTTTCACCACGGATAAGAATAGTTGACCTTCCTTTTGCTGCTTTGGCCGCACTTTTTTTCAACTTATCCATATATGGATCAACTGTTAATAGGTGATCCCAGGTAAACCTGGCTGACTCTGACTTCTGAAATTGCTGATGATAAAAACTCGCTTTATTTTCCGCTTTTTGTAACTTTTTGAATAACTCGCTGACCTCATTTAATTGTCTGAACACGACCTTGCCAATGGCTCCAATGATTCTTCCATTCTCTTGAATAGGAATTCGGTGGACGATATATTTAATACCATTGATTTCTAGAAATTCGCTAACCTCAGCCGTTTCTGATTGATAAACATTGTCTAATTGTAGTTCCGGTAATACTTTCGCAACGGGATGGTATAGAACTGCTTCCAGTTGAAGATTAAATAATTCGAGTAGAGGAGGACTGACCATCTGGATGTTTTTCTTTTCATCCGTCATGACAATCCCGTCATAGGCATGGTCTAAAGCTGTTTCTAATGTCCTTTTTAAGGTTTTTACTGTTTTTAACTCTTGTGAGGTTTGCAGCAGTGACATGACCATATCCGTTTTCGTAAGGATTCCAACGACATGTTCCTGGTCATCAATGACCACACCGGTGCCAACCTGACTGTTTTTGACAATCAATTCAATTTTTTCATATGGGGTGTTAATGGGCAGTGTTTCAACCTGAGCTTTTATGTATTTTTTGATAGGAGTGGTTAGGGGGTTCTCATCCAAAACCATTTGAAACAAACTGCTTCGGGTAAAAACGCCAACTAGTTTTCTACCAATATCCGATACAGGAAGCAGGTTCCACTTCTTTTTGTTCATCAGATCGATGGCTTCAACTAGTGTCGTATTTTCGGTAACTATACAATTGACTGGCGTAATAAGCTCTTTAATTTGGAGCATTTCGTTACCCCCTTTTATTCATATCTTTATTGTAACAAAAAAGAGGGATATTTTTGAATATTTTTACAATACTTCTGATCATTCCATACAAACAAAAAGAGAAGGCTTGTGCCTTCCCCAACTTCACCTTTATTTCGGCTGCATTCTTATTGCTCCATCAAGCCTAATTGTTTCACCATTTAACATTGGATTTTCGATGATACTTTGAACGAGTTGTGCGTATTCACTTGGGAATCCCAGCCTTGAAGGGAACGGGACCATATTTCCTAGCGAATCTTTCGCCTCTTGTGGAAGGGTATCAAACATCGGTGTATGGAAAAGTCCAGGAGCAATGGTCATCACACGAATTCCGTAGCGAGCAAGCTCTCTTGCAATCGGCAGGGTCATTCCGACAATTCCACCTTTTGAGGCACTATAGGCAGCCTGGCCAATTTGTCCATCATAGGCCGCAACAGAAGCAGTATTAATAATCACACCTCTTTCACCCTGTTCATTCACTTTATTACTAGTCATCTTCTCAGCAGCAATCCGAATTACATTGAAAGTACCGATTAAATTCACCTGAATGACTTTTGAAAAAAGTGAAAAATTATGCACGACATTCCTGCCGAGCACTTTCTCTGCAATCCCAATCCCTGCACAGTTCACTACACTATTCACTCCACCCATAAACGCAGCAGCTTTACTAACTGCTTCCTGAATGTCTTCATCTATAGTGACATCTGCTTTTAAAAATAAAACGGCTTCACCAAGTTCGTTTTGGAGACGTAAACCATTTTCTTCCGATTGGTCAAAAATAACCGCTTTTCCTCCGTTTTGAACAATGGTACGGATGGTTGCCTCTCCAAGCCCTGAGGCACCGCCGGTAACAATCGCACGACAAGTTTGAATTTGCATTGTTTATACCTCCTATTAGGATTTCCTATGATTCTCTTTTTGCAAGTATTATGCCAAAGAGAAAAACTCTAGAATGATGGTCATTTACTGTTGACCTTTAATGAATGTGTTTTAGGTATGGACATCTATGCCCGAAAAGTGATCAATTACTGAACAGTTTTATAAAGTTGTAGATGAAATGGCTCCCAGGCTGGATTAAGACATAAAAAGGTCAGGACCTCATTTAATATGATGTCCTGACCTTTTCCTTTGCTACCACGTCTTCTTGTAATGACGCTCGTCTTCTTCTTTCCATTATTACAACTAAAACAATAGCTGCTATGAGAAAAAGACTAGCGATTCGAAAGATGGATGCCGTCCCAACAAACTGGGCGAGCAACCCAAAAATAAGACCGCTTAGCCCAATCCCCAAATCAATCGACGAAAAGATCATCCCGTTGGCCACACCTCGTCGATGTGCAGGTGTCATGAGTAAGGCCCAAGATTGCAGCGTTGGTATCAAGCAACCGAATCCGATACCGAATAATGCACCTGAAATGGCAATAAATAAGCTGGAATGTGCAAAAGAGAGTACCCATATGCCAACAAATGTAGCGAATGTACAGAACAATACAAGTCCTATTGGGCCCTTTTCATCAAACCATCTCCCTGCAAATGGTCTGCCCAATGTGGCCATCACCGCATTAAAAATATAAAATAAAAAGATCTGCTCAATGCCACGATCTTCACCAAAAATGACAATAAATGTGACCACCGATCCGTAACCTAAATTGATGATAATCGTGATAAATGCTGGAAACCAACTTGAATTTTCAACCAGTGAACCTAGATAGGAAAATTTCAATTCTTCTTTTCTAGTATTTATCACTGCTTTAGGAGTTTGATACTTTACAGCAGTAAGTAAAATGATCGAGATAACCCCTAATATCGCTGAAAAATAAATTAGATTCGTGAAAGAAGTAATATTGTAAACAAATATTCCTACACTAGGGGCAATAATGTATGCAATTGTCATCGAAAGTCCGAAATAGCCCATCCCTTCACCGAGCCGTGAATTTGGAATCACATCAACCGCCGCTGTGCCATTTACAGTTGTTGACCAGCCCCAGGCAAGACCATGGACAAAACGGAATAATAGAAAAATCACCACAACCTGTGAAACTGGATAAAGAATCGTGACCAGTAAAAGCATAATTGCTCCTATTAAAACTAGTGCCTTTCTAGGCCTATACTCAAGCATAAAGCCGATAAACGGCCGGCTAATGACAGCGCCAATCGAAAACAATGCCGTCACTAGGCCAATCTCCAGCCCCGAAGCCCCAATGGATTTTATATATGGCGGTAGTGTGGGAATAAGCATTTGAAATGACATAAACACAAACAGATTTCCCACCATGAGCATAATAAACGACTTCGTCCACAAACGCTCTTTCAAACAATCCGCTCCCTTCACTCCAATAAAAAAGAATCTTCACACTGAAGATCCGCTTACTTATATTTACTTCGTATTTCTAAATAATAGCACAGAAGATGGAAAAAGAATATTTTGATACCAGATAGTTTTATAAAATTTGCTGGTTTCTTCGGATTAGTGTCCGACTAGTAAACAAAAACCTTATCAATTTTTTTGATTTCCGTTATCATTAAATATAGTAAACATTGTTAAATTGGAGGAATCCCCACTTATGAAAAAAATGGTTATCACCCGTAATATTGATCAAGATTACATAACACAAATCAATGCGATGATTCCTGATTGGGAATTGATTGTAGGCAAGGATAAAAATATTTGGCAAGAGCATCTAAAGGACGCTGAAATCATCGCTGGCTGGCATAATGGGATAGAAGAATACTGCCTCGCTCCACATTCCAAGTTGAAGTGGCTCCAATCATGGAGTGCCGGTGTTGATTACCTGCCGCTTGAAGAGATGAATTCTAGAAACATTTACTTGACTAGTGCTAATGGCGTCCATGCCTATCCAATTTCTGAGACAATTTTTGCATTAATGCTTGGCTTAACACGGAAAATCCATACCTATGTTAAAAACCAACAGAAGAAAACTTGGCATCATGCCCATATGGGACTAGAAATACATGAAAAAACCATTGGCATTATCGGCGTCGGTACCATTGGGAAAGAAACAGCGAAAATCGCTAAAGCATTTGGCATGCACGTCCTTGGTGTCAGGCACTCTGGAAAGCCAGAGGACTATGTGGATGAAATGTATACTCCAGACCAATTAGATCAGCTGCTCCCAAAATGTGATTATGTTGTGGTTACATTACCGCTCACCAAGGATACGAATCAAATGTTTGGCGCAGAACAATTTAAGCAAATGAAGACATCCGCATTCTTTATGAATATCGGCCGAGGGGAGATTGTCGTGGAAGCTGACCTTATCCAGGCATTAAAGGAAGGAACAATCGCGGGAGCAGGACTCGATGTGTTTGAAACAGAACCGTTGAGTCCGGAAAGTCCGTTATGGGAGATGGAAAATGTAATCGTCACCCCACACACATCTGGGTCAACCGATCACTATAATCAGCGGGTCATTGAAAACATATTGATCCCTAACTTAAAAGAATATCTTTCTAGTAATATCCCATCGATTAATCTTGTTAATTTTTCAAAAGGATATTAATACAGGAGTACAGAAATTATTGAAAAAAGAAAATAGAGAGACTATTATTACAGTCTCTCTCTCTCAAATCTATCATTTTTTAAATCTTCCAGGCGTGAACTTTTCACTGGCTTTAAAGTTATAAACCGGTTTAATGAAACCTGCAATCTCAACAGTTTCTTCTACCTTTTCTAAAATTTCATTCATTGACTTATAGGCCATTGGCGCTTCATCTAAGGTTTCTTCCGAAACAGACGTCGTCCACACGCCCTCCATTGTTTTATGAAAATCGTCCATATTGAGAGTTTTCATTGCTTTCGTCCGGCTCAATACGCGACCCGCACCATGCGGAGCAGAATAATTCCATTCATCGTTCCCTTTACCGACTGCTAGAATCGACCCGTCTCTCATATTAATCGGAATAATAAGACGTTCGCCTTTTTGCGCGGACACGGCCCCTTTTCGTAAAATCAGGTTCTCCGTGTCGATATAATTGTGTACCGTATCGAAGCGGTCCTGCTCCTCTAGTCCTATATTTTCCGTGATCGCTCTTGCAATTTCTTCGCGGTTAGCTTTTGCAAATGCTTGAGCCAACTTCATATCATGCATATAGTTATGAAAATCCTCGCCTTCCAAATACGCTAAATCATTCGGAATAACGGGATTCTTTTCTTTATAGCTTTTAATCATTGCTTCGATTTCTTTTTGACGTCCTTCTGCCTTTAATTGGTCAATGATATCAGTTAAATCCTGCTGACGAAGATTTGAGATTGCTACCTTTTGATAGTAGGTGGCAATCTTCGCCCCAACATAGCGGCTGCCAGTGTGTATGGTTAAATAGTGATAGCCATCGGTATCCACAGAGACCTCAATAAAATGGTTCCCTCCACCTAATGTACCTAAGCTATAAAGGCTTCTATTTTCACTCAATATGTGTTCTGCTTTAAATTCTTGACTGGTGGGAAAACTCGTAGTAATAAACCCGACTGTCTCCTCTGTATGAAGCTCCTGCCCACTCGGGACATACGTACGGATCACTTGATCAAGTTTATTAAAATCAATTTTTTGATCCTGAAGTTTGACGGTTAACACGCCGCAGCCGACATCTACACCCACTAGATTGGGGACGACCTTATCCTTTAGCTGAATGGTTGTTCCAATCACACAACCTTTACCGGCGTGATAGTCTGGCATAATACTAATCTTTGTATCCTTTAAAAAAGCTTGATTGCATAGCTCTTGGATTTGCTCTAGGGCTGTTTCCTGAGGATAGTTCGAAAAAACACAAGCCTCTGTTTGTGCACCCGTTACTTTAATCACTCGTTTTCCCTCCTTCAAAACAGATTACCCATAGGCTACCATTTTTTTGACATTTGGGCAACGCAAATTCAGAACAAAAGGCGCAAGCGCCCGTTTATCTGCGTATGGACTGGAGCGCTCCAACTGAGATAAANNAAACACGGAGAGCGTTAGCGATTCGATGTTGACTTATCGTAGGGCGGAGAGCGAAGGCCACTAGCAGCTGGGCGCTGGAGCTGGATTCAGAGAACTATTTCAAGTTATCCACAATAAATTATTTTATATTTCCTATCCAATAAAAAAGGAAGATGCCTCGGACACCTTCCTTTTTCAAATATTAATAGACGGTTTGCATACCTTTTCCTGCCACCGTCATCCACTCAAACTGACGCAATCTAACTTCAAACAATGTTAACGGATCGCGGAACATTTCTGGATTGGTATTCATATTCGTAAGCATTTCTTGGTTTGACTGAATTCCTAATCTTGCTTCCTCCACTGAACGATTTAACAGATTCAATGGACTCTTGAAAAATAGGGTAACATCTCGCTCCAGTGATTTTTCAAACAGCTCAAATTGCTGAAAAAACTGTTGCTTGACGGCAGAAATCGCTTCGATATACTCCTCATTTTCTACAAATGATTTGTATTTGTTAAAAAGCAGTGCTTTATTTTGTGTCATGGCACCAAACAGCTTACCAGCGCTTTTTAATAAAAATTGAGACGGGGTTCTGCGCAGCAGAATATTGACAGTTTCCAGCTGAAAGCGACTTGTCATCCGATCAGTATCACGGTGCCAATCATCGAGCACTTTAAAATCGCAATCAAGGCTGAGGCGTTCTTCCCCATACATGTGATTAAAGCCTTCACCTATTTCATTCAAGAACTCCTGACCTTGCACGAACTCCTCTTTGCTTCCCTCGATCCATTCCTGGAGCAAGCGGTAATATTTTGGCATGACCGTCTGATCTAGGTACACTTCCAGTCTCTTGTTCATCTCATCATTAAGTTCTAAGTGAATCTTGCTAAAATTACTGTCTTCTTTAATGAAAGAGGAACACTCTTGAAGCATCTTTGGAACAGACTCTGATATATCCTTTTCAATAGAATCTTTGATGGCACGGTAGGACTGCACCACTGCTTTTGTTTTTTGAGTCTCCGTATCCTTCAGTTGATTTACGGCCCCCGTTAACTTCTGCAGCATTTCTTCATTCCAACGTACGGATTCTACTAATTGATTTTCAACATCGATCCGTTTTTGCATAAGGCTGGCAATCGTGGTCCGAATATAGAACAACAGCTTTGCCAACCGCTTATCTTCAATGTTTCTCATGTTTTTAATGGATTGGATAAACTCTTTTAAGTCCTTAAGCTGCTGACTGCTTTCATATTGCGATGAAAAAGCAAACACGAAAGCATCCGGTAAATAGGATTGAATCCTCGCCCTAGTTTCATCGAAAACTCTTATCGCTTCCTGCTCATTTACAAGCGTATCGGTCTTACTCAATAGAAAATGAACTGGAATATCAGGAGCTAACTCTTGAATCTTTGCAAGCACTGATCTTTCTTTATCCGTAAACGGTGCATTTGCATCGAGCACAAAGAGGACGGTATCTGCCAATTGCAGATTCTTCAATACTTCATAGGAATCATTATAGTTTCCTTTTAGGCCAGGGGTATCAATTAAAGCGACCTTATTTTCATGTAAAAAGGCGTTCGGACGCCTAAATTCAATCATAGATTCTAACGCATTACGGCGTCGGTCCATTCGTTCTTGAAAATCAGAAAAACCAGATAAACGAGTCATCTCTCGATCAGTAATTTCTATGATTTCTTCTTCCTTGGAATCCTTAAACATGACCACCGAAGAGGTTGGGCTGTCCTGTAAATCTTCTCCTAGAACCAAATTAACAAAGGTTGATTTACCACTTCCGCTCAACCCGGTAATTAGAAGATGCTGTGTGTCAAAATCGACTAATTGCTCGACAATCCATTTTACTCGATTATTCTCGCCCATCTCATTTGATTGTGCCCAATTCGTAATAGCATCAAATAGTGTCAGGCACTCCTCTAATTCGTCCATATCAGTTTCCGTAATGCTAATCAGTTTTTCAGCCTCACTAACGATAGACATACTTATGCTTGCTGGAAAAAGCTCATTCCATGAGAGTACGGCAGCTGCTGCAAGCACGGTATCTTTACGATCGGCAAGTCGTAACCAATTTGTCAGGAAGTCTGGAATAAAATCCTGCAGACTTTTAATGAAATACCTTCCATCAATTAAGTTGAAAAATGCTTCCTTATGGAGGCTTGAAAGTACAGATAAGTTACTATCCCGACTGATATCAAGGTTTAATAACAAATGGTTCATTTCTCTGATCCAAGTAAAATACGATTCCACATTCTTATAGCTGTTCCAAAGGGCGGAAATAAGCTTCTCGAATTTTTGTTTATTCAGGCTAAACACTTCAAGTAAAGCTTGTGAAAAATAACTCGGCGCATGACTTCTAGCCACACCATTTTCCACATAGGTAATGATCATATCGTACCAGTCTAATGATTCCGTCCGTTTTGCCTCGTTTACTGCTAATTCAATCGCATGATTCCAATCCTGCTGCTCTTCAAAAAAAGAACGGGCGATTTCCGTTACGTTTGGATAATCCGGGTTTGCAGCAATTGTTTTTTTAATCACCGACAAGGCCAAGTCGAGCTTTCCTCGCTCTATATACAACGAAAATAACTGTAAGGCCACTTCCGTATTTAGGGTGAGATTATTGGTTTGAATTGCACAATAAAGGTCTTCAGCAGTCGATAATAAACCTAACTCATAATATGCATCCGCAGTATTTTTCTTTGCCCAGGGTTCAAGTTCATTGATTATATTCTCCCATTTAAAAATGGCAGCCTCATAATCTTTATGATGGAAGTACACTTCCCCCTGTGCGAAGCGAATAGATGATAAATCAGGCAGGTCCTTTAGCGCTTCCTCCTGAAACAGTTCACCAAGCATCTGGATCGGATGAATATTTTCATGTTCATTAATGAACATTTCATAATACGTTTTCTGTTTTAATTGCGTCTCTAATGTCATATCTTTCCCTCCAATTACACCACTCTCTGTCATTCATATGGAAAAGAGGCCTAATTATTCTATATACTATTCGACGGATTTTCTGATTATAAGTCCTAATTATACGATTCTACCAGAGCAATTTTTTAAAAGGATGTCATTTGTATTTCATTTTGGAGACAAAGAAACATAATTAATGACACTTACTACATATTTTACAGAACTTATTACATATTTTACGAAACTTACTACATATTTTCAGACTCTTATTACATGTTTTACGAAACTCACGACATTTTCTGGATATTAATGGATATATATTGATCAAATCAAACTATAAAAATAAGCCCACCATGAAATGGCAAGCTTCATAGAGTTCACTTATCTGACTGATAAAGGTTTTTCACTCTTCGAATTCAAAACAATTTCCGAAAAGTATTCGACTGTCCTCATTTCTTCATTGAACAAGTAAGAAGACTTCCATGTTTCCTCTAAAAACACCTCCATTACCATGATGGCACGGCGGTCACCGCTTGCTGCCTGTTCAAGCGCGACAATACTCTCAAAAATTTTTACCATAAGTTCAGCAGCCTTTTTCGAGTGAAAGGTTTTATGGTCTGCAGATGCCGTACGTAATGATTTCGATAGGTTCTGCAATTGAATTAATTTATTTTCAACCAAATAAGTCCATTCGGATGGCAAATGGGCAACTCCCCGTAATAGTTGACTCATCTCTTCTAAAAACAGCTCTTCTGCCTTATACTTCTCGATTAAACGCAGAACCTCTAATCCGAGAATATTGGCCGTTCCTTCCCAAACAGTCAGTACCTGGGCATCCCGTAACAGTCTAGGGGTGACGAAGTCTTCGATATAACCATTTCCACCGTGCATTTCTATCGCTTCATGTGCATAATGAATCGCTTGTTCTGCCGTTTCTTTTTTCAAGAGGGCGATGTAGAGACGATTGAGAATGGCCTCTTTTTGACTTGCTTGATTATTCATGACCCGCTCAAATAAAGGAATATAAGTAAAAACGGTGCGGGTTTCAATTTCGAGCTTAACCGCAAGCCGTGTCAGCGTGTCCTTGACCATGGGATAGTTTGCGAGCTTACTTCCGAACGCATCCCTTTTTAAAGCATATTCCTTTGCTTCATAATAGGATCTTCTCATAATTCCTAATGAGGCAACAGCATTGCAGACTCTTGATAGATTTAGAGCTTCCATCATATAGTAAAAACCTTTCGCTGGATCGCCCACAACAAATGCATCTGCGCCATCAAATTCCACCTCAGCAGAAGGGACTGCCCTGACACCGAGTTTATCTTTTAAACGGCGAATACGAATACCATTAAGTGTTCCGTCCTGGTTTCGCCATGGCACTGCAAATAGAGTCAGTCCCTTCGTTCCTGATGGTGCACCTTCTTTCCGCGCTAAAACCATAGCGACCCCGCACATACCGGCATTGGAGGCAAAGTACTTTTCTCCATAGAGTTTGAAATGATCCCCTTCTTCAACAGCCTTCGTCTCATTCGCACCGACATCGGAGCCTCCTTGACGCTCTGTTAAAAATGTCGCACCCTCATAATGTGTAACTTCACCTGTTGAGAGGACATGCGGCAAAAATCGCTCCTTAATATCTTTAGAAGCATATTGGTTTAGTAAATAAGCTGTAGCCATCGACAATGTGACTGGACAGTAAAATCCAGGCTCTGTTTGTGAGAGCAAATACCCTTGTGCATAAGAATAAATGTAATTTCCTTTTTCCCCGAGCGCTGGAATTTCTTTATGAACATAACCAACTATTCCGGTATTGTAAGTTTCTTCAACGGTTCTTCTGTAGCCTTCGTTCACCCATACTTCAGAAATATCTTCACCATAGGCATCATATTTGTTTAAGCGCGGCTGTCCTTCCCGGTCCGTAAACCTTGCCCGATCATCGACAGCAGTTGCACATTTCTCACCAAAGACAGTTAACTCCTTGTCTGCATATTCAAAAAAGGGTTGATCGAGTAACTCTTTAAGCAAGGATTGAAACTGAAAATCTTCTTTGTAAAAATTCATTAAATAACCTCCTGGTTTATTTTTCAGAATAATCAATAAATAAAGTATATCACTTTCTAATTCAGTTAAAAATAAGTTTAAGTTAAATTTGGACATTCTTTCTTTTTCATCCACTTTCAAAGTATAATTGGTTCAAATACATAAAGGGGAAATCTAAGTTGGAAAAGGAACAAGCCATATTTTTAGCTAACTGTATCGAATCCTCTAATTCATCGATCTATGAGATTAAAAAACTTGAAATTACGGGTGGCAGCCTCCAAAAATTTCATCAATGGACAAATGGGAAACCAACGTTAGCAGCATATGAAGTAACCAGGCCAGATAGCGATACGGGCTATTACTTTTTATTCATTGATTGGCATCGTAATGACAACTATTATTTAGTCATTTATGCACATGATCGGTCCACAACTTGCGCAGAGATACGACAAATCCAAGAATTTGATGGGGTCCCTCATATTGTTTGGGGATACAAACCATTTAAACGGGATGGAAAAAATGACCAAAGAAAAGCCTATTTTAAACAAATGTTTGGTTCAACAACCGTTCAAATCAAACTGCCTTCTACATTACTTGAGGTTGAAGTATTTTTGGGACAATTATTTAAACTGTGTCAAAACCGGCTAAAAGCAGACCGGATTGTTGATGTTTTTGATTTTCAATAAAGAATGGAGTGATAGAAATGACCACCTATAAAAGCTGTCAAAGCTGTGGAATGCCGTTAGCAAAAGATGAGCTTGGGGGCGGGACAGAAAAGGATGGATCGAAAAGCACCAAGTACTGCAGCCACTGCTATATGAACGGAGAATTCACTTTACCTCATATTACAGTTGACGAAATGAAAGAAAGAGTAAAAGAAAAGATAGTTGAATTCGGGATGCCGAAGTTTATTGCGAGGATGTTTACAAGAAACATTCCGAAGCTGGAAAGATGGCATTCGAGGAAATAACAAAAAGGAGGCTTTGAGCCTCCCTTTTAGTTATAAAACCTTACTTAAAAACGCCTTTGTCCGTTCTTCCTTCGGATGATCAAATAATTCGTTCGGAACATTTTCTTCGACAATCAATCCGCCATCCATAAATATAACCCGATCGCCCACTTCTTTAGCAAAGCCCATTTCATGTGTCACAACCACCATCGTCATTCCTTCTTTAGCTAGCTCCTTCATAACCTCAAGTACCTCGCCAACCATTTCAGGGTCGAGTGCAGACGTTGGTTCATCAAAAAGCATGATTTTCGGCTCCATTGCTAGCGCCCTTGCAATCGCAACCCGCTGCTTTTGCCCGCCTGATAAAGAATCGGGATAGGCATCTGCCTTATCCTCTAATCCAACTTTCCGTAAAAGTTCCAAACCCTTAGCTCTCGCTTTTTCCTTTGGAATATTTCTTACTTTCATTGGTGCAAGCATTATATTTTCAATCACTTTTTTATGCGGAAAAAGATTGAATTGCTGAAAAACCATTCCCACTTCTGTACGTACTTTATTGATATCTGTTTTTTTGTCCGTCAAATCGATTCCTTCAATTAAGACATGACCACCGGTAATCGTTTCTAGCATATTTATGCAGCGAAGAAATGTTGATTTTCCGGAACCCGAAGGTCCAATTACAACGACTACTTCTTGATTCTTGACTGTAACATTGATGTCCTTGAGGACTTCGTTTTTGCCAAAGGATTTTTTTAAATTCTTCACCTGAATCATTCGGTTGCCAACCTCCTTTCAAGAAGATTTAACAGAAAGCTTAAGGAAAGTGTTAACACAAGATAAATAACTGCGGCCGCAAGATACGGTTCCCAGACTCGGAAATATTGTCCTTGCATGGCTCGTCCCCAATACATAAGCTCAGGGGCTGCAATTAAAGCCGCAAGCGATGACTCTTTTATTAAGACGATAAATTCATTTCCAAGCGGTGGAATCATTCGTTTAAAGGCTTGCGGAAGGATGATTTCCCGCATAGCCTGTACATGATTCATCCCTAGTGAACGAGCTGCCTCCATCTGCCCCCGATCAATTGATTGAATACCCGCGCGGAAGATTTCAGCGATATATGCCGCAGCGTTTAATGATAGAGTAAGAATTGCAGCTAAAATAGGACTTGTTTTCCCAAGAAAAAGAGGTACGACGGCAAAATGGATTAATAATATTTGAACGAGTAATGGTGTACCTCGAAAAAAGGTAATGTAAATGGTAAAAGGCCAGGCGAGGAGCTTATTTTTCATTATTTTCCCTAATCCGATGAATAAGCCAAGAATGGTACCAATCAAAATACTTGCGATTGAAAGTCCAATGGTTAGTAATGTCCCTTTAAGAAAAAAAGGAGCATATTCAACTAAAATATCCCAACGAAAATCCATACTTTAAATCCCCCTATTAAACAACAAGCTAATTATCGAATCTAACAACAAAAATTGCGTAACTGCTAAGTTAAGAGTTACGCAATTTAATAAGCAATATTACTGCTGATCCTTTAAGATCTGGGTATCCGGTTCTACTTTAAACCACTTCTTGTATACATCTGCATACGTTCCGTTATCAATAACCGCTTTTACAGCTTTATCAAAGTCTGCTTTAATCTTGCTTCCCTTTGGAAACATTAGTCCGTAAAATTCCTTAGCAAAAGCAGCTGAATCTTCAATGACAACAAAATTATCTTTCGGGTTGTTTTTTGCATATTGCTCGATAACTGTGTTATCAGCAACTACAGCATCTGCTCCGCCGCTTTTTAGTTCTAAGATTGCTAGGTTATTATTTTCAAACTTTTTGATTTTATCGCTATTTTTGCCTAAAAGACCTTCAACTGCTTCTTGTCCAGTTGTTGCATTTTGAACAGCTACCGTTTTATTATTCTTTAAATCTGCTGCACTCTTAATATCACTATCTTTTGGAACTAAGATTTTATTGGTTGATAAAAAGTAAGGTACTGAAAAATCATAGGTTTGTTTTCTTTCATCGTTGATGGTGATGGCAGAAAGTCCAATGTCAGCGATTTTCTTATCTAATTCAACGAAAATCGGATCCCAGCCAACATGCTCCACCTTAATTTTATAACCAGCTTCTTTTGCTACTGCATTGATAAAATCGATATCAAAACCGACGACTTCCCCTTTATCCTGGTATTCAAAAGGTGCATAGGCGGCATCTGTTACCACACGCAATGTCTTCTTTTCCCCGTCTCCCCCAGTTGTTGTGCTTGTACTCTTACTCGTTCCACAAGCTGAAAGAACTAAGAGTAGTGCTACCATTAATACAGTTGAAAATAGTTTAAATTTCTTCATTTGTTCAGACCTCCAATGTTTTTTTATAAAAGTAATTATTGCGAGAATTGATAATATTTTGAATATACATGATTATAACTTGTTTTGACTTTATATTCAATATTTTAAATATTTTACTATATTAATACTGTAATAACCTGAAGTGTTTAGCATCGTAGAATAATGACTTATAACTTTTCTCTGCACTACTCTTTAACATTCTGTTTTTACTTATGATATTACCTGTCACCTTCCTGTCATTGATTAGTTGGGAATGTTTATTTATATTTAACTAATTGAGATGCATAGGGGGTTAAAAAATGAACGAACCATTTAAGGCATTAGTTATCGACAAGACGGAAAATGACTTTACTGTAAACGTAAAAAAAGTAACCATTCAAGACCTTCAAGCAGGTGACGTCCTAATCAAGGTCAGCTATTCAAGTGTGAACTACAAGGATGGATTGGCAAGTACCCCTGATGGGAAAATTGTAAGATCCTACCCTTTTATTCCAGGAATCGACTTAGCCGGTGTGGTGGTCAGTTCTAATGATTCACGCTTTAAAGCAGGCGATGAAGTGATTGCTACTAGTTATGAGATTGGAGTCGCTCATTATGGCGGCTATGGTGAATATGCTCAGATTCCTGCCGAATGGGTTGTACCATTGCCCGAAGGCTTGTCCTTAAAAGAAGCAATGGTATATGGCACGGCGGGGTTCACGGCCGCATTATCTATCCAACGCTTAGAGGAAAACGGCTTAACACCTGAAAAGGGAAGTGTCCTAGTTACAGGTGCTACAGGCGGGGTTGGCAGTATCGCTGTAGCCATTCTTGCTAAACGAGGCTATCATGTCGTTGCCAGTACAGGTAAACAATCAGAACATGACTTCCTCATTGAAATTGGAGCGAGTGAGATTCTTTCGCGAGAGGACGTAACAGGCGAAAAAATCAGAGCGTTAGATAAACAACTTTGGGCGGCCGCTGTGGATCCTGTCGGCGGCAAAACGCTTGCCTCTATCCTTAGTAAAATTACTTACAACGGTTCTGTAGCAGTCAGCGGTCTTACTGGCGGCGGCGATGTACCTGCTACGGTATTCCCTTTCATACTAAGAGGAGTCAATTTGCTTGGAATTGATTCAGTTTATTGTCCAATGGAAACCAGAATCGCCTTGTGGAAGCGAATGGCTACTGACTTTAAACCAGATAATTTATTAAATGTGATGAATAAAGAAGTATCACTCGAAGAATTACCCAATGATTTATCCTCGATCCTCAAAGGTGAGGCACGCGGAAGAACAATTGTAAAGCTGTAAATTCTTTTCCCCTGAGATGACTTTGGTCATCTCATTTTTAGTTTCATAGGTTGAAATATCCACGAAGTCAGAGAATGTCTATGGGCATTAGCCGTTACAGCTCCCATACACCCACATAATCTATAGGGTATTTACCACATAAGGAGAGATGCCCAATGAATCCGTATGGTTATTATCAAATGCCACAAATGCCGGTTGATTATAATGCCTATGTACAACCAGAACAAGTGAATTACTATGGTCAACCAGAACAATTTATTTCCTATGATATACAAGAGCAAATGAATCCCTATGTTCAGGAAGAACCATTTAATCCCTATCTTCAACCTGAACAATATGACCCAGCAAGGCAGCCACAGCAGGTTGAGCGCAGACTGAATCAACTGGAGAGAGCGAATGAACGTCAAGAAAGGGAGATCAATCAACTACAACGTCAAGTAGCCCAAATCGACCGAAGACTCCAACGCGTGAATCAACGCCTCCGTGCAGTTGAAAGAAGATTTAATTTCCCATTCACACCATTTGATGGAGAATACTAAGAGAAACTTTAAGGACCGGGCATGCCCGGTTCTTTTTATTCCCCAAGCATACATAGTCAGATTCTTTTACCCAATCTTGGATGGAGATTTAAAATTCCTGTCAGCTTATCTAACAAAACCACTGACAAGGAGTGAAAATTCAGTTAACTTTTCATTATAAACAAGGAAAGAAAGGAGGATTTCAAATGTATCGAAGAAATGATATTAAGCTAGCTGAAAGAATCCTTCAATTAGATAAGTTAAGAGATGAGTTATATGAAGAACTTATGAAAGCAATGGGATCTCAAGCAAATGAGCTTTTAAGAAGACTACAAAATTATTAAATTCAGTTTGAAGGGGTGATGAAAGTTGGCCACTCATTTGCGTAAAGGACTCGAACGCCTTAGGCAGTTTTATATTAAGAAGTTGTTAGACTCAGGCATGTCTAATTCTTCTGACCACGAGCTTTACTCTCTTACCTTCAATGAACTGGAAAGCCTATACAAAAAAATATTTCCCCCAACAAAATCATGACGAATGCACTCCATAGAAATTTCTTCTGAAAAACAAGTAAAATGGTTTGAATACCCAGTCCAATGTAAGAAAATCTAACATATTATAATATTAAATTAACAAATTGATTAATTATGCAAACAATAGGGTGTGGTGAGACGCAAAAATGGGAAAAGACATATCATATAAAGATAAAAAAGTGATTACAATCGGGATTGTTCGGGACCTCACCGGTCTCTCTGAACGACAAATACGGTATTATGAAGAACGAAAGCTTATTTTTCCTGAAAGGTCTGCTGGTGGAAGCCGCAAATTTTCATTTTCAGATGTTGAACTATTGATGGATATTGCCAATAAAATTGAAGATGGAATTCAAACACATGATATTAGGAAAGAAATGCTTCGTGAACAAAAGAAACACAACCAAGAAGATGTACGCAGAAAGATGATTCAAGGGCAATTAAACGCCCAATTTGGTATAAGGAAAAAGTAAAGAGCTAACCTTCAATCCCATTCCTTCTATAGAGAATGGGATTTTTTATCGCACTTTTCTCTCTCCGTTCTGCCAACAACCGGGAGTTATGCCCCTTTATTAAAAACCATGTTAGATTATCTTCCAAATTTATAGAAACTAATTCGGAATCATGTAAGAATACTAACATACCGAATGTTAAGAAAATTAACATCATTTAAAAGGGGGAGAAAAAATGGATACTTTATTCTTAATGAACAGTCTTTGGGTAATGCTAGGAGCGATACTTGTCATTTTAATGATCGGCGGGTTCATCCTGTTAGAAACAGGTTCCACCCGAATGAAAAATGCAGGACATATTGCTGGTAAAACCATTCTCACATTTAGTATTAGCTCGATTGTATTTTGGGCAGTTGGATTTGGATTAATTTTCGGAAAAGGAAATGCACTTATAGGCTTTTCTGACTTCTTATACTCAGGCTATGATATCGATAGTTTATCACTTTCTGGTTCTGTTTTCTTTTTGTTCCAATTAGCTTTTGCAGGTATTTCCTTAACGATTGCATTTGGCGGGTTTGCTGAACGAGCAAAATTAGGCGTCTATCTCGTATTCGCGGTATTATTTTCTGTTATTGTTTATCCTCCAATTGCTCACTGGATTTGGGGCGGCGGCTGGTTAGCAGAGATTGGTCAACAAGATTTCGCTGGTTCAACCGTTGTTCACTTAACTGGTGCTATGGCGGCATTGGCGGCTACGATTCTATTAAAACCACGTATCGGAAAATTTAATAAAGATGGTTCCGCCAATAATCTAGCTGGTCATAACCAAGTATTTACAGCACTAAGTGTTTTACTCTTATGGGTTGGATGGTTCGGATTTAACGCGGGCAGTACATTATCCGTGGACAAAGGTTTCTTTGGCTTCGTCGCATTAAATACAAACCTTGGTGCTGCTGCTGGTACTGTTGCCGCAATGATTATCTCCTGGATCGTATTGGGTAAGGCCGATGTTCCAATGATGTTAAATGGTGCATTAGCAGGCCTCGTAGCGATTACTGCTTCTTGTGCATTTGTTGATACTTGGGCCGCTGTCCTGATTGGTTTTATCTCTGGTATTCTTGTATTTTATAGTATTCGCTTCTTTGAGAAAAAAGGAATTGATGATCCAATCGCAGCACTATCTGTACATGGTACTGCTGGTGTCTGGGGAACGTTATCGACTGGTTTCTTTGCCACAAAAGAATTAGCCACTGTCGGAAAACCTGGATTATTTTATGGCGGCGGCTTCCATCAGCTCGGGGTTCAAGCATTAGGCGTTATCGCCTCTGGTGCCTTCGCCTTGGTCGCATCCTTTATCTTGCTCGCCATTATTAAAAAAGCAATGAATGGCTTGCGTGTCACAGAAGAAGAAGAGATTATGGGCTTAGATATGAGCGAGCACGGTAGCTATGGATATCCCGAATTGCTTAAAGCGGAACAAACAAAGGCTTTTTAATTGTAATAATGAAGTGTGCAACTCCTATTTAGGGCTTGCACACTTTCTAGATTTTTTAAGTGGAGGTGATAAACATGAATGATAATACCTACTCAGCCATTGCAGAATATAGAAGATTTCACATGAAGCCCGTTGTACATGATCACTTTAAATTAAACGAACTTCATGACAACATGATTAAACAAGTATTGGAGATATCACTGAAAGAAGTTCTAGCTCGATATGGTCCGCCGCCGTCTACCTTTTCTTTCTTTGTGATGGGGAGTGCCGGACGTTTTGAACAATCTGTATGGAGTGACCAGGACCATGGAATTGTTTATCTCGATCCAACTACAGAAGCAAAAGCTTATTTTTTGTCATTAGGAAAGGAAATTTCAAAAGGTCTTTATCAAGCAGGCTATCCTTATTGCGATGGCGGTGTCATGTCAGGCAATCCGTTTTGGTGTAAGTCCCATTCCGAATGGGAGAAACAAATAAAGAACTGGGCCCTAGAGGCATCTTGGGAATCGTTACGGTATCTACTCATTTTTATTGATGGACGTTCTTTTTATGGAAAGCATCAACTCTTGGAACAACTAAAAACCTTTGTTTATCAAACAGTTCAAACGGAACAACTTCTGTCAAGAATGTCAAACAATACTCTACATTTCAAAAAGGGCATTGGCGTATTAGGTCAGCTTTTAGTGGAGACCCATGGGGTACATACTGGATCTCTAAATATAAAGGAGACTGCCCTCTTTCCATATGTGAATGCAGCTCGTCTATTGGCAGTTAAAGAAAATCTACAAGAGACCTCTACCCTATTAAGGCTAGACAAACTTCAGATACATGACAAGGATTTATATACAAATATGTTTTTAAAACTGTTAAACTATCGTCTTCTTTTTGCCAGTCACACAGACTATGATTCTGGTCACTATTTACCAGTCGACAACCTAACAAAAGAGCAAAAGAATGAAATGAAAGACATCATTAAAAATGGGGTAACTCTTCATCAAACAGTAAGAAAATTAATAGAAAAGGAGGGGTAACATGAGAATGAATGATTTAGCACAATACTTTAGGCTAATATCCGGCAAGCTTAGTTCTAATATTTATGCTGGGATTCAGGGACAAAGTAATCCTCAACAGCTCTCGTTCATCCGGCAGCTCCAGAAAGAAATGAAAGTAAAAAACAACTTAGATACCCCGCTTAACGAATTAGAAGTCGTTGTCTTTGATTTGGAAACCACTGGGTTTTATCCAGAAAAGGGAGATCGTGTCCTATCGATTGGAGCTGTAAAAATGATCGGTCCGCATATCGAGGATAATCATACTTTTTATTCCCTTGTTAAATCAGACCTTCCTCTTACCTCAGAAATTTCTACTTTAACAAATATTCATGAAGATCAATTGCGGGATGCACCAGATGCCAGGGATGTCTTAGTTCAATTTTTCAAGTATACACAAAGTCATATCCTTGTCGCACATCACTCTAAACATGAAAAGTCCTTTATGCAAAAAATGACATGGGATCTGTTAAAGACTCGATTTGAACATCGAATCATCGATACCTCCTTCTTAATTCGACTATCAGATTCATCTATGAAATCATTACCACTAGAAGAAGTCTGCCATAAATGTGGGATTGTTATAAAAGATCGCCACCATGCACTTGGCGATGCAATCATGACAGCGCAAATTTGGTCCAGCTATTTAAAAATAGCTCAAAAAAACGGATATAGTAATTTACGAGAAGTATATGAACATCTTGCAAAGCTTTGAGCATATGAACACTATTTTAAACTAGTGTTTTTTTGTCTAGAATTAAAAATTTCAAGTTTGAAATATAATCCACTTTGCAACACCACCCTCTTACTTACCTCTGAATATTCCCTCGTTTCAATCCATTTCGAGGACAAAATAACCTAAAAATAAAAAAATTTCAAAAAAATTTTTTTCGCTGTTTTCCTTATCACAACAATAATGTAAACGCTATCAACTTTTTTGATTTATTTGAATTGTCAGATTTTTATATTGACCATGTTTTCGATTGGTTGTATGATTATCGAAAATAATCATCTATTCAATAACTGTCATAGCTCCTCACCATTTGGAGATGGGTATGGCAATTCTTTTTAAAAATTTGTTTAGTCATTTAAAGCGTTCTATCACAAAAGAGGAGTGGTTAGGTTGGGGAGTCAATGGATTTTCCTTGGCGGCGAGTTCGTCAAGAAAGAAGATGCTGTAGTTTCAGTTTTCGATCATGGTTTTTTATATGGTGATGGTGTGTTTGAAGGCATACGCGTTTATAGCGGAAACGTCTTTAGACTCGATGCTCACCTGAAAAGACTGTATGAATCAGCACAATCCATTATGCTGAATATTCCATACACACAGGAGGAAATGACTCAATTAATCGTCGAGACAATTAGAAAAAATCAGCTAGAAAGCGCCTATATTCGTGTCGTTGTTTCCCGTGGAAAAGGGAATCTCGGCCTAGACCCTTCTTCCTGCTCGAAGCCAAGCGTCATTATTATTGCTGAAGAACTTAGCATGTATCCTAAAGAGTATTACGAACGTGGAATTAAAATTGCATCTGTTGCGAGTCGAAGGAATCGCCCAGATGTCCTAAGCCCACAGATTAAATCACTTAACTATTTAAATAATATTCTAGTAAAATTAGAGGCTAATCAAGCTGGCGTTGAGGAAGCATTAATGCTTAATGATCAGGGTTATGTTACTGAAGGCTCAGCTGACAATATCTTTATTGTAAAAAATGGTGCCATCTATACCCCGCCTGTTTATTTAGGGGCATTAGAAGGAATTACCCGTAACGCTATCCTAGATATTGCAAGAGCCAAGGGCTTTGAAGTCCGTGAATCACCATTTACTAGACATGATGTCTATGTGGCTGATGAGGTGTTCTTAACCGGCACAGCTGTAGAAGTAATTGCAGTTATTGATGTGGATGGCCGTAAAATTAGTGATGGAACACCTGGTGAAGTTACTAAAGTTCTTTTAGAAGAATTCAGGAAAATTGTAACAACAGACGGAGTGGCTTGTTACCCAACAGGTTCAAACCATGCAATCGTCAGTTAGGAGCTAAATTAATATGCGTAGCGATATGATTAAAAAGGGAATTGATCGGGCACCCCACCGGAGCCTTTTATATGCAACAGGGGTTAAAACGAGTGATCTCGAAAAGCCGTTTATCGGCGTCTGTAACTCGTTTATTGAAATTATCCCAGGACACAAACACCTTAATCATTTCGGTGAGATTGTAAAAGAAGCCATCCGTGAGGCTGGCGGTATTCCATTCGAATTCAATACGATTGGTGTGGATGATGGCATTGCGATGGGACATATTGGAATGCGATATTCCCTTCCAAGTCGTGAACTTATCGCTGATAGTGCCGAAACAGTAATTAATGCTCATTGGTTCGATGGTGTTTTTTACATTCCAAACTGTGACAAGATTACACCTGGAATGTTAATGGCAGCAGCGAGAACAAACGTCCCTTCTGTATTTGTATCAGGTGGACCGATGGAAGCAGGTGTTTCGCCTTCAACTGGAAAGAACCTTTCCCTTACTTCTGTATTTGAAGGTGTTGGGGCTTACCATAACGGTACAATCAGCCAAAAGGAACTGCTTGACATCGAAAACAATGCCTGCCCTACTTGCGGGTCATGTTCAGGGATGTTTACAGCCAACTCAATGAACTGTCTAATGGAAGTATTAGGAATGACGGTTCCTGGCAACGGAACAATTGTTGCAACGTCAGATGAGAGGCATGAATTAATTCGTCAAGCAGCAAGGCATCTAATCGAATTAGTAAAAAAAGATATTAAACCACGTGACATTATTACTAGAGAGGCAATCGATAATGCCTTTGCCCTAGATATGGCCATGGGTGGTTCAACCAATACAGTGCTTCATACATTAGCCATTGCCCATGAAGCCGGGATTGAATACGATTTACGTGAGATAAACAAAATTGCTGAGAGAGTTCCTTATCTAGCTAAAATTATGCCAGCATCCGATTATTCAATGGAAGACATTCATCATGCAGGCGGTGTTAGTGCCATTATTAATGAACTTTATAAATTGGAAGGCGCCTTGCATGATAACTGTTTAACCATTACCGGAAAAACACTTTCTGAAAATGTGAAGGAAGCAACAATCACGAATGAAACCGTCATCCGGACAAAAGACAATCCATATAGCCCTGTTGGTGGACTATCCATCCTATATGGAAACATTGCTCCAGATGGTGGTGTAATCAAGGTGGGTGCAGTTGATCCATCGATAAAAACCTTCTTGGGTGAAGCAATCGTTTTTGAATCTCAGGATGATGCACAAGAAAATATTAATAATGGGACAGTTCAAGCCGGACACGTAGTCGTTATCCGCTATGAAGGTCCAAAAGGCGGTCCAGGAATGCCTGAGATGCTTGCTCCTACTTCCGCAATTATGGGTCGTGGATTAGGCAAAGAAGTTGCCCTAATTACAGATGGACGCTTCTCAGGAGCCAGCCGTGGTATCTCCATCGGTCATATCTCTCCTGAAGCAGCCGAAGGCGGACCAATCGCCCTTGTTGAAAATGGAGACAAAATCTTAATCGATCTTGAAGCACGCTCGATTGAACTTCTTGTAGATGATGAAGTGTTAGAAGAAAGACGTAAGGCATGGGTAAAACCAGAGCCAAAAATCAAAACAGGTTACCTTGCAAAATATGCAAAACTCGTTACATCTGCCAATACTGGCGGGATTATGAAATTTTAGAAATACCAATGGGAATTCGTAGTACCCCTCCCCTTCCTAAGGAAGTTAAGGTACTAAAAGCGTTAAATGAAGATCTTTTGACAAAAAAATAGCGAATAAATCGATGACGGGAATAAAGGAATAAGATTTAGTATTTTCAGAGAGCTGGGGTTGCTGGAAGCCCAGTAATACAACTTATTCCGACATCATCCCTGAGTGTTGAGCTGAACGGTCCTGACTTTAGTAGGCTCAATCGGGTGCATATACTTTTGAGCACCTGTTACAAAAAGAAGCGTTCTATGTTTTAGTGGATCGCTTCATAAGGCAGTATTCGTAAGGATACTGTAAAACCGGGTGGTACCGAGAAAATGAAAGGCCTTTTCTCCCCGATTATTCTGCTTATGTTTTCGTTTTTGCAGTTAATTCGTGGAGAATGGGCCTTTTTAACTATGCATAAAGATTTATTGTCAGATTCCGACGTTTTACCAACAAAATTATCTGTTTATTTACAAATTTCTATATTATAATACAAAAAAAACAAATCACTATTTTCCGACATCTACATTTAATTTTTACCCTTAAGGAGGGATTATGACGTGAAAGTAGAAGCAAAAAAGCTTGAGGTCCAAACTACAACAGAGCCGAGAACCGGTGCAGACCTTCTCATCGACTTACTGAAAAAAGAAGGTGTGGAAACGCTGTTTGGATATCCCGGGGGTGCCGTCCTTCCAATCTATGATGCCATTTACCGCGCCCAGGGTACAATCAAGCATATTCTCTTCCGACATGAACAAGGAATGATCCATGCAGCTGAAGGGTATGCCCGAGTTACAGGGAAACCTGGAGTCGTTCTTGCCACATCAGGACCTGGGGCGACCAACCTTGTGACAGGAATAACTGATGCGATGATGGATTCCCTGCCGCTTGTTATATTCACAGGTCAGGTTGCACGAAGTGTCATTGGAACTGACGCCTTCCAAGAGGCTGATGTTATGGCGATTACAACACCAATTACCAAACATAACTTTCAGGTTCAATCGATCGAGGACTTACCACGCATCGTCAAGGAAGCTTTTCATATTGCTTCTACCGGACGGCCTGGGCCAGTCTTAGTCGACGTCCCTAAAGATATTTCCGCCGGAGTATTAACGAATGAACCTGAAGAAGCGAGCATTAATTTACCTGGATACCAGCCAACAACAAAGCCAAATCCATTACAAATTAAAAAGCTTGCCGATTCGATTTCAAAGGCTATCAAGCCTGTAATTCTTTCAGGCGCGGGTGTTCTCCATGGGAAAGCATCTGCTGAACTAACGGCTTTGGCGGAAAAACACCAGATCCCGGTGGTCACAACTTTACTTGGACTTGGTACTTTTCCGGCAGATCATCCCCTCTCGTTAGGAATGGGTGGAATGCACGGAACATATGCAGCTAACACGGCCATTTACGAATGTGATCTGCTTATCAATTTTGGAGCCCGCTTCGATGACAGACTAACAGGTAATCTTAAACACTTCGCACCTTTTGCGAAGGTTGCCCATATTGACATCGATCCAGCCGAAATTGGTAAAAATGTTCCAACAAATCTCCCAATCGTTTCTGATACGAAAGAGGCACTTACTGAACTGCTTGATCAAGCGATTGAATCACCAAATTCTGCTGCATGGCTGGAAAAACTGAGCCAAAACAAGCAGGAATATCCGCTTTGGTATAAGCATGATCCAAACGGAATGTGTCCGCAATGGGTCATTGAAGCAGTCCATAAAGTAACGAACGGTGACGCCATCGTCGCAACCGATGTAGGGCAGCACCAAATGTGGGCAGCACAGTATTACACCTTTAAAGAGCCGCACCGCTGGATTACCTCTGGCGGACTTGGGACAATGGGCTTTGGCTTCCCTGCTGCGATTGGCGCACAAATTGCCGCACCGGATAGTACCGTTGTTGCAATTGTTGGAGATGGCGGTTTTCAAATGACACTTCAGGAATTATCGATTATTTATGAAAGAAACCTTCCTGTAAAAATCATTATTGTCAACAACGGCGCACTTGGAATGGTTCGCCAATGGCAGGAATTATTACACGGAAACCGTATTTCAGAATCGATCCTTCATACACAGCCTGATTTTGTCAAACTTGCAGACAGCTATTCGATTAAGGGTTATCGGGTTGATAATCAAGAAGAACTGATCACTGTTTTACCGGAAGTATTTGCTCATAATGGTCCGGTATTAGTTGATTGCCGTGTACTTCAACAAGAGAAAGTATTCCCAATGATTGCCCCTGGCAAAGGAATCCATGAAATGATTGGGGTGAAACCATGAAACGAATCATTACCGCAACCGTTCAGGATCGAGCCGGTGTACTCAACCGCGTTACTGGACTTTTGCAAAGACGGCAATTCAATATTGAAAGTATTTCCGTTGGTCCAACAGAAACGGAAGGTATTTCAAGAATGACCCTGGTTGTCGAGATTGAAGATGAACAGCGTCTCGAACAAGTGACAAAGCAACTCAATAAACAGATTGATGTTTTAAAAGTTTCTGATATTACTGATAAAGCAGTCGTTGTCCGCGAATTGGCCTTGATTAAAGTAGCCAGCAGCAGCCAGCTCCGCAGTGAGATTAACGGAATTATTGATCCGTTTCGTGCGATTGTTATTGACGTAAGTAAGGATAGCTTAGCCATTCAAATCACCGGCAAACCTGAAAAAATCGATGCATTACTAGAATTGCTTCGCCCTTATGGAATTAAAGAGATTGCCAGAACAGGGTTGACCGCCCTTTTACGCGGGCATCAACCGCAAGTAAACGAACTAACTCACCACACCCTACTAAAATAATAATTTACCTTGAAAGGATGATAGATCATGGCAAAAGTACTATATAACGGAGATATTCAAGAAGAGGTTTTACAAGGAAAGAAAATCGCAGTAATTGGATATGGTTCACAAGGTCATGCACATGCACTTAATTTAAAAGAGAGCGGTTTTGATGTGGTAGTTGGATTAAGAGGTGGAAAATCATGGGATAAAGCAGTTGAAGATGGCGTTGAAGTTACGTCAGTTGCAGAGGCAGCTGCAGCAGCTGACGTAATTATGGTTCTTCTTCCTGATGAAATGCAGCCAAAGGTTTACAAAGAAAGCATCGAACCACACCTTGAAGCAGGTAAAGCCCTTGTTTTTGCCCATGGTTTCAATGTTCACTTTAGCCAAATCGTTCCTCCTGCAGATGTAGACGTATTTTTAGTAGCACCAAAAGGCCCTGGTCATTTAGTACGCCGTACTTACACTGAAGGCGCTGGTGTACCAGCACTTTACGCAGTTTATCAAGACTACACTGGTCAAGCACGTGACCTTGCCCTTGCCTATGCAAAAGGTATTGGCTCAGCCCGTGCAGGTGTTTTAGAAACTACATTCCAAGAAGAAACAGAAACAGATCTTTTCGGAGAACAAGCTGTTCTTTGCGGCGGAACTACTGCCCTTATCAAAGCTGGATTTGAAACTCTTGTTGAAGCTGGTTATCAGCCTGAAGTTGCCTACTTTGAGTGTTTACATGAATTAAAATTAATCGTTGACCTTTTATATGAAGGTGGCTTTGAAAATATGCGTTATTCAATCTCCGATACTGCACAATGGGGAGATTTCGTTTCTGGACCACGTGTCGTAAATGCGGATACCAAAGCACGGATGAAAGACGTATTAACAGATATCCAAACTGGAGTGTTTGCAAAGGGCTGGATCCTTGAAAACCAAGCAAACCGTCCACAATTCAACGCAATTAATCGCGCTGAAAACAATCATCAAATTGAACAAGTTGGCCGTGAACTTCGTGCATTAATGCCGTTTATTAAAAACAAACCAGTAAATGCAAAGAAGGAAGTGGTGGTAAATGGTTCACGTTAACATCTTCGATACGACATTACGCGATGGCGAACAGTCCCCTGGTGTAAATTTAAACCAGCTTGAAAAATTGGAAATCGCAAGACAACTTGAACGGTTTGGTGTTGACATTATGGAGGCCGGCTTCCCGGCTTCCTCCCAAGGCGATTTTGAAGCAGTAAGAGCAATCGCCCGGAATATTAAAAATGTATCGGTCACAGGCCTAGCAAGAGCGACGAAATCGGACATTGACATTGCGTGGGATGCGTTAAAAGATGCTGCAGAACCAAGGTTGCATGTTTTCCTTGCCACCTCCCCTATCCATATGCAATATAAACTAATGAAAACACCAGAGGAAGTCACCCAAATAGCGGTAGACATGGTTTCATATGCGAAAAGGAACTTTCCTCATATTGAGTGGTCCGCTGAAGATGCATCTCGATCTGACCTTGATTTTCTTGTTCAAATAATTACAAAGGTTATCGATGCTGGTGCAACAGTCATCAACCTTCCGGATACAGTCGGGTATACCACACCTGAAGAATATGGACGCATGTTCCGCTACATCCGCGACAACGTTCCAAATATTCATAAAGCAGCATTATCTTGCCATTGTCATGATGACTTAGGGATGGCCGTTGCCAATTCCCTAGCTGCCATCGAAAACGGGGTTACACAAGTCGAGGGTACGATTAATGGAATTGGAGAACGTGCAGGTAATGCAGCTCTTGAGGAAATTGGAGTTGCATTAAATATTCGTAAAGATAAGTATCCTTATACTACGAATCTCGTGTTAAAAGAAATAAAACGGACGAGTGACCTTGTCAGTCGCTTTACAGGGATGATTGTTCCTCCGAATAAAGCAGTTGTTGGAAAAAATGCCTTCGCACATGAATCAGGAATCCACCAGGATGGCGTCTTAAAAAATACGCTAACCTATGAGATTATTACACCTGAATTAGTAGGGGTTAAATCTAATGATTTAGTTCTTGGCAAACATTCCGGCCGCCATGCATTCAAAGATAAAATTGAGCAAATGGGCTTTGAACTCTCGGACGAAAAATTAGTCGAAGCGTTTACTGCTTTTAAACTATTAACCGATCGTAAGAAAGAAGTAACAGACGAAGATTTATTTGCAATTTTAACCGATATCCAAACAACAGCTGTTGATATTAAAAAATATGAACTGGTTGCCTTCCAAGTCCATTACGGTTCAGCAAACTTGCCAACCGCAACTGTGGCTCTAACCACTCCCGAAGGTATTCGCGTGGAAACGGCGCGCACAGGCTCAGGCAGTGTCGAAGCTTTAATGAATACCTTAGAAGCATTGATTAAAGAAGAAATCCATCTTACTGACTTTAGATTAAGCTCGATCGGTCAAGGACGGGATGCACTTGCTGAGGTTCATGTCAAAATGTCGGTGAACGGATCACCTGTAACCGGGCGCGGTTCAGCACAGGATGTACTGGAAGCTTCAGCAAAATCATTCTTAAACGCAGTTAATCGTGTATTTTTCAACCAAAATAGCGCAGTTAAAGAAACCGCTAATCTATAAAAAACAAACAAAAAATGAGGAGGTTGCTTCTAATGAAAAAACGAATTGTCTTACTTCCCGGTGATGGCATTGGTAAGGAAGTTATTAACTCTGCAAAAGACGTGTTAAATGCAATTGCTGAAGAATACAATCATACTTTTAGCTTTGAAAGCCATGAAATCGGAGGAGCAGCCATTGACCTTTACGGCACACCGCTTCCTGAAACAACCGTTAATGCTTGTAAACAGGCAGATGCGGTCTTGCTGGGTGCTGTTGGGGGGCCAAAATGGGATACCAATCCCTCCCATTTACGTCCTGAACGAGGCTTGCTTGGAATCCGAAAGGCACTTGATTTATATGCGAATTTAAGGCCGATCAAAGGATTTAAAAACCTTCTTCATGCATCACCCTTAAAGGAAGAAGTAGTCTCTGGGAGCGACCTCCTTATCGTTCGTGAATTAACTGGCGGCCTTTATTTCGGAACACCAAGTGAACGCCGCGACAACGGAAACTCCGTTGTAGACACGCTTGTTTATTCTCGTCAAGAGATTGAAAGAATTGTCGATAAGGGCTTTCAAGCAGCTCAGCAGCGCAGCGGTCATCTTACTTCGGTTGATAAAGCAAATGTACTTGAATCTAGTAAGCTATGGCGTGAAATTGTCGAAGAGAAAAAAGCTCAGTATCCAGATGTAGCCGTTGAACATGTTTTAGTAGATGCTGCTGCTATGAAATTAATCACTAACCCAACTCAGTTCGACGTAATTGTAACGGAGAATCTATTTGGGGACATTTTAAGCGATGAAGCCTCTGTTATCACAGGATCACTTGGTATGCTTCCTTCTGCTAGTTTAAATGAAAATGGGGTTGGTCTATATGAGCCTGTTCATGGCTCTGCCCCAGACATCGCTGGTAAGGGTATTGCCAATCCAGTCGCAATGATTTTGTCTGCAGCACTGATGCTTCGCTATTCATTCCAATTGAATGACGAAGCAAAAGTGATTGAAGATGCTGTCCAATCGGTCTTAGATGCTGGCTTCCACACTGGTGATCTTCAAGTTGCAAATGGACGCCTTGTTGGGACAGCGGAAATGACAAAGCTTATTGCAGATTATATTAAATCGCAAAACGCTTCGAAATGTATCGCCAGCTGTTATTTTTAATGATTGATTGGGTGGGTAAATCGTCTTTGTTGCGATTTACCCCTAAATTTATCCAAAATATTTGTTAGTTAGTCACACAATAAAATTCATTAATGTGAGGAAGGACGCTATGCAAACACCAAAAAATATAATCCAAAAAATTTGGGAAAAGCATGTTGTACATCAAGAAGAAGGAAAGCCGGATTTATTATATATTGATTTACACCTTGTTCACGAAGTAACCTCTCCTCAGGCATTTGAGGGCTTGCGAATGAACGGGCGCAAGGTGCGACGACCGGACCTTACTTTCGCAACGATGGATCATAATGTTCCAACTCGCCAACGTCTTGTAATCAATGACCCTATTTCAAAAAAACAAATCGATACACTGCAAGAGAATTGCCAGGAGTTCGGGATTACTCTCGCTGATATTCATCATCCGGATAATGGGATTGTCCATGTAATTGGACCTGAACTTGGTCTTACACAGCCTGGTAAAACAATTGTTTGCGGTGATAGTCATACCTCTACACATGGTGCATTTGGTGCACTTGCTTTTGGAATTGGTACAAGTGAGGTCGAGCATGTTCTTGCAACACAAACACTTTGGCAAGCACCGCCTAAAACGTTAAATGTCAAAGTGAACGGTAAGCTAGGTACTGGCGTAACTGCTAAAGACTTAATTCTTGCCATCATCGGTAAATTCGGTGTCCAATTTGGAACGGGTTATGTGATGGAATACACAGGGGAAGCTATCCGCTCTCTCTCCATGGAAGAGCGAATGACCGTTTGTAATATGTCCATTGAAGCGGGTGCTAGAGCCGGGCTTATTACTCCGGATGAAACCACTTTTGAATACTTAAGAGGAAGACGGCATGTCCCTAAAGGGGAAGCGTTTGAAGAAGCAGTTGCACAATGGAAGGCTCTTGCTACGGATGAAGGTGCTGCTTATGATCGGGTTGTTGAAATTGAAGCAGCCGAAGTTGAACCACAGGTAACGTGGGGAACAAATCCGGGAATGTGTATTCCAATTACTGCCAATGTGCCAAACCCTGATGAAACTGAGAAGATAAGCGAAAAGGACGAGATTAACCGTGCGCTTGAATACATGGGCCTTGAAGCAGGTCAGCCTATTTCAAGTGTAAAAATTGACCATGTTTTCATCGGTTCTTGCACTAATTCGCGCATAAGCGACTTACGAAGTGCAGCTGAGGTTATACGGGGCTTAAAGGTCAGCCCATCTGTTACCGCCATCGTCGTTCCAGGTTCATTTAGTGTTAAGCTTGCGGCAGAAAAAGAAGGACTTGATAAAGTCTTTACAGATGCAGGCTTTGAATGGCGCGAAGCAGGCTGCAGTATGTGCTTGGCGATGAATGATGATATTGTTCCACCTGGGGAACGCTGCGCCTCTACTTCTAACCGAAATTTTGAAGGGCGTCAAGGTAACGGGGCCAGAACCCACCTTGTCAGTCCTGAAATGGCAGCCGCTGCCGCTGTTGCAGGACACTTCGTTGATGTCCGACAATTCTCTGCAGCACAGGAGGTTAGATAATATATGGAACCGCTAAAAATACATCAAGGCCTTGTTTATCCATTAAACCGGTCAAACGTTGATACTGACCAAATTATCCCTAAGCAGTTTTTAAAGCGGATTGAACGCAGCGGCTTTGGACAATTCCTGTTTTATCATTGGCGTTTTGATGACAATGGAAATCTTCGACCTGATTTTTCTTTGAATGATCCAAAATATAATGGTGCATCAATTTTGGTTGCCGGTGAAAACTTTGGCTGCGGCTCCTCACGTGAGCACGCTCCATGGGCTGTTCAAGATTTTGGCTTTAAAATTGTCATTGCCCCAAGTTATGCAGATATTTTTAAAAACAATTGTGTAAAAAATGGGATTCTCCCTATCCAGGTTAGTGACGAACAAGTTCAGTACATTATTAAAAAAGCTGAATCCGTGGAATACCAATTAACCGTAGACCTTGAGAATCAAGTGGTTTATGATAACGAAGGCTTTAAGGTTACATTCGAAATTGCCCCGTATCCTAAAGTAATGCTGCTGAATGGCTGGGATGAAATTGGTGTTACCTTGACATATGAGGATAAAATTTCACAATACGAACTAAGTAAATAATAAAAAATGAGCTTGGATACCCAGGCTCATTTTTTTATTATTTATATAGAGAAAGCATGGGTGTTACAACTCGTTTAATATATTTTTATTCTCAGATTCTTCGTTAAAGGTTAAAGCCTCATCCACCGGCTCGTAGGATTTACCATAAAAGTGGTGATCTTTATAGGTGTGAATTGTATCATATGTTTGTTTAATTGCTTCAAAAATCATTTCTTCAGATTCATTATTTGGTGCCCAATAGAGAATTTCCATCCTATTTACCTCATTAGTCGCCAATGATTTCCTCTCATATCCAATGGACACGGCGTGATCGAATTTTTCTCGTTTATAAAAATGGAGACGTTTTTCAGTATCGCTATCCTCATAATTGACTGGTTCCACTTCAAGGATGATCGGCTTCCCTTTTTGTTTTAACTTTTCCAATAGTTTATGACCTAGTCCCTCACCACGGGCATTTTTTGAAACAAATAAATAATCAATAAATACAAACTTATCTAGTTCTGCATACATTAAAACATGATTCGGTCCCTCATCCTTATGATAGATGTTTGATCGCTCTTTCAGTAAGGTTTCCATATGTGCTCTTGATTTCATTTCTTCAACAGGAAAATACTGATTCAACTTTTCATACCAATGCATGGACACACTCCTTAAAAACCAGGTAATTGATCCAGATTATTTTCTTTAATTCCGTCTGGCTCACTGCGGATGATGTCACGACCATATTTGTGAAAGACATCCACATGAGCGATCTTGCCAGCTTTCGCCTCATTCAAAGCCGTGATATAATCCAACTCGCGTCCAGCGCTTGTTTTAAAAGCGATAATATCTCCATCATCGTTCTTCCTGACGGAAACGAACTCTTCTTTGCCATCTGGATTACTATCACCTGCTTCAATTTGGGCTTGCTGCTGACTCTCCTGCTTGTATTCTTCATAAATTTGTTCAAAATCTTTCTGTTCCATTGATTACACCTCCGAACATTTGTTAGTATTTTTCTTTTTTTTTTAATTATCCCCCGCCAGACACCTCATTTAGGTTTTTCATAATTAAAAACATGAGATAAATGACTACGAGCGAAAAAAAGCTTGTAGACAGGTCAAATTCTGCCCACAAGCTAAGCTCTCCTTTTGTTAAAACTTCTGAGGGAACTGTTTGATGATTCCATCCGATAAGACGTCAGCAATTTTTATTAGGTGGATTTCCCCTTCATCAAACGCACGAATGTCTCCGTTCCAATCCTTTTTAAGTCTTGCAAGTACAATATTTGTAACCATCCTTAAGTGCGCATGTAACAACTGCTTCAATGCAGTGTTATTCCAATTTGGATTTGCACTGCTGAGGAATGCTGCAATATCATCCGCATTTTTGTACCATGCAGTATTATATTTTTTCAAATCAGCTTGGTTTTTGGTTTTGGCAGCTTCGAGGACCTTTCCGGCAAGCAGAATGTGTTCTCGTAACAATTGGGCAAGCTTGGTGCCTGCTGCTTCACCGTAAAAAGGTTTGATTGCATTTCCGATTTCATCTTGGTTTTTCAAAAGTCTAGCCAAAACCATTTGTTGGTCTTTAAGGTTTGCTTCTGCGCTAACAATATAACGGCTCGTCCAAATAGCATGCTCGATCCAAAGTCTTCTGAAGTTAAACTTTAGTTGGTGAGCAGACTCGCTCATGGTCTGCTTCTGGCTAACTGGTGGTGGGGGCGGGGCTGCCTTCACGCTAATGGCAGGTAGAATTAAGGCGATAGACAATAGCAATACGGTAAATTTTTAGTTAATTTTTTCAAATGATAATCTCCTTCTAGTAATGTTAATTCAAAAAGATTTTTCCCTAAAAATGAAAATTTTATTTATCGCCGAATAATGACATAATAATTTTAATTAGAATGTCCTTTGGAGTGAGAAACGATTGCTTTATTTAGAGAAAAACCATGATCCAAGAAAGAATGCTGCAATTCTAGCCCAATTTACAAACCAATTGGACCTAAAAAAGGCCATTCAAGAAACCGAGCAGCTTTTCAATCGAACACGAGGGAATGAAGCCTCTCCTCGTCAGAAGGAAATTCGACATTTAACCGGATCACTTCCTCAAAAAATGACAGCAGCTTTGTTTCGCCTTTTATCTACGACCGCCACTTCTGATGATCAAGTAAAGGTTAAGGTAGATCCTGAAGGAAATGTGTTTCCGGATTGGAAAGGTATGTTGGATGAAGAATACTTGAATTTACATCAGAATATGGTGAAAGAGGTCCATGTTGAAGATTTTGGAGCAATTGGCGATGGGAAGACGGATAACACCCTTGCATTTAAAAAAGCGATTGGCAACGGCAAAGTGAAAGTGATTGTACCAGCTGGGGTATTTATAACAAAGGGAATCCAACTGCCCTCTTGGACCATGTTTGTTGGTGCAGGAAAAGGTGTGACGACGATTAAACTTCATGATGTTGCCGATAAAGGTACTCGGCTCATTACTAACAAGAATCACTGGAAAGGGAATCATCATCTTTACGTCGGCTCCCTAAGTTTGGACTGGAATGTCGAAAGGCTTGGCAACGTGACGAAAACAAGTACTTGGGGCAATCACTCAAGTTGCTTAACGTATGCAAATGTTACTTATGGCTGGATAAGGGATGTTGAAGGGATTAATCCAGGACTGCATTGCTTTGATGTTTCATCAACTCTGTACAATTATGCGGGTGACGGCTTTCGCGCCCGTGGTGGCAGCAAGTATGTCTGGCTCGATAACTTGAATGGCTATGGCTTCGGTGATGATGGTATCACCACCCATCACAGTGATTATGTCTTCATCTCCCGCTGCCATCTGTGTGACCCAAGCGGTCGTGCCCACAAGAAAGGCTTTTCTAACTCTAACGGGATTGAGGTCGATGATGGTTCGAGGAATGTGTTGCTTGTAAATAATTCTTCTGCCCGATGCTTTGGCGGGGTGGAAATAAAAGCGCACGAAAATTCTTCAGCCGCTTCAAACGTAAAAATTATCGGACATATTTCGGTCCACGATAACCGCTCGTTTAATTTCCGGCATATTGGACATCACAAAAGCACGGAGACTGAATCTCAAACTGCCTACAATATTAGTGCTACCAATCTTGTATCCATTGCGCCGATTTTTACTGAGTTATATAAAGACTCAACGCCGCGCGGAATGGTTGTCTCAGCTTATAAAAATGTAATCATTAACCATTTTACTTTGGTTGGTGACCCCGTTTATGACTACAAAGGCCACCCGGTAATTGCCGTTCAGTATCGGGCAAGAAATGTGATATTAAAACATATATCTGTTAAAGATTTTAAAAAAGCGGGGAGCGATATTAAAGTATTCGGTGGCGAAAATCGAGCGGATTCTATTCAAATTGATGATGTGATGAGTCAAAATTCCGCACCAAAAGCGATCGAAGTCGGATTAGGGGTCAAAGATATTACCATTGAAAATGCAGAAAGCGTCGACAATTATTTGTGACGCTTTTCTTCTTTTTCTACTGTTATGTCATCGACTAGTTTTTCGGCCACTTTCCGATATAAATTACTCATATGAACGAGAGAAGAAATCATTAATACCTGCTCAAGATACGGCGAGTTTCCTTTTTCATCCTCGGTGATTTCTTCTCTAACATCCTTTACTCTTTCCTCAATGTCTACTTTGAAATCCTCAACATTTTGGCGTGTTAAATTCAGATAACTCGTATAAAAAGAATCTAACTCCATCTCCTCTTTGATAATTTTTTGATTGATTCCTTGAAGGGTAACTTTAATATCATTAATGGATAAGGCCCCTTTTAGCTGGTAAATTAAGCTCATGAGGATCAGGTGTTCTTTTGAATATTTTTTATTATGGATTGGAAAAATGAGCTTTCCTTTTGCATAGTTATTGATCATGGTTTTGGTGAGGACTTTGTCGTCATCATTCCGTTTGGTATCCGTGAATTTATTTTCAAATAATTGAATCACCTGGTCCATATATAAATCGATCTGTGGTATCTCATCTAAAGCTAAGCTGGCTTCTAAGCCGAGTTGCTCAATAATTTGATTGATATTTTCCATTCATCTATCTCCGATCATGGTCTTTATTTTTTTATTATACCTAAAGATATATGCATTGACTAGATGTTGATATATCGTTATTATAATAAGTAGTTATTAAAACTACATGCTGTGCTGGGAGGCATATTAAATGAATAATTACATTCGCGAACCTATCAACGGACTAACCCATTTAGCTGGAGCAGTTTTAGCCTTCGTCGGGCTCCTTGCGATGGTTATCAAAGCGGCTGCGACGACAAGTTCACCGTCTGCAATTACTGCTGTCATTATTTTCGGCGTTAGTATGATTCTGCTTTACTCGGCATCGGCCACCTATCATATGGTAATTGCTCGCGATAAAGTCATTGCCTTTTTACGACGGCTGGATCATTCAATGATCTTCATATTAATCGCAGGTACGTATACTCCTTTTTGCTTTATCAGTTTGAACGGAAAAATAGGAGCGATTCTATTTTCAATTATTGCAGGAATTGCAATTAGCGGGGTTGTTTTTAAAATGGTCTGGTTTAATTGCCCTCGCTGGATTTCTACCTCCTTGTATCTAGCGATGGGTTGGATGATTGTGTTTGTATTCTCACCGCTAACTGGAAGCTTAAACCCGATTGGTTTATTTTTGCTCATCCTCGGGGGAATTTTTTATACGATTGGCGGGGTGATCTACGGTGCCAAACCTAAGTTCTTGCAGTCAAAATACATGGGCTTCCATGAGATTTTCCATATTTTCATTTTGCTAGGAAGTCTGGCGCATTTTTTAACCGTGTTCCTATATGTCATTTAATTTTTGGTGCATTTGAAACGCCTTCTTTTGATGGCGTTTTTTGTTTTTTGAAATAAACTTTTTAAAAATAGCACAAAATAATAGGAGGACTATTAATAAAGCACCACAAAAAGATAGAGGTGTTCATGTTGTTTCGATTGATTTCTCAACTGATTGTGATTGGGCTTTGTTCGATGTTATTTGGATTTGCCTTTAATACGTTTCTTATTCCACATAAACTAACTTCCGGTGGTGTAACAGGCATCGCCTTTTTTATTCACCATTTTTTACATATCAATACTGGCTGGATTATTTTGCTGATCAATATTCCCCTATTTTTAGTAGGATTAAAATATTTAGGAAAAAAATTCATTTTGCTCACTGGTTATTCCGTTATTGTTTTATCATTCAGTATGAAATTTATTCCAATTCATCCAATTAGCAATGATATTCTTCTTTCTTCCATCATTGGAGGGGCCCTTTATGGAATTGCGGTAGGAATAATCATTCGGATTGGAGGCTCGACTGGAGGAACGGATATTGTTAGTCTCACTCTTGCGAAAAAAAGGAACTTACAGGTTGGCTTTTTAAATATTTGTATGAATTTTTTAGTGGTGGGGATTTCCGGGCTGATTTTTGGATGGGGCATCACACTTTATACGATTATCGCCATTTATGTGTCTGGTCGTGCCGTTGATATGGTATACACTAATCAGAATAAATTAACCCTAACGATTGTGACGGATAAGTATGAAGAGCTTACGGATGCCCTCATTCATTTGCATGCACGAGGGGTCACGGTTACGGATGCAGAAGGGGCATTCACCCATAAGCCCAAAAAGGTGTTAACCACTGTGATTACCAAATACGAATTAAATGAAACAAAACACACGATTAGAACGGTAGATCAAAAGGCCTTTGTGAACATCATGCAAACGATGGAGGTAATGGGGCGATTCCGACGAGATTAAAGAGGGCCGATGCTCATGGAGATTAAGATTTTTCGGTTGAAGGGATTAGTCGTATTACTAGTTACCGCTGGACTGATTTTTCATCCTTCACGGGCATCATACGCGACCTATGGTTACCATTGGACCGATTCTTCATCCTTCACGGGCATCATACGAGTCGTATGATTACCGTTGGACCGATTTTCCACCCTTCATGGGCATCATACGCGACCTATGGTTACCATTGGACCGATTTTCCATCCTTCTCGGGCATCATACGCGACCGATGATTACCGTTGGACCTATTTTGCATCCTTCTCGGTCATCATACGCGACCTATGGTTACCATTGGACCGATTTTCCACCCTTCATGGGCATCATACGCGACCTATGGTTACCATTGGACCGATTCTTCATCCTTCACGGGCATCATACGCTTGAAATTCCTCCTACTTCATCGTTCCATTCCAATTAATCTACCAAGTTCCTCCATCAATACCAAGGCGTGATTATGGACCTTTTCCTTTGCTCCATAGAGGAGTGTTACTGGACCCTCAGCTTCCATTTCAATGATTTGCCGGATATATTCCCGCTTTTGTTCGTCCGTGCGAAGCTCATCAAGGTATCTTCTACTAAATTCCTCAAACAGCTCAGGCTTATGACAAAACCACTTCCGCAGCTCACTGCTTGGAGCTAGATCTTTAAACCAAAACGAAAGCTTCGCCGCATCCTTCGAAATTCCCCTCGGCCATAAACGGTCAATTAAAATTCTACAGCCATCCATTTCCTCATAGGGCTCATAGATCCTTTTCATAAAAAGATTAGACATAATAATTCACCTCATTCTTATATTAGTTTTTGTGTCCACCCCGTATGAACAAACCCATAGATTTGTCCACGAATGGTGTCAGGCACCAACATTGAAATGGTATCAAATGCGACCCAGTTAATCTTCGTCTTTTACGTCGATACTTTCTGGAATGGGTTCGTTCAGGATTTCTTCGATTAGTTGTTTGTATTTTTCCATTTGTTTTAGGTGGGTGCTGAATTGTTCTTTGTAGATTAGGTACTCTTCCCCGTCAAATAGGGCGCGGATTTTCTTTTGTTGGATGAGGCTTTTGACAGTTGCCTCAGGAACCGATAAATATTCTGCTGTCTCTTTTATAGTAATGTACAATATGATTACTCCTCTTTTAATAAATTGATTTGTCGGACAACCCGGCCAGCTTTTCCCATTGTATTTCCCGCCTGTGACAATGAATTGAGTATCGCTTCCTCTGTTGCTTCAGCCGTCGCTGTAAAAAGTTGATTCATCATCGGATGATCCTCACGGAGCTGGCTGCGGGTTTCAATCTTCTCATCTGAGTAATGAGGAATTTTATGTGCCGTGGAAAAAGCGATGACTATATCCCCACTGCCATGACTAAAATGACTGCCGGTTCGACCGAGACCAATGCCGCAGCGTTTCGCCAAGCGCTGCAATTGCCGATCACTTAACGGGGCATCGATTGCTAAGACAATGATAATCGAGCCATCCGAAGTTTCAGATAAACCTTCGCTCTCTGAATAGCGATATCTCTGCAGTTCTTCCTTTTTACCAAAATTGCAGAGGACAAGGCATCCAACTGTGTAGTCCTCAACCATACGTGAAGAGGAACCAATTCCCCCTTTATAACCGAAACAAATCATTCCCTTGCCTGCCCCGACTGCCCCTTCAACCGCCCGGCAATCCGATGCATTCTTGATTGCCTCAACTGCATGCTCAGGTTTAACAGGAAATAAACGAATAGAATTTAAGTAGCTATCATTGCATTCCCCCACTACTACGTTAACAGTTCCTGTCGTGTCACCAATTTCTTGATTCTCCTCTAACATGTATTCCAGCACTCCTTGTGTGACAGCTGGTACCGCGAATGTATTCGTTAGCATGATGGGCGATTCAATAACTCCAAGCTCATTTAACTGAACAAGACCAGTGGTTTTTCCAAAGCCATTAATGACATAACTCGCTGCGGTTACTTTTTCTTTAAACAAATTGCCCTTATGTGGCAGTATCGCCGTTACACCTGTACAGGCATACTCTTCCCCAGACTCATTAAGAGGGTAGTCAAGTGTTACATGTCCCACCATCACATCTGCAACATCCGTTATACAGTTTTTCTTGCCAGTTGGCAGCTTGCCAACGATGATCCCTTTTTCTCTAACTTTCATCGTCTAAATCCTGGCCGATGGTCAAGAAAGTTTTGATAGGCAAATCCGCGGACCACTTCTTCACTATAATATTTTAATAGTTCATTAATAAGATTTTGGCTCTTAGAGGCGTCTTCCAAATTAGTAATAAATGTTGAAATCCCATCAAAATCCGAGCCGAATCCAATTTGTTTTACCCCATCCAATGAGCAAAAGTGATCGATATGTTTAACAAGGTCTGGAATCGTCACTTCGCCAAATTCTTTTACAAAAGGTGGATGGTAAACAACATGAATCAACCCGCCTTTAGCAAACATCGCCTGCGCCTGCTCATCTGTTAAATTACGTAAATGGTTGCAAAGTGCTCGAGCATTCGAGTGGCTCGCAATCGGATACTTGGCTAATTCAATGACTTCCCAAATCCCCTTGTCGCTTAGGTGAGAAACATCGGTCAGGATTTGATGCTCGTTATTAAACTCGACAATTTCTTTTCCGAACAGCGTCAGCCCCGCGCCTCGCGGTTCACCAGCGCCATCAGCGGCAAGATTGGCTTGGTTCCATGTCAAACCAACGGAACGGACACCTAGTTGATAGAGAATATGGAGCCTCGATAAATCGTTCCCAATTGGATCCACGCCTTCAAGTGTTAACATTGCGCCAATCTGACCGATCTTTAAGCGATCAAAATCCGACCATTCTTTGATATGGACCATGTCTGGATTTTTTCCAAGCACTTCCTTGTAAAAATAATCGATTTGTTCAAGGACAACCTGAAATTTCTGGTCCCCCTTTATTTCGGGTTCAATAAATATGGCAAAGCATTGGACTTTGATTTGGCCTTGCTGTAATCGTGTTTTATTGGTTTGTAACTCCGGCGCATCAGCAAATCGTAACGTACCATGCGCTTCTTGGAGTTTCATTAGGGCATCACAATGTAAGTCAATGATATTCATTTAGCAAATCTCCTTTTTATAAAAATTTTAACACAACAAAATGGGCTAGGTTGATACAAACCCAGCCCAACACAAATTTAATGATTTATTATAAATTAATTAGTTTGATTCCGCCATCATTTTTATACTTGGGAGCACCTTGTCCCAAATTTCTGCACTTAAATCGCGGAATTTTTTCCCTTCCGGCATCACAGAAAAATCCCCTTGTAAAATATGTAGAGTAGTCTTTCTATTGTCCTCAGACAAATGGAAGGTGATCCCGTCTTCTTCCGTGACAAGTGCCTTTTCCTCACTCCGAACATCAAATACAGTAAACCGAAGGAGTTTATTCTTCTCGAGAGCCGTTACATTTCCTTCAACAATGACGGTCCCATCCTCCCCTTTCCATAGGACAGGACTTCCGAGCTCCCAAGTGGAATCGAGATGAAACTGTGGTCCGCCGCTTGAAAATTCCGTCGCCCAACGGTTATTATACTCACTGACCGTAAGAACATCCCATACCTTTGACGCTGGAGCATTGATTTCAATCGTTTGGTCAACAAAAAGCTTACTCATTTCATTCCTCCTCAAATATAGGCATTATAGATATTCTCATTATACTTCACTGAAAATCCTAACTACAATAATTCCAGTAAAGACAAGAAAAAATCGGCGATGGTTGATACACCAGCCGATTAATATTTTCTTAGAAAAACAGGTTCTTTTTCCAATACTTTGATCCTAATGATTTCATGGCAGACATGTAAGACTTTTTCTATATTCTGTGTGGTATTCGCCAATGCCCTTAGCGCGAACCCTGATACGGCCAGTATCGAAATACCAATTCTAACATCAAGGAAAGTATCGAGAATTTCTTGCAACTCTTCTACTAAAGCAGGATTGATACGATAATCAATAACAATCATCGTCCCAAAATGAGAAAATCCTTCCATCATGCCAATCCCTTTAAGATCATTGTCAGGTTGAAGTTTTACATGATCAAATAAAATAAGTTTGTCTTCCATATAAATTTCCATTTTTGCTTGGAGTAAGTCATATTTAAAAAGTGTCCCATCAGGAGCCCAGCCTGGAGTAAAAATATCTGTGCATATAAGGGAAGAGTTTTGTTCCATTCGAATGACCGTACACTGCTTGAAACAAGCATGCTGGTAAGCAATGACTGGATCTGGCAGATATTCTAAAACACTTCCGCTTTTCAAATGAATGTCCATTTCCTGAAAAGCCGGAGAGGTTCGTGTTTTATATATTTTAGTAGAAGATTGGGTGGTAACAACCACCTCAGCATCCTCTTCCAAAAGGATGACCGTTTGGTAGGAATCACCATCAATGTATCCCCCACCCGGATTCATCACATAAATATAGGCTTCGCCGTCTCCTGTTAGGTAAACAGGTCTAGTAATTTTTAATGCACCCTCTGAGTAGGATTCTTTTAAAATCGTTTTCTTATCTTTTCTTGCACCTGTTAGCCGCAAATATCCGGTCCGCTGTTCCACCTACCCTAATCCTTCCAATAGCGCATTTAACTTGAGCCACTCAATAACCTCGTTCACACCAACATCCTCTTTTAAGTTTGTAAAGATATATGGCTTCTTGCCTCTTGCCAGCTTTGTATCTGCCTCCATGACTTCTAAGCTTGCTCCTACATATGGAGCTAAATCAATTTTGTTGATAATAAACAGATCAGATTTAATCATCCCTTGGCCGCCTTTACGCGGAATTTTTTCACCTTGGGCTACATCAATAATATAAATAGAAAAGTCTACGAGTTCGGGACTAAAGGTGGCAGCTAGGTTATCGCCGCCGCTCTCGACAAAAATAAGTGATAGATTCGGATGTTTCTCCTTTAGCTCATCAATTGCAGCAAAATTCATGGATGCGTCTTCCCGGATCGCCGTATGCGGGCATCCTCCTGTTTCCACACCAATAATTCGATCCTCTGAAAGTACACTATTTTTTATTAAAAATTGTGCATCTTCCTTGGTGTAAATGTCATTGGTTACGACCGCCATGTTATATTCATCTTTGAGGTATCTCGTTAATCGCTCCACAAGCAACGTCTTCCCTGCTCCAACTGGTCCGCCAACTCCTATACGTATCGGTTCCATCGTTACCCCTTCTTTCATCATTTTTTAGGACATAAACAAACGGGTATGTAATCTCTCGTGACGCATTTGTGAAATTTCAATTCCAGGGGCCACAGCTCCAAAGTCATCTGCATCCATTTCTTCAATTATCTCTGTAGTCTTTTGTAAATAGGGGTGTAATTCTAAAAGAATACGTTGACCGGCTGTTTGCCCAAGTGGTATCCCTCTTACACCATTCTGAATAAGGGTCACCATACTTGAATATAGGAAAGTCAGTATTCCTTGTCTTTTCTCGATTCCTAAGTACTGGCAGATAATCGAAAAAGCAATTCCAGGATGACCATACGCCTCCTTGGCACGTATCTTTTTTAGGTATTCTTCTAATAATGGTATCGAATATAAATCAATTCCCATTCGAATCAATCTTTCTCCAATCCTTCGGTTTGCCTCTCGTGCTTCTTTAGGGATATTCTGGACAAACAATTTTTGATCGAGCACCCATAGCTCTGGCCTATCATTTTTTTGTAAGGCGTCAAAGGTCAATCTGCAGGCAAGTCCGTCCGTATAGGCGATTTGTTTTTCCAAGTAAATTCGAATCCATTCAAAAAAGGTTTCCTTACTATCGACGATTTCTTCCTGGATGTAGGTTTCCAATCCAAATGAATGAGAAAAAGCTCCCGACGGAAAATTGGAATCCCCTATTTGCAATAAGGACAAGAGTTGATTATCCATGGGAGTGACCGATATGCCGGAATGCCTTTTTCACTTTTCTATCTTCCCTTGCGTATGGAATCTCTAATTGTTTCAGCAGTTCTTCCACAAGGTAATCATATTGGACGAGCATCACCTTGCCTTCAAATTGTGCAGGCAAGTGGCGGTTACCCAACTGATGCGCAATTTCCCCCATTTGCTTAAAGCTTGTCGGATGAATTACCAGCAAGTCGTCATTCGTGACAGTGACAACGATCATATTTCGGTCATCCATGAATAATACATCGCCATCAATCAGGTCTTTTGGTTCCTTCAGCCGGATGCCAATCTCTTTACCGTGGTCCGTTGTCACCCGTTGAATTCGCTTCACTAAGTCATCGCTTGATATATATACTCTTTCAATGTGGCGGCCAGAGGCTGTGATTTCATCTACATTTCCTACGATTTGTTCAATGATCATGATTTTCCTCCTAAAATAAGAAATAACGCTGTGCCATCGGTAATACTTCTGCTGGATCACAGGTCACAAGTTCACCATCCACAATGACTTCATAGGTTTGTGGGTCCACTTCAATTGTTGGCATCTCCGCATTGAGCATCATATCTGTTTTTGATAGCTGGCGAATTCCCTTTACTGGTTTGATTTGTTTTTTTAGTCCAAGCTTTTCAGGTACACCAAGTTCAATGGCTGCTTTTGACATGAAAGTAATTGAGGTGCTGTACTTGGCTTTTCCGAAGGAAGCAAACATTGGACGGTACAGAACTGGCTGCGGAGTAGGTATGGAGGCATTCGGATCTCCCATTAAACTGTGGGCAATCATTCCACCTTTAATGACGATCTCTGGTTTAACGCCAAAGAATGCAGGTTCCCAAATGACGAGATCCGCCAATTTCCCCACTTCCACCGAACCAACCTCCTCAGCAATACCGTGCGTAATTGCCGGATTAATCGTATATTTGGCAATGTATCGCTTTACACGAGAGTTATCTCCTACTCCTGTGTCTTCAGGCAACTTGCCTCGTTGCTTTCGCATCTTATCAGCGGTTTGCCAGGTTCGAGTAATCACTTCGCCGACTCTTCCCATCGCTTGTGAATCTGAACTTATCATGCTGAATACGCCCATGTCGTGGAGAATATCTTCCGCTGCAATCGTTTCTTTTCTGATGCGTGAATCAGCAAAGGCAATGTCCTCAGGTACGTCCGGGTCTAAGTGATGACAAACCATTAGCATATCTAAGTGTTCATCTAAGGTATTTTTTGTATAAGGCCGTGTTGGATTGGTGGATGACGGCAGGATATACGGAAAGCTTGCGACCTTAATAATATCGGGAGCATGACCGCCGCCGGCTCCTTCTGTATGATAGGTATGGATAACTCGGCCATTAATGGCTGCCAAAGTATCTTCTACAAAACCGCCTTCATTTAATGTATCGGTGTGAATGGCTACTTGGACATCATACTTGTCCGCAACCCTGAGGCAATGGTCAATGGCTGAGGCGGTCGTCCCCCAGTCTTCATGCAGTTTAAGTCCAATCACGCCGGCATTGATTTGTTCAATTAACGGTTCTTCAGCGGACGAATTCCCCTTTCCTAAGAATCCAAGATTCATTGGGAATTCTTCGGCAGCCTCTAACATTCGGTGAATATTCCATTCACCCGGTGAACAAGTGGTTGCATTTGTTCCGGTTGCCGGACCAGTGCCGCCGCCAATCATCGTTGTAATCCCAGATGAAAGGGCGGTTTCGATTTGCTGCGGGCTTATAAAATGGATATGGGCATCAATGCCGCCAGCCGTTACAATCATGCCTTCTCCAGCAATGACTTCCGTTGAAGCCCCAATGATCATGTCTACCCCTTCCATTAAAAGAGGATTTCCACTTTTTCCAATCCCAGCGATTCGGCCATCACGAATTCCAATGTCCGCCTTATAAATCCCGCTATAATCTAGAATAATCGCATTGGTTATGACAGCATCAAGTGCCCCATCTACTCGTGTAGCAAGCGGATGCTGTCCCATCCCATCACGGATAACTTTTCCGCCGCCAAATTTGACCTCATCTCCATAAACGGTAAAATCCTTTTCTATTTCGATAAATAAATCGGTGTCCGCTAGCCGGATGGCATCGCCTGTTGTAGGACCAAACATGTCTGCATATTGCTTTCTCGACATTCGAAAGCTCATAACGGGTTCCCCTCTCCTTGGTCCAATGGGCCATCGGTTTTATTATTTAACCCATAGACTTCTCGCTGACCGGCGAAGGGAACGAGTTCTACTTCTTTCGCATCTCCTGGTTCAAACCGAACAGCGGTACCAGCAGGGATATTTAGGTGCCTGCCAAATGCTTGGTCTCGTTCAAATCTTAAAGCGCCATTTACTTCGTAAAAATGAAAATGGGACCCGATTTGAATTGGCCGGTCGCCTTGATTGAGCACCATAACTTTAGAAGCCTTCCTACCCTGGTTGCAGATAATCGGCTCTTGTCTTAATCGATATTCTCCTGGTATCAACATCGCACCCCCTTATCTATAAAAATATCAATCTAGCGAATTGGCTCATGTACGGTAACAAGCTTGGTTCCATCTGGAAATGTTGCCTCTACTTGGATATCGCGAATCATTTCCGGTATCCCTTCCATCACATCTTCGCTTGATAATATCTTTGTTCCCTCACTCATTAATTCAGCCACCGATTTCCCATCTCTTGCCCCCTCCATAATTTCGTAGGTGATGAGGGCAATCGCTTCGGGATAATTTAATTTTAGTCCCCGGTCCTTTCTGCGCCTTGCCAAGTCTGCTGCGATGACAATCATTAATTTTTCCTGCTCCCGCTGGGTTAATTTCATCCCTTACCTCCCCCTAGTAAATCATAAAGTGTACAGGCAATAATCTTGGTGGCATCCACCAGATCATCTACACGGATATTTTCATCAGCCCGGTGCCCATTAGCCTCTTCCAGCAATTTGGGCCCAACACCAAACATGATCGTTGGGATGCCTTTTTCATAAAAATGACGGGCATCTGCATAGATCGGTACTCCGTTTATCGCTAAATCACCTTTCCCTTTCATAATGGACTGCCAGTTCGCGGATAATGCTGAAATCAGTGGTGAATCTTCCGGAACAGGCCCGAAGCTTTCTGCATGAAGTATTTTTCGAATTTCTAGTTTTATTCCTTGGGTCGTCTTAACCGCTTCTTCCACAACTTTTCTAAATTCCACTTCCGCTTGAACCCCGTCTTCACCTGGAATCAATCTTCGGTCAACCCTTATTGTACATTCGTCAGGTACAACATTTGTGTTAATTCCTCCAGAAATGAGACCGACTACCAAGGTTGGGTGGTCAATCCCAGGCACAGAAGATTTATTGGCCGCGAGAGTTTGCCGATATTCGTATAAACCATTTAAAATCTTTGTCGTCGCCTCAAGTGCATCAATTCCTGTATGTGGGAGGGCGGCATGGGCAGACTTCCCTGTTGTTTTCACTTCAAAATGTAAACAGCCGTTATGGGCATTAACTGCCGAATAGGTAAAGCCAGCTGCAATCGCCTGGTCAGGACTGATATTCCCTTGATCTAGCAGCCTTTTGGGTCCTAATTCTCCGCCTGTTTCTTCATCAAAAGTAAAAGCAAGGTCGACTTTCCCTTGCAGAGGGTGACTGATTTTGACTTTTTTTAAGGCTAAAACGGCGTATGAATAGGCAGCAATATCGGATTTTGAAACTGCCACGCCCCGTCCATACATCTTTCCATTAATGATCTCCCCTCCGTATGGATCAACACTCCAGCCTAACCCAGGGGGCACCACATCACCATGTGCATTTAAGACAATATTTGTTCCTGCCCCGTTCCCAAACTCGGTGCTGCTAAGGACATTGGCCAAACTAATCATTCCAGCGGCTTTGACTTCCTCTTCATCTACCTCTAATAGAGCTATATCCACAAAGCCAAGTTCTTGAAGCTCGTGGTGTAAGAAGGCAGCAATAGGGTAACAATCACCAGCAGGGTTATCTGAAGGAACTTGCACTATTTTTTTTAAGAAATCAATCATTTCTGCTTGGTGCTCCTCAATCCACTGGACCAAACTTTTCTTATCCTGATTCATAAAGCTCCTCCTTTTGGTTGCGTGTCCACTTACAGGCAAACACCAAATTTCTCCTGGATCACCCCGGATTGTTCATCATAAATGACCTTTCCTCTTAAAATCGTTTTCTTCACCTTAAGTAAAAACTCTCTATTTTCATAAGGTGAATAGGCATTTCGAAAAGCCAATGATTGTTTATCAGCAATCGTTGTTTCATCTAAACGTATCAAAACAAGGTCAGCATCTAAGCCGGGAAGAATTCGCCCTTTTCGGTCTGCTATTCCAAACCGTTCAGCCACATTCGCCGTCCCTAATGGTAAAATTTGTTTAAGGTTAATTCTCCGTTTAAGGGCCTCATCAAGCAAGGCCAGCCAGGTAAATTGAACCCCTTGAATCCCTCCCCATGCATCCCAGATGGAATCCGTTGCTTTCATCGAATAAAGACACGGGGAATGATCAGATCCAATCGTGTCAATCCAGCCTCTCTGAATGCAGTCCCATAGCCCCTCTACCTCTTCGCGCGATCTTAGCGGCGGCGCACATTTGAGGATGGCACCACTTTTAATAAAATCCTCTTCATCAAAAAGTAAATAATGCGGGCAGGTTTCAACTGTAACGTTTACTCCGCTTTTTTTGGCTTGATCGATAATTCCGATTACCTTCGCCGAACTAATATGAACAAGATGAAGGGCTGTTCCGTATTTGGCAGCAAGCTCTAAGGCATAACTAACTGCTTTCTCTTCTGCTGATACGGGCCTGCTCGCGAGAAAGGCCTTTCGTTCATTCATCCCATCCCTATGTTTATAGAAAGCTGTAAATTTATTAATCTCCTCTTCCCATTCCGCATGGAGACCGAGAATCTTCTTATGCTCCTTTGCAGCCTGCATGGCTTGTTTCAATCCATCAGGTGGGACAAAGCGGAAATCCTCAATCCCACTCTCACTCATAAATGCTTTCCAGGCAATAATCCCCTTACTCATCTGAGTGAGTTCTCGCCGGTTAGCGAGGTTCGTATCTGTCATTCCACCCCAGAGAGCATAATCGACATGAGACATAGAGGTTAAATACTCTTTTTTATCAAGTAAATTCTTAACAGTAGTAACAGAAGGTGCACAATTCAGCGGCATATCAAAAATGGTAGTGGTTCCGCCGATAGCTGCAGCTCGGCTTCCTGTCTCGATTCCTTCCCAATCCGTTCTTCCTGGATCATTGAAATGGACATGGGCATCAATAAAGCCAGGAACAACTAGACAGCCGCTTGCATCAATAATCGTATCCGTTTCCTCTTTCAATGGTTCTCCTTCACTTTTTACAAGGGAGTCAATCCGTTCATCAAGGACTCGAATGTCTACCTCTCGAAAACCGTCCGCGGTAAAAACGAGCCCATTCTTCACCCATAGTTCTTTCATCTTTACCCTCCTCAACTCCCCCGATAGGTACTATACCCACCAGGTGAAATCAACAATGGGACATGATAGTGGGAGGTGGGTTCAGAAATGCCAAAGCGAACGGGAACACAATCTAGGAACGAAGGATCTCCGAGTAAAGGGCCGCGATTCCGAAAATAATTTCCAACATGAAAACGAATTTCATAGATTCCCTTTTTCATACTGTCCCCTTCGAGGAGAGGTTGATTTACTCGGCCATCTTCATTGGTTTGGCTGAATTGAATAAATTCGTATGTGTTGTCTGGACCTACCTGCCATAATTCCACTACCACTCCACTTGCCGGTTTTCCCAAACTTAAATCAAGGACATGTGTGGTTACCTTTCCAGTCATTTCGGTGATTCCCCTGGATTTTCTAAATCTTCACGTGTTATGGAAAAACATTGAAACCCATACGGAGGACGCGGTTCGGTAAAAACTTTCCCTTCTTGTGAGGCAGGAATTTCGTCTAAAACGGTTTCCCAGGTCCGGTTATTGGATTCAAAGCGAACCTCCACTAACTGTGGAAAACGCTCTAATATACGAAGACCAATGCGGTAGATAAGATTTTGAATGGAGGGAGATTTCTCTTCATGAAAAACCGTATAGGCAATATCTCTAACTTGCTCTGCTGCGACATACCCATCTGTCGTACTGCCCTTTGCAGCATCGAAATCGTTATAGCGCCACCCAATATTCAAAAAGATAAATAGCGGCCGGTCATAAGACTCTGGCAGTGTCGTATATTCATCCTTCACAAATCCATAAAAGGAGCTGCCACGTACCTTTAAAAGCTTTAGTCCCTTCAAACTGCTGAGATGATCGGCTGTGATGATCTTTTCTCCAGAGCGTTTCACTTCAACTTGAGCCAACGATTGTTCATTTAATGAATAGCGGAATACGAATGGACTCGGTTCAAAACTATCTTTCGTTGGTACTGGGAGCTCGTCAAATGGGATTTGTTCGCTAGAGATATCGACAGCACTCATATGAGGATACGTTTCAAGGAAACGGCGGGCGACAAATTCTAGGAATCCTTCTTGTGTTGAACCTTCATAATCGCCAGCATGTTTTAGAATGAAATTTTTCATCGAATCCGTTGCCACAACTAATGTATTATCCCCATCTTTAAACGACGATAAGAAGGCTTCTCCTTCTACTGCCACCTTAACATTCATTCCAAACAGAATATTGCTGCGGCCCGTAAAGGCTGATTCAGGAATGGTACGGACTCCTGTTAATGGGGCTGCGTAGGTGCGATAAACCCAAACATCTGCTTTACCATAGCGCATCGTTCTTTGCATATCATCATCCCCCTTTATTGAATAACATCATTTAAGCGGAACCCTGCAATTTTATAGACCTCATCCAAGGCTGTCGGGAATTCTTTCTCATAGGGATTGCCCACACGTTCTTTCATCGCTGCAAGAATTGTTTCCTTGCTTTGGCCCTTCACTGCCATAATAAAAGGAAAATCAAATTGCTCGACATACCTCTGATTGAGGGAAACAAACTCACTATGTTCATTCTTCGAGAGCCGATCAAGACCTACTCCCGCTTGCTCCTTTTGAGAAACCTCTGATATTTTTAATCTAGTACCAAGATCCGGATGGGCACGGAGCAGGGCCAATTGAAATCCTGCCTCTGCATTTTTTACAACTGTCACCATTATTTGTAAGAGTTCCTCACGAGATTTAAAGGGTATACTCTCCCATGCCTTCTCAGCCACCCACGGGGAGTGCTCAAACACCCAGCCTACTGTACTCACAAATTCCTCTTTGTTCATTTGATTTATTTCCTCTATGGAGCCTTGATTATTTTCCTTTACATCCATGGTTTCATCTCTCCCAAACTAACTGATTTCAGCAGGATTTCAGGAGAAACAGACAACATGCCTCTCCTCACCACTCGTGCCTCCACCCTTTCAGCCGGTCATATTCTTCTTTGGTATCGACGTCAAAAAAGTCCCAACCGTTCTCATAATTAACTAGTATGCCAGTTAATTTTTCCTTTTTAAAAAGCTGTCGTGCCCCTTCATCCCCCTCAAGTTTCAGTAAATCAGGAACCACCTTTGGCGAAAAAATAATGGGCGGCCTCGGAATCCCCTGAAAACTAGCTGCTATAAACGGAACATTTTTATTTTCCTGATATTCCTTCAGGTATCGTTTAACCAAATCATTGATGATTTCTACTGGTAAGAGCGGTTGATCAGCAAGAAGAATCATGATTCCTTTCGGTTCCATTTCCATGGCTGCAAGCAATCCACATTGCAAGGAATGTGCCTGCCCTTTATCCGCATCACGGTATCTCAAAGCTTTCCAGCGTTCTCTGAGGGGACTCCCGAAAAGGGTGCCGTCAATCCATTTGAGCGTATCCTCTTCCCTTGTCACAACAAACGTAAAGTCCAGTTTGGAATTCACTGCCTTTTCTAAGGCTGAATTACCAACTGTTTTCTGCCCCCAAGGGAGTTCAAGCTTGTTAACTCCCATCCGGCGGCTCTTACCCGCCGCAAGATAGACTGCGATGACTCCGTCGTTATCCATCAAGAAAAACCACCATCATGCCCCCCATTCTTTCCTTGCTATCTAACACTATATATATTGATAGACCTCCCAAAATACACCCATGTTCTTTTTCAATTTTCTGATGATGGGTAGATTTTCAGTAGATAGACGAACATTACCAACAAAGCATATGTCATCTTTTTTCACCATAATATCCAAAAGGGGAAATAGTATCTACACTAATGTCATATAATCTAACATGGAAAAATTGTTGATTGGAGCGGAAATCAACAGGCAAGTAACCAGAGCTATTTTATAAAAAAATATGTTAGATATACCTACAACAATTGAGCAATTGTAAGCATCATGTAGAATAATGTATTTTAAATTAATTAACTGGAATGGAGAGGTTGTATGACAGATTCTCACTTTATGGAAAAGGCAATTGAACTAGCGCTAAATAATGTTTTGACGAAGCAAGGGGGACCATTTGGAGCGGTCGTCGTCAAGGACGGAAAGGTCATTGGAATCGGCCGAAATGAAGTAACCGGGACAAACGATCCCACTGCACATGCCGAGGTGCAAGCCATTCGAGATGCCTGCCGGAATTTAAACGACTTCCAGCTGAACGATTGTGAAATCTATACCAGCTGTGAACCTTGTCCGATGTGCATCGGCGCCATTTATTGGGCGCGCCCCAAGGCTGTTTATTATGCTTGCACCAAACAAGATGCAGCGAAAATAGGGTTTGATGATCAATTTATTTATGATCAACTCTCCCTCCCCATCGAATATCGAAAAATACCGATGAAAAAGATTTTTCCCCCAGATGGAGATATTCCGTTTAGAACATGGGAGAATTCACAAGATAAAGTAGAGTATTAATATGACAGAAAAGGATGTTGTCCTATGGAGGCAAATCAGTTAAAGAGAAGAATCTCTGTAGCATCTAAAAGAGAGCCAGCGGATACGGTCATTAAAAATGGGAAAATTATCGATGTCTTTAATGGAGAAATTATCGAAGGAGACCTTGCGATTGTTGATGGATACTTTGCCGGTATAGGTGATTATGAGGGGAATAGGGTGATCGATGCAAATGGCCGTTATATATCCCCTGCTTTTATCGATGGTCATGTTCATATTGAGTCCTCGATGGTCACTCCAAATGAATTTGCAAAGGTTCTTCTTCCGCACGGGGTAACTACCATCATTGCAGACCCACATGAAATTGCCAACGTATTAGGCACTGAGGGGATACAATACATGCTTGATTCCTCTGAAGATCTACCGTTTGACTTTTTCTTTATGCTTCCCTCATGTGTTCCTGCGACCGAATTTGAAAATTCCGGCGCTACTCTTAATGCAAAAGATCTAAAACCCTTTTATCAGCAGCCACGAGTCTTAGGTTTAGCTGAAGTCATGAATTTCCCAGCAGTTTATAAGGCTGAGGACGACATGCTTGAAAAAATATTAATAGCAAAACAATCTGACAAAAAAATTGACGGCCATGCGGCGGGGTTATCGGCCAATGATTTGAATGTGTATCTGGCAGCAGGTATTCGAACAGATCATGAAAGTACAACAGCTGAAGAAGCAAAGGAACGTCTCAGAAGAGGAATGTACCTAATGATTCGCGAAGGTACGGTGGCAAAAGACTTACAACAATTGATTCCCATCGTCAATGAGCGAAATGCAAGAAGATGTTTATTTGTAACGGATGATAAGCATTTAGACGACCTCATCCATGATGGCAGCATCGATCACAACGTAAGGCTGGCTATCGCCTCAGGTATATCTTCCATAACAGCGATTCAAATGGCAACCATTAATGCAGCAGAATGCTTTGGGCTGGAGGCTAAGGGTGCGATTGCACCTGGATACAAAGCGGATTTCTTCCTGTTTGATGACCTTGAGAACATTACTATTACAACCGTTTATAAAGATGGGATTGCCGCTGTCGAGAATGGACGGCTTATTATTGAATCACAGGACCATTCCTTGGTTGAAACAGACCGGTTAAAAAATTCTGTTCGTTTCCATGAATTAACAGAAAATCATTTTCAAATTCCATTAAAAACAAACAAAGCAAATATAATTGAAATTATCCCCAATAGTCTTGTAACGCGTCATATTATTGAAAAAGTTAATGCTAATGATTCAGGGATATTTCAACCCTCTATCATAAAAGACCAATTAAAGCTGGCCGTGATTGAGCGCCATCATATGAAAAATCAAATTGGATTAGGGATTGTCAAAGGTTTAGGTTTAAAATCCGGTGCGATTGCTACCACCATTGCTCACGATTCCCATAATCTTATTATTGCCGGAACAACCGATTTGGATATGGTAGTTGCTTCCAAAGCGATCAAAGATATCCAAGGGGGTCTCGTTGTTGTCAATCAAGGCGAAGTGATTGCCTCATTGCGACTTTCCATCGCAGGGTTGATGTCAGATCGCCCGTATCAAGAGGTTTATTCAAGTTTAAATGAGATAAATCTTGCCCTCAAAAAACTAGGTGCACACGACCACTTCAACCCATTTTTAACGATTTCGTTTTTATCACTTCCTGTCATACCGGAAATAAAGCTAACTGATAAGGGTTTGTTCCAGATTAGTAAGTTTGAGCATATAGATCTCGACGCTTAGGAAATAATAAAATATCTAGCAAAGGTGCTGGATAGAAGAAAACACCCTGGTTTGAAAGGATGGGAAAATGAAGAAAAGTATATTTAATGAGGGTGATGAAGTAAATATTCGTTCTTCGGGTGAATCAGTAACAATCAATAAATCTCAATATGTAAAAAACATGAAAAGGTACTCTTACATTGTCAATGAACATCCAAATACCTTTTTCTTTGAAGAAGAACTAACGAAAGAATAATTTCCATACCATTGAAAAAGAAGCTTTTTACTGCTGAAATCCTTGTAAATAGAGATAATTGTTTTAATTCAAAGGAGAACGTCCACTTCATGTCGAAGTTAAGGTAAAGGGGTTGTCCAATGAATAAAGCTGAATTATTAAAAAATCTACACTATGCCAGTCGGAGTAATTTATTTTCAATTGAGATTCCAAAGACTGTAAAAGAAGATGAAAAACTTATTGAAGGATTGGTTAGAGAATTAGTACAAGATGGAAAAATAAAAATGAGAGAAGTTGTGCAACGAGACTGCTCCGTTTATTTATCTGGAATAATCAAGTATGCAACAAAGTAATCGGCTCTTTTGAGGGAATTCCCTCATAAAAACATCCCCTCGCAAATAATTCCGAGGGGATTTCTTTTTTTAAACATCCTTTTACATTGCAATCGATTCTTGCTTTTCCACATTTTTATTATAGTAACGATTAAGAAAATGTCCATTTAACGAGGCGAGTATTTGCTGAAATAACATCCCAACCACTACTGGTACCGCAACTGCAGCTGGGAAGTAAGTAATAGCTATAACTGCCCCAGCACTGATATTTCTCATCCCGCCAGTGAATGTCAGCGAAATGACGTTGTCTCGTCCACCATTAAAAAATCGACCAATTAAAAATGAAAACAAGTAACCAGTCAGCGCAATCAAGAAGACCGTTAAGGTAATACTTACAAGTTTAAAATTAGGATTTCTTAAATAGGGCGCGACCACTGCACCATTAAGCATGACTACAAATCCAAGGCTAATTTTCGAAAAAGGAGCAAGACGTGTCCCTAATTGGTCTTTAATTTTCCCCTTTGTAACTTGGTTTAAGTACATCCCAATCAAGGAAGGAATGACCACCATTCCCAATAGACCCTTCATTATACTGATAAAGTCCATTTCAATTTTTTCACCTATAAATAATGATAGAGAATATGGAACAATGATTGGTGAAAGCAAGGTATCAATTAAAATGATCGACAAGACCAATGGAATGTTTCCTTTGTAAATGGCCACCCACATGAAGCTTGTCACTCCTGTTGGAATGACCATTCCTAAAACAAGTCCGGTAATCGTGTAAACATCACCAGAAAAGGCGACATGACCTACGCCCCAGGCCCAAATTGGCATGAGGACATGAAGGATTGCCATTGCAATAAAAATTGGAAACGGATGAACGATCACCTCTTTTAATGAATGGAAATTGGAACTTAAACTCCCAGCGAAGGTCATAAAAGCAAAAATCCAAGGAATTAAATATGAATAATCCTTTAGATGGACACTGAACAATACTCCAGTCAATACACCAACCGGGGTAATTAATGGCATGATTCTTTCTAGTTGTTTATTTATCTTTTGCAGCATGTAGAGTGTCTCCCTATTCGTCTCGTAGCGAACTTATATATGCCTTCCAAGCAGTATTTCCTCCCTCTAAAACCGTCACTTGATAATTATGAGCGTCCAGAATCTGTGCACATTTCGTTGCCGAATTCCCCGTAGTGCAAGTCACGATCATTTCTTGGCCCTTGGGTAAGGACTGCAGTGTGATTTCACCAGACTCTTTAAGGCCAAAAATTACTGATTTCGGTACGTTACAACTTTCTTCTATATGAAATTGATTGTATTTTTCTTTATCCCGAACATCAAGAAGAACTAATTTTTCTTCACCTTGAAGCCTTTCATGGAGCTCTTTTGGCGTTATTTTATTAGTTGTCATTGAATGCACCCCCATTACAAAGAATACCACACTTTCTTTTCATTTTAATCCATGTTCCCAAAAAATCCTTCGAAAACCGAAAAATATACATGTCAAAAGATCAATGAAGTTGTATAATAATTGTTTTAGGAAGTGGCGGGGTAAGTGGCGTCTCCATAGGGGATTTTTATGTTTTCCTCGCAATTTTCACGCAAGCATTCAGTTTTATAATAATAAAAAAAGTTTCCAAGACGCTGGACCCACACTTGATGACTGGCTATATGCTAGTCATCGGTTCCGTCATTTTATTTATCATTAGTCTATTTAAAGAACCTAACGGATTAAAAGGACTTGTTCACGGGACTTTTGAAGTTTGGATGATTTTCCTTGCCTCAGCAGTTATCGCTACGGCACTTGGACGTATGATTTATAACTCTGCACTAGGTAAAGTTGGCGTAGCAGAATCAGCCATTTTCATCAACCTAAATCCCTTCTTCTCGCTAATCGGTGCCGTTATTTTTCTCGACGAACAAATTACTTCATCACAAATCTTTGGTTTTATCTTCATACTCTTTGGTGTTTTATTTGGCTCAGGTACTCTAGAGGAATTCCTTTATCAATCAAAACTTAAAAAGAAATTAATTTTTTTAAATAAGACAAAAGACTTCAATTAATGTGACTCAAATCTGGGTCACATTTTTTGTTTTTATATCCATTATTACCGAAAAGCGCATGGATTTCTAATCCAAACGCGTTTTCATTTCTAGGTAACAAAAACCGTGAAAATATCATATCCTATTCTGGCTTGTGTTTTAACTATGGAAGGAGAGTAATAATGTATTATTACCCATATCAATATCAAATCTATCCTCCATTGCCCGTTTACCCACCTCAAATGGGGTATCAATTCCCACCAATTCCAAGGAGTTATCCACCAGTAGATGTAAAAATATTTGAAAACTCAGTCAAGTCATTTCGACTATTAATGGCTCAAGGAAGTATTTTGCTAGATCGCTTAGGGGATTTAGGTTTCGCTCGAAAAATGATGAGTGCTGCCCAGCAAGGAAAAAAAGCGGATGTTGATCATTTAATCGGTACCGTCGGATTAAAAGTCCCTGTGATAACTACATTTACGCCAAGTGGCGTCATCTTCGAACTCACCACACAACCAAACCAAAATAATCCTGCCAGCTGCTGCACTTTAAAGGTGTTCATGAAATGGGGAATTTAATGGTTGGAAAGAGACCTATACATTCCACCTGGAAAAAACTAATCTCCCCAAAAAAAGTGGTATCCCAAACAAATGGGGATACCACTACTCTTTTCATTTCTAGCTAAACCAGCTTCATATTGAAAACGATTACATAGATTTATATCTAGAGTAACAAACATGAATAAAGACGCTTCGGCACCGAATCGTCTTTTTCGTATTATTTAGCATTTGCACTATATTTAATTTTTAAAGTTAATATTGTTACAGCTAAAATTAACGTTACAGCGTTTGCAACAATTATTGGAATATCGTTTACAAATAGTCCATACAACAGCCACATTAAAACTCCGCTAGTGAACAAGCTGTACATGACTAATGATATTCCTTCTGTATTTTTCTCTTTGATGGTTTTAATTGCCTGTGGCAGGAATGAAAGGGTGGTTAAAATAGCTGCAACATAGCCAAAAAGTGGAACGAGCTCCTGCATTCTTTTGTCTCCTTATCTCCATATATCGTTTAAAGTCCATGAATCTAATTTTATTAAATTGGCTACTCCACCCTCACTAAATAATTCTACAGAAGTACTTAACGGGTCAGGATATATACGTGTTGTCATTACTGTTTCTCCATCATTGACAAACAACTCTAACGATGACCTGTCAATAAATAGGTGGAGTTTAATAGAATCATGATTTCCATGCACCACACTTGTTCTAATTCCACCTTCTCCTTTGCCCGAGTAATTTCGGTCCACATAAATTTTACCATCTTTGACATCATAAATTACAGAAGTTTTTTCTTGCCCATCCAATGAACAGCGAACGTGGATGCCAAACTTTTCAGCAGAACGTTCGTTTAAAGAAAACTCTGCAATAATTTCCAGACATTCCCCCTGGATATGTTGCAAAGTTATTTTTTCTGAAATGTTCGTTTCCGGTACAAAAATGTATTCATTCCGTAACTTCTGCAACTCTTCAACAGGGACCATAGATAAGTTGCCATGTTGACAAACGTTGTTGATGATTCTGTTCCATGAAAATCCCTCACTTTTTTATCTACAAAAAAGAAAAACGATGAAGCCATTTAACACATTGGTTTTCATCGTTCCCTTATAACTATTTATGGACTTTAACTATCAAAAACTATAGTTCTTTCAAATGCCAAACAAAACTTTGAAAGTCTCCCTTTATTTCCACCGGAATAGCGAGTCCAACATAAGAGAGTTCATCCCCGCCAAATACTTGATCAGTACCGTTAACTCGATATTGTTTTGAATGATCAATTCCCTTTAGCCTTAACACTGCAGTTGGTGCAGCTGGTTCTGCCAAAACCCGGAAATAATAGACGATTGCTTCTGTCTTGTCCTTAGTAGTGAAAAGCCAAGATGTCTCATTTCCTTCAAATGGACTTTGCAATCGATAAAAATCACCAAACTGGATTAATTGACGAATTTCCTTATAGTGAGAAACTTGCTCTTTGACAATTTCTTTTTCATCCTCTGATAGATTCGATAAATCAAGTTCATAGCCTAAATTCCCAGACATCGCTACATCGCCACGCATCTGTATAGACGGACTTCGATGAACCTGATGATTCGGAACAGCAGATACGTGTGAACCCATGGTAACAATCGGGTAAACAAGACTTGTGCCATATTGAATTTTTAACCGTGAGACAGCATCCGTATTGTCACTTGTCCATGTCTGCGGCATGTAATAGAGCATTCCCGGATCAAATCTTCCTCCTCCGCCCGAGCAGCTTTCAAATAGAACATGCGGGAAGGAAGATGTGATAGATTCCATCACCTTATATAATCCAAGCATATAACGGTGCGCTGTCTCTCTTTGTCTTTCAGGAGGAAGAGCAGCCGAACCGATTTCGGTCATATGGCGGTTCATATCCCATTTCACATATGAGATTGGGACACTTGCTAAAATATTACAAACTCTCTTTGTAATTTCATAGCAGACATCCTCCCTTGAGAAATCGAGTATTAATTGATTACGACTCTCCGAACGATTGCGCCCTGGAACATGTAGGCACCAATCTGGATGTTCACGGTATAGATCACTGTCAACAGAAACCATTTCCGGTTCAAACCATAGTCCAAAATCCAGTCCCAACTCCTTGACACGAAGAGCGAGATGATTCAAACCTTTGGGAAGTTTCTGGCGATCAACGAACCAATCTCCCAATGAAGATCTATCATCATTTCTCTTACCAAACCACCCATCATCTAAGACAAACAATTCGATTCCTAACTCACGTCCTGTTTCTGCAATATCCAAAATCTTGTCCGCATTAAAATCAAAATAAGTTGCTTCCCAGTTGTTCACTAAAATTGGGCGTTCTCTATCCCGGTAATTGCCTCTCACTAAGCGCATACGATACAACTCATGAAACGTCCTTGACATACTGCCTACACCTTCTGATGAATATACCATAACAACTTCTGGTGTTTGGAAGGCTTCATTAGGTTCAAGCGTCCAGTTAAAATCAAAGGGATTGATCCCCATAGTGACTCTCGTGTTCCTAAATTGGTCCACTTCCGCCTGCGCTAGGAAATTACCACTGTATACAAAGTTAAAGGCATATACTTCTCCTGAATCTTCTGTTGTGCCTTTCCTTAACAATGCAATAAAAGGATTATGCTGATGACTGCTGGCACCTCTTGTGCTTTCAACTGACTGGATTCCATGACGGAGCGGCAATCGTTCAATATGTCGTTCCTTTACATGGGCACCATGAAGATGTAAAAACTCAAAATCTGCATCCCTGAAATCAACACAGAGACTGTGCGCACTTACCAACTTTAGTGACTGACTCCCCTCATTTATAAATCGTACGGAACGTGTAATGACATTAAACTGCTCGAAAACGGTATAACTTAGGATCACTTTCAGGCCGATTAAAGAATCTTCCATTGTAATTTCAAGCGTTTCCGCCTCGTTGTCACACTCTGTATACGTTGCAGGCAGCCCCTCCAAAGGAGCTTTCCCCTTAAAAATCGAATGGGTTTGGTATCTTAGGTCAGTAATGGTTGAACCGTTTTCGAGCTGGATTTGATAAGCAGGCTTCCTAAAATCTGTATTCCCATACTGTGGATACTCTTGCGGAAGTGTATCCAAGGAGAAAGTCCTGTCATCTTTATGCTGATAAGGGTTTCCTGAGAAACCGCGATCTAAAAACTGCAGAAAATTAGAATGACGATAGGTGTTGATTTTTCGGCCCCAATAAAGGTGCACCAAATATCCTTCATGGAGAATTTCCATGACATAACTTGTATCCTTGGCCTGTAAATGAAACGTTTTATTTTTTGAATCAAATTGGATTCCCACGAAAAACTTCAACTCCTTAAATGCTATTTAATAGCTCCCTTTACCACACCGCCGATAATCCATTTCTGTGCTAAGATGTAGACTATGACCATTGGTGATAAAGCTAATAGGTATGATGCAAATGCTAAATTAAAGTCCGTACCAAACTCAGACTGGAAAATATATTGAACCAAAGGAAGAGTCGCATCTGCTGGATCATTTAAGATGATCAATGGCAGCATAAAGTCGTTCCAAGCCCATAAGCATGTTAGAATTCCAACAGTTGCATTAATCGGGGTTAACAAGGGGAAAATCACTTTCCAAAACACTCCCCAAGTACTGCAGCCGTCTACGATGGCCGCTTCCTCCAGTTCCTTTGGAATCGAACGAATGTATCCTGTGTAAATAAAGATATTTAATGCAGCTCCATAAACAATGTATAAAAAGATCAGTCCACCTTGGTTATCCATACCAAAAGCGGCTGTCTGTTTTACCAGTGGTAGCATAATAATCGGAAATGGGATAAACAGGGCACTGACAAAATAGTAATATAGACCTTTGAAAAATTTGTGATGCAAATTTCTGGCGATGGCATAAGCAACCAATGAGTTTGTTAAAATCGTAAAAACAACTGTAATTACTGTAATAAATGCACTATTTTTTAATGCTGCAAAAAAGTTAGTAGATTCAATCGCCTTTTTAAAGTTATCGAAATGAAAACCTAAAGGAAGAGAAAGTACAGATTGCGCGAGCTCATCAGGTGTTTTTAACGCAATTGAAACTGCAATATATAATGGGAAAAGTATAAATAATGATCCTAATGCAATTAGAATCGTAACTGGCCAATTCGTCTTTTGTTTCAACATTACATATCCATCTCCCTTCTTTGGAGAACCTTGATTTGAAATACAGAGACGATAACAATTACAATAAAATAGATAACGGAGTTGGCTGATTGGTAAGCAAATTCTCCGCCTTGGAAGCCACCTTTATAAATGAGAAGTGAAATGGACTCCGTGGCACGGCCTGGTCCGCCACCTGTTAAGGCAACTACCTGATCAAAAACCATTAAGAAGCTTTTCATAGAAAGCACCATATTGATTGTGAAGAAAGGAGCAATCATTGGAAATGTTATCTTCCAAAATTCCTGCCATTTATTAGCTCCATCGAGACTTGATGCTTCGTATAGTTCTGTTGGAACTGTCTGCAAACCTGATAAATAGAGAATGACATTGAAGGCACATGCTTGCCATACAGCTACAATGACGATTCCTATCCATGCAGTGTTTTCACTCCCTAGAATATTAGTCGATAAAAATCCAAGATCCAGTTTATCGCCTATTTGTGGGATTACATTAGAAAATATAAAATTGAAGATAAAACCAACAATTAACACGCCAAGGACATTTGGTAAAAAGTATGCAGCGCGAAAAAAATTCTTTCCTTTAATTTTTGCATTTAGTCCCATGGCTATCATTAGACTCAAAACGTTAACGAGTATCGTTGAAATAATAGCAAACTTAAAGGTAAATAAATAAGAATTTAATATGTTAAAGTCCTTAAATAAATTAAAATAATTTTTGAATCCTACAAAGTCGTAAGTGAAACTTAAGCCGTCCCAGTTTGTAAATGAATAATAAATGCCTTGAATAGCTGGAAATGTATGAAAAATAGCGAAAAGGAGAAGTGCAGGCACTGTCATTAAATAAAACGGTACGTTTTTGAGTTTCATAGTTTTCTTCTTTTCTTTTATCCTAGCAGAAGGAATACTCCCATTTTTTAACGCCAAATCTTCCTTACTCACTTCTTTCACTCCTTTATAAAGATGGAGAAATTAGGATTCCCCCCATTTCTCCATGATTGAATTATTATTTACGGTTAGCTACCTTTTCCCATTCAGTATCTAGAGTTTTCAAGTATTGATTAACATCTTTTTTCTGTGTTAGTACTTGCAATTGTTTTTCAAGGGCTACAGCAGTTGGTACATAGTGGTCAGGGAAGTCAACAACAGCACCTTTTTCAAAGCTTGCTTTTAATCCTTCTAACTCAGGTGCTTCCTGTACGATACCTGTTTTAGCTGAAAAGGCGTTTTGCTGTGTAAGATATTCTTTCATATTTTCATCACTCAAAAGAAATTCAATAAACTTTTTAGCTTCTTTCGGATGCTCAGTCGTCGCAGATTGAGCAAGTAATAAATCTACACCTGATACAACTTTTGAGTCTCCAATTGGGTAAGGGAATACGCCCACCTCAATGTTTGGATTTGCTTTTTTAATTTCTGGAATCGCCCAAATACCTTGAAGATACATAGCAGACTCACCCTTTGCAAAGGCTACGTTTCCATCGTTATACGCTTTACCATTCTGATCTTTATGGCCATATTCGAGCAGGGTTAATAGCTTTTCAGCTGCTTCCTTGTGCCCTTCTGCAAATTTCGTATCTCCCTTATCTAACTTTTTAAAGAAGTCATCTCCCTGTGTGTTTGCTGCGAGAACATTGTAAGCAGGTAAGGCTGTCCAAGCATCTTTAAAGGTAAAGTAAAATGGAATTTTCCCTGCAGCTTTAACTTTTTCCGCTGCCGCGATAAATTCTTCCCATGTTGTTGGTACTTCAATGCCTAATTCTTTGAAAATAGTTTTGTTATATATTACTGCATTGGCATTTGCTGCATAGGGAATTCCATATACTTTGTCCTGTTTTGAAATATCCTTTAACATGTCAATATACGCTGGCTGAATGTCATTTAATGTGCTGTCTTTTGAAACATCTTTAAAAGCTCCTGCCTTTGAAATCTCTGCATAGGATACATCCCCGCCCATCCCAATAACATCAGGAAGATCACGTTTGGCTACCCGTGTTTTTAATACGGTTACAGCATCCGGTGGATTAGTAACAACAATATCAATATTGGGGTTTTCTTTTTCAAATTTTTTGGCTAATTCACTAAATGTACCTTTTGCTTCAGATTTGTACTCTAAAAATTCAATTTTCACCTTTCCATTTGAACCACCTGAAGCTTCCTTACTGCCACACCCTGCAAGAACAGAAAGCGCGATCATACCAGTTGCAACTAACGAGATTGATTTTTTCATCGAGAATCCCCCATATTTTGATAGATTTTCATTTTATGAAAACTTTATTTAATGAAAGGATTGGCAGCGATTACAGAATTTGCTGATAATCACTCCCATCTCCCTCCTTGAACCCGTTTTATTGTTTTTTTCCGCTGACACTATCACGTAAAACTAATTCTGTTGGTAGAGTAACCTTCAGTGGTAGGGTTCTCCCCTTTAAACGATCATATAGAAGCTTCACAGCGGTTTTCCCCATTTCATCGCCATGTACTTTCACAGTAGAAAGACGCGGATTCATATAGGCGGCAGCTTCGATATCATCAAAGCTAAAAACCGAAACTTCTTCGGGAACCTTGACCCCTTCTTCATGCAGGGCACGAAGTACACCCAATGCCATTGGATCACTTCCAACAACAATTGCACTTGGCATCTGCCCACTTTCTACTAATTGTTTCGTTAATGAGTATCCACTGGATGGGCCCCAATCAGCTTCAAATACTTTAGCTGGGTTATAGAGCCCTTTCTCTTTCATAATTTTTTCAAATGAACTTTTCCTTGTATCCTCTTTTTCAAGCGTTATATTACTATTCACACCATAGACCATTCCTCTTCCGCCTAAATAGGCAATATCAGTATGACCAAGACCAATTAAATGTTCCAAAACTTGATGGGTAGCGCCTTCAAAATCTGAAATTACAATATCCACATTCAAATCTTGCGGAAGATAGTCTACTGCAACAATATTATTATTTTCATAGTAAATTTCTTTTAAATCTTTAATATCAACGTCCCCCATAACAATAAGACCATCCAAACCACTTAAGCTCTCTGCTGTTATGTTGCTTTTACCAACCATAAATGTCGAGGCGATATTAAAGGAATATTGATTACAGGTGTTTTCCACTCCCAGCCGTATCGACTGAAAATACGGATCAATAGTTTCATCGTTCAACATGATCAGGCCAATATTAAATGTTTCTATTGGTTTATCCGCTTTTCCACTTTTTTTTCTTAATGGTTTATAATTTAGCTCATTGACGATTTCGATAACCCTTTTCCTCGTATCCTCGGATACAGAAAGAGTAGGGTCATTGTTTAGTATTCTAGATACGGTTGCCGTTGAAACACTGGCATGCTCCGCAATATCTCTAATCGTTGCCATATACTCACCTACAACTTTATTTTGTTTAGTTAAGTTAACTAAATTTATATTAATAATATACCATGTTATACGCTTTCAATCAATTTATATTTAAAAAAAATCAATTTTTTCTAAAAATAATCAATTTTTCTTTAGTTAACGTAACTAAATAATAACCTTATGTTTACTAAAATAGAAAAAAGGTAAAATGACTAGTTCATTTTACCTTTAAAAAATACATAATATTAACTTGTTCTTTGTTTAATTATTTATTCATCATTCATTAATCCCAATATTTATAGGTCTCTCAAAAATGAGAAAAGGGGCAAATGCCCCCAAGTTTTACTTCAGTATATATACCCTTGTTTCATAAGGTTTTAATGTGAAATTTTTCGGTAATTTCTTACCCACAACTTCATAATTGTTAAGGATAAGGTCAGAAGTGGAATAAGATAAACTACCTGGGACACGAAACCTGGTTGTTTTTTCACTAAAGTTATTAATAACAAGTACCTTTTGCTTACCTAAGCTGCGAATATACACAAACAGTTTCGGATGATTCGCAGCTATTAAGTTGTAAGTACCATAAACAAACACGGGATTCTCTTTTCTTAAGCGAATCAATTTTTTATAAAATGATAAAATCGAGTCAGGATCGTTTAATTGTGACTCTACATTAATCTCCGTAAAATTTGGATTTACACCCAGCCATGTTTGATCGCCAGTAGTGAATCCTCCCATGTTAGATGAGTCCCATTGCATCGGCGTCCGAGCATTATCCCGGCCCTTTTCCCAAATAACTTTCATAATTTCTTCATGGGAACGGCCTTTGGCGGTTTCAACATGATAATAGTTAATCATGCCAACATCGTTGTAATCATGAATAGACGGGAATTGGACGTTCGTCATCCCAATTTCCTGACCCTGGTAAATAAATGGAGTCCCTTTCATTAGGAAATATAGCGCTCCTAGCATCTTGGCGCTTTCTTTCCAATACTCCCTATCGTTTCCCCAGCTAGAAACCCGTCGTGGCTGGTCATGGTTTTCGATAAATAAGGCATTCCATCCTCTGCCTTCCAAACCTGTCTGCCATTTGGTTAAAACCTTTTTTAATTTACGAACGTCAATGGATCCCTCTGCATCCTTATCCCATAAGTCTAAAAATTCGAATTGGAAAATCATATTGAAATAGCCGTTTTCTTCTCCCACCCATTGATCAGCTTCATTAAGCCCGACGCCATTTGCTTCCCCAACGGTCATGATGTCATAGTTTTTAATGGTTTTTTGAGTGAATTCTGTGAGAAACTCATCAATTCCATCGACATTCATCATTTTAGGAAAGCAAGGGACGAAATCTAAAAGATCTGGGTTAGGCATATCAGGGAATCCTGGTTCTTTTTTTATATGAGAGATTGCATCTACTCGGAAACCGTCGATTCCTTTTTCAAGCCACCAGTTGACCATATCGTATAATGCATCCCTTACCTCAGGGTTTTCCCAATTCAAATCAGGCTGACGTGCAGAGAAGATGTGCATGAAATACTGTTCTGTTTCTTTATCATATCTCCAAGCTGGCCCACTGAAAATCGACTCCCAATTGTTCGGCGCTTTTGCATCTTGGCCATCTCTCCAAATGTACCAGTCACGCTTCGGATTGTCCTTAGAGGAGCGTGACTCAATAAACCAAGGGTGTTCATCGCTCGTATGATTGATGACTAAATCCAGGATTATTTTCATTCCACGCTGATGAACTCCGTCAAGCAACTCATCAAAGTCTGCCATCGTTCCGAATTCATCCATAATATCCTGGTAATCTGAAATATCATAACCATTGTCGTCATTCGGTGATTTATACATCGGCGACAGCCAAATTACATCAATTCCTAGCTCTTTTAGGTAATCTAATTTGGCTGTTACACCTTTTAAATCACCAATCCCGTCCCCATTACTGTCCATGAAACTTCGAGGATAGACTTGATAGGCGACACTTTCTTTCCACCACTTTTTGTTCACTTGTGCACCTCAGTTCGATCAACTTTCTATACCACATTTCAGTTATTTGTTCACAAGATGGGGCAGCTTCGATTTCAAGTAATTGATGCTGATTTCAATACTTTCAAACGGCGTACGGCGGCTCATATCCTGTTCGACCACCCACCACTCTACACCGGCTTCTTCTCCGGTAGTAAGTACTGCTTCAAGATCAACGCCACCTGTTCCAAGTTCTGCAAAAAATTGTTCTTCATCCGTGGTCATGTCTTTTAAATGAATGAGCGGTGTTCTATTTTTATAACGATTGATCCATTCAACAGGTTTTTCACCGGCTTTAGTCAACCAATAGATATCAAGTTCAGCTTTTACCTGGTCGATGCTTGTATCATCAAAAATGGCTTCTAATGCCATTCTTCCATCCGACAAGCGCTCTAGTTCAAAATCATGATTGTGATAACAAAGGGTAATACCTTCTTTTCGGCATATTTCACCCGCATGATTTAATAAAGAAATAAGCGCTTGATAATCCTGTTCGCTTCGACGATCTGGCATCAAGTAAGGGCAGACAATATACTTACTTCCTAATATTTTCATATCCTCAATCACTTGAGACAAATTGGTTTCCAATTGTTCAAGCGGGACGTGGCTTGCTGCAGTGCGAAGGCCAAGCCCATCTAATAACGTTTTAACTTCTTTCGCTGTTAATCCACCATAACCAGCGAATTCCACTCCATCAAAACCGATTTCTGCTACTCTTTTCAATGTACCCGCAAAATCTTTTTCACTTTCTTCCCGTAAGGTATACATTTGGACGGCAACTGGTATGTTCTTCATCATTACACCCACCACATTTGCGAGACTGGTTCCTCAATTAGGATCGATTTTAAATTGGTTACTGCCCGATTGAACCCTTCGTTAATAGACATAATTGGGTCTTCATGTTCAATGCTGACCACATAATCATAGCCATAGGTTCTTAGTGCACTCATCATGTCGGACCATTCTTTAAGGCTATGTCCACAGCCAACCGAACGGAAGGACCAAGCCCTCGTTTTCACTTCTCCATAGGGCTGCATATCCGTTAATCCATACATATTCACGTTTTCCTGATCAATGTATGTGTCTTTTGCATGAAAATGATGAATCGCATTTTCTTTTGCTAAAATTTTAATCGCTGCAACGGGATCAATTCCCTGCCACCATAGGTGACTTGGGTCTAAGTTAGCGCCAATGGCATCACAGGTTTCCTCACGCAGCTTCAAAAGTGTATATGGTGTGTGGACTAAAAAACCTCCGTGTAGTTCAAGTCCTATTTTCACGTTGTGCTCTTTAGCAAATTGGCCAACTTCCTTCCAATAAGGAATCAGTTTTTCTTCCCATTGCCACTTTAACACGTCGCCATATTCATTAGGCCAAGGTGTTACAGGCCAATTTGGATATTTCGCCCCTTCATGATCTCCTGCTGTTCCTGAAAAACAGTTAACAACCGGCACTTCGAGAAGCGAAGCAAGTTTAATCGTTTTTAAGAGTGTTTCATGCGAGTTTTGAGCAAATTCTTTTTCAGGAGAAATCGGGTTTCCATGACAGCTGAATGCACTGATTACCAGTCCGCGTTCCTCTACCTTTTGGATATACTCACGTCTAGCCTCTTCACTTTCCAATAACCCATCTAAATCACAGTGGTTGTTTCCAGGATAGCATCCCGTTCCGATTTCAACTGCATGTAGTCCGGCTTCTTTAACTGTATCAAGCATTTCCTCGAATGATTTTTCAGCAAATAATACGGTAAAAACTCCAAGTCTCATAATGAATTCCCCTCTCTATAACTGCTCTTAATACAATTGATTCTTGATAGGTTGTAGACATCAATAGAGAGATGGAGGCCCAGTATGGTCCACCACCCTTTATATCTAACGCAAAATTAGGATAGCTCGCTCACTTTAACAATTTGTTTTGTTTCACTTGATTGAAGGGCTGCTAAAATCACCTCTAGAGATTTTTTTCCTTCCTCACCAGGAACAGGTGTCTCTTGATTATGAATAACAGCATCTACAAAATGGTTGATTACATGTGTAGTACGTTGGCCGCCCGAATCATTCGACTGAATTTTTCCAAGCTGATAATTTACGACTTCACCGTTGGCATATTGAACGACAAGTGAATTAGTTGGATCATCCTCTAACCGTAGAATGGCTTTTTCACCATAAATAATCGTTGAATTATCTTCCTTACTGACATAAGCCCAACTTGCCGCAAGTGTTCCGATAATCCCGCTTTCTGTTTTTAATACACAAACAGCATTGTCATCGACATCAGCAAATTCTTTGGCACTTGTTTCAACGAAAGAACCAACTTCGGTAATTTCTTCACCTAGTACATATCTCAGTAAATCAGTCTTATGGACACCTAAATCGCCCATTGCACCAACGAAGGCTTTTTCTTTTTCAAAAAACCAGCTTTCTTTCCCATCTACACTCCATCCCTCGGGACCGCCATGCCCGAATGCTGTGCGGAAACTATAAATTTTGCCGATTTCCCCGCTTGCAATCAGCTGACGTGCTCTTTGATGAGAAGGGACAAAACGCTGATTATGAGCAATCATTAACTTCTTGCCACTTTCTTTGGCCGCGGCAATCATTGCTTCGGCTTCCTGTTTAGAAGTTGCCATTGGTTTTTCACAAAGAACATGAAGGCCGGCATTTAAGGCAGCAATCGAAATTGGGGCATGAAGATAGTTTGGTGTACAAACGCTGACTGCATCAACCGTTCCGCTGCTTAATAACTCTTCATAGTTTGTGTAAGCAGTGACATCATATTTCTCTGCTATTTCCTTAACCCGGCTTTCATTGATATCACAAACAGCCACTAGCTCTACATTTTGGTTCGCTTTATATTCAGGTAAATGACGATGCTGGGCAATACTGCCACATCCGATTACTCCAACTTTTAACTTTTTCATTATTTTTGTCCCCCTTTGATTTGTTCTAGTGGTTTCGCATTTCCATAAATGGGACGTTCCCTTTTGACAGGTGCCGCCCATTTTACCGCATTGATAATTACACGTTGAATTTGTTCGCTATGGTAGGTTGGATAGGTTTCGTGGCCCGGTCTGAAATAAAATACTTTCCCATTTCCACGTTTATACGTACAGCCACTGCGGAATACTTCGCCGCCTTCAAACCAGCTCGTAAAAATAAGTTCATCCGGCTGAGGAATATCAAAATGTTCCCCATACATTTCTTCTTTTTCTAATTCAATATATTCAGAGATTCCTTCTGTTATCGGATGGCTTGGACTCACAACCCAAAGTCGTTCTTTTTCATCTGCTTCCCGCCATTTTAAATCACAACTGGTGCCCATTAATGTTTTAAAGATTTTTGAAAAGTGGCCGGAGTGGAGAACAATCAGCCCCATACCATCTAGTACACGCTGTTGAACTTTTTGAACGACTTCATCTTTCACATCTCCATGTGCTAGATGTCCCCACCAAACTAATACATCAGTAGCAGCTAGCACCTCATCGGTTAAGCCATGTTCCGGCTCATCAAGAGTAGCTGTTCCTGCTGTGATTCCTTCTGCCTGAAGGAATTGGGCGATCGTGCCATGGATCCCAGTTGGATAGATATCTCTAACGACCGGATTTTTTTGTTCATGACGATTTTCATTCCATACCGTTACTTTCAACATGATGAACAACTCCTTATAGTTGAATACTTTACAGTTAATTTTAGAGATTAATAGAATTTATGAAACGGCTTACATTGACAGATAGGGTGGAAAATATTGAACCTAATAATTCTTTGACGTTAAATTAAAAACAATTTAGGTGAGAAAAACCCAGAATAATTAAATAGTCCATTTATAATTGGTTTGTGATAGATTCCAAAAGAGCTCAAACTCTATCACAAATATTAACAACTATCTCGCTTATATATCTTTATATCAGCCTTTGCAACAACATCAGGCCAACTTAGTTTCAATCGTCGGCAAATTGTCGTACTTAAAACTTGCATCCCCCACTTTCTTGGAACATTACTTATTTGATTACATCTTATATTGTATATCTACAAATAAACATAGATGATATAATTAAAACATCTACTATTTTGCTATTTTTCTATTTTGTTAGAATAGAGGGAGCTTATGACGACGAACATATTTTTTTGCGGCTATTCCTTTCACACAAATGGATATCATTCTCAACATAAATCCGGATACCCTTCGTATCTTTTCAGACTGCAAACAGAAGGTCTCTGCGAAGTAGTCGTGAAGGGGAGAAAAATGGAACTCGCGCAAGGAGACCTACTGCTCATTAAACCTGGGGATCACTATGAACTGCTTGTCAAAGAGGGGCAAAACAGCGGGGATTATCACTTAGTTTGTGAAGGCGCGTGGATGGACGAATGGTGGAGCCGTTCTGAAAAGCCGGATGTTTCCCGAATCGAATTGGATGAAAAGTTGTTGACCTTATGGCGCCAGATCATGATTGAAAAACGCCGTCCATCATCCAGCCAAAACGAAGAGCTCTCCGGCTATTTGCTGCGAGCGCTCTGTTTATCTCTGGAACGGGCTATCAGCGAAACCGGCCGATCCTTCAGTCACCCGTATACGGTGACACGGATGATGCGTTACATTGAGGAGCATGCCACGATCGCCTTTAAAGTGGAGGATGTGGCGAAGCATGCTGGGCTCAGCGTCTCAAGGTCCGTTCATCTATTCAAAAGCAGCGTTGGGAAAACGATGATGGAATACGCGCAGGCAATCCGCTTATCCTCGGCCATTGAGCGGATGAAATACACTACACTGACACTTGAACAGATTGCTGAAGACTGCGGCTTCGGAACCTATCCTTACTTTCATAAGGTATTTAAAAAGAAATACGGCGTTGCTCCTGGTGCGTACAGGCGGATAGAATACTAGATTAAATGTTTTCCTATACATGTAATGTTTTAATAAAATTAGAAAAGCTAGAAATCACTGAGTTTCCCACTTCACATCAGTATTTCTAGCTTTTCTATTATTTGATACAATCCTATTTTATATATCTAAAATAGGATTTTCCCGTCCATTACCCTATCAAAGTCTTTGATGACTTCGTTTGTCTCTGCTGATTTAAAAATCGTTTCCATCAATTGTAAAACACGCAAAACTTCCTCATTTTTGATGATTGGTTCTGCTTTTCCTTCAACTACAGAAATCACATTGTCATAAAAGCTTTCCATCGACTTATCTACTTTCGGTAAATCCGATGTACTGACAGCTTTTTCAGACGGAGGTGCCATCGTTTTCGTCAACCCTTGCCCGGCTTTAATCGGTTTCGGGGCTTCTACCTCCACTCCCCGATTTTGCGTCACAATTTTACCGTTAATATCCCAATCATGGATGACTGCCGTTCCTGTTGTTCCTTTTGCGTACCACCGCGGCAGTTGAATGAAGTTTGTTGTTCCCACTTCCACTAAAGAGGTGATGCCGTTTTCAAACGTGATAAACACTTGAAAACCATCGTCTACTTCGTTCCCTAAAATATAACTTAAATTGGCATAGACACTCGTAATCTTACTGTCGATCATAAATAGCAGTTGATCTAGTAAATGGACACCCCAGTCCAGCAGCATCCCCCCGCCATAAGCCTTCTGATGGCGCCAGTCTCCCGGAATCCCGTTTGCTCCTTGTACCCGTGATTCAATATGAAAGACATCTCCGATAATCAGTTCATCGTATACTTTTTTTATCGTTAGAAAGTCTTCATCCCATCTGCGGTTTTGGTGCACAATAAACGCTCTGTCATTCATTTTTGCAGCCTGCATAATTTCGATTAACTCTTCACTGTATATAGTGACCGGCTTTTCACAAATTACATGCTTTTTGGCGTTTAAGGCTGCGACTGCGATTTCTTTATGCACATCGTTAGGAGTGGCGATAAGAACAAAATCAACAGAATCGTCGGTTAAAACAGCAGTTAAACTTTCATATACCTTGTATCCATCAGCCAAGGAAGCGGCTCTTCTTTCCTCCAGAATATCATAGGTTCCAATTACATTTATGTTTTGGTTTTCTTTGAGCAGCTTTCCATGATAGCTTCCCATACCACCGTAACCAACTATAACTAAATGATAGTTTCTATTCGTCATTTTTATATCTCCTTTTTTTGCCATCATTTTCTCTATAGGTTTTCTTTAATTCTCACTCCTGCTTGTTCAAAACATTACTTATTTGATTACATCTTATATCTTGGATATGCAAATAAACATAGATAATATAATTGAAATATCTATTATTTTGCTATTTTTCATTCTTCCTTCAAAGTTCAATTAACATGTTATATGACCTTTCGCCCATTTTTCGCAAGAATAAAAAAAGCACTCGGTGCAAATCACATCGAATGCTTCGAATCGCTTATAGGAATTTGGTGACTGCATGATTGACGTTCAACCAATTGATGAGGAATGATAATCCGCTTGGTTGGTTCTGTCCGATCTTCGATTAGTTGAATCAAACTCCTCGATGCTTGATATCCAAGCTCAAAAATATGAATATCCACTGAAGTTAAGGGTGGTTTGGACATTTCTGCTAAGAGGACGTTATTAAAACTAACCACTGAGATTTCTTCCGGAACCCTGATTCCCAGCTCATCTAATGTACTAAGTACACCTAGTGCCATTAAGTCATCAACTACTACGAGTGAAGTTGGGCGTTGCTCAAGTGCCATTAACTCACTCACCGCCTCTTGACCGCCTTCCCTTAGGAATTCCTCATGAAGGATATATTCATTTTTTATAGGAATGTTTGCCTTTTTTAAAGCCTGCCTATACCCATTCAAACGGTCAACCGTAACCATTAGTTCTGGGTTCCCTCCAATAAAAGCAATTTTCCGATGGCCATGGTCTATTAAGTATTCAGTAGCTTCTCTCATGGCACGAACATTATCATTATCAACATGTGTGATTTCTTCTGCATCTTTAGAAGGTTTTCCAATAACAACAAAAGGAAAATCCCTTCCTCTTAAGTACGAAATGACTTTATCCTCCACCTTGGAGTTAAGAAGAATCATGCCATCTACTCTTTTCCCTTGTACCATATTAATAACTGCTTCAAGTGTTTCCTTTTCTAATTTCCCTGTTGTCATTTGCAAAGCATATTTTTTTTCACGGGCCCCCTCACTTATTCCCTGTAAAATAGAAGGGAAAAACGGATTCTGAAAAACGACATCTCCAGAACTCGGCATGACAAGCCCTATTGTTTGGGTTGATTGACTGGCAAGACTTCTGGCATTTTGGTTAGGATGATACCCTAGCTGCTCCATTGCCTTTTTAACTTTTCGTTTCGTCGCTTCACTTATTCGTGAATTATTGGCAATGACTCTTGAAACAGTGGATGGGGCGACATCTGCAAGCTTTGCCACATCCTTAATGGTAACAGCCATTTCTTCACCCTCTCATTCGAAGTTAATTGATTCTACTACTAATTTTAATATAATAGAAACGGTCATTTTTGTATATTCCATCGATTTTACAGCACTTACATTTACGAAATCGGTTGCACAATCCACCCTTTATTATAAAGTGTTTACAACCAGTTATACAGCTAAAAAATAATGACTTCCCGATTTTGGTAATGATGTATCAGAAAATTTAGATTTTTTTCTCGTTTTCTATTGAATTGTGCTGAGAAAAAGATATAATAAATTTTGGAAGTGATCGCGCAAACGTTTGCACACTAATACAGTCCTCTTAGTATCTTACATACGGCTTTTTTGTGCAACTACATGCAAACGCTTTCCTAGATTAATAGAGTTAGGGAAAGGAGATTTTTCATGAAGAGAAATCAGAGAACACTGCTGTCGCTTGTTACCATAGTTGGACTAATTCTTCAGTTATTTTCTGGACTTGTGACAAGTCAAACAGCCAAAGCGGCAGAAACAACACCAAAGCAGGTTGTACTTGTTGGAAGTCTGCAGGCAGTTTTAGGAAATTCAGGAGATTGGGATCCATCTTCTGTTAAAACGCAAATGGATTACCAAGGAAATGGTTTGTATAGCCTTACTGGCACACTGCCGTCAGGGACATATGAATACAAAATCGCCATTGGAGGAGGCTGGTCCGAAAATTACGGAGACGGCGGCGCGCCTGGTGGAAACAACATTAAACTAACTCTGACCGAACAAAAAGAAGTCACCTTCTACTACAATGACAATACCCATGCCATTGCTGATAGTACCCATTACACACTTTTAAATGAGGACAAAAAGCCCCGCTTAGTAGGAACCATTCAACCTGTCATTCACGCAGGGACTGCATGGAGTCCGGCAGACTCAACAGCATTAATGGAGGACACCCATTTTGATAACGTCTATTCCTTTACTGCAAAGGTACCTAGAGGCAGCTACGAATACAAGATTGTATTGGGCAAGGACTGGACGGAATCCTATCCTGGTTCAAATGAGAAGCTGAATGTACTCTCTGATACGACAATCACATTTTTCTATAACAACCAAACAAAAGAAGTTTATTCAGATTATAAACCTATTGGATCTGATGGCATGATAGATAAGAATGCTCTTTATCATGATTCATGGGACCAAGTATACCGGACGCCGTTTGGGGCAGTTCCAGCAGGGAAACCTGTCACCTTCCGAGTATCGGCTAAAAAGGGTGACCTGACCAGAGCCAGCCTGTATGTGAAAAACTATAGTACAGGCACAACAAAGGTTCTTTCAATGAAGAATACAGGCTGGTCAGACACAAAAGACAAAGGTGCCATTGAGTTCTGGGAAGCCACCTTTACACCGTCTGACAAAGGAGTTCACGGCTATAAATTCATTGCCGGGGATCAGGATACAACAGTGGAATACGGAGAAGACACACAGGAAGGGCATACCGGTAAAGCGGAGGATAAAAATGCAGGACTCTTCCAATTGACCGTTTTCGACCCGGGCTATCAAACACCGGATTGGATGAAGGAAGCTGTTGTTTATCAAATATATCCGGACCGTTTTTATAACGGCAACAAAGCAAATGACCATGTAAAGGATCAGATTGGAGCCCGAGGCAGCCAGCCAATAGAACATCCCGACTCCTGGTCATCCTTGCCGGATAATCCATATGAACAAGGCACTGGCTCCTACACAGGGGACGGAGAATTTACAAACGACTTCTTTGGCGGCGACATTGCTGGTATTAAGGCGAAGCTTGATTACCTTCAATCACTTGGCGTCAATACCCTATATTTAAACCCAATTGCACTTGCACCGTCCAACCATAAATATGATGCAACAGACTATAAACAGGTGGATCCGATGTTTAGCTCGGAAAAAGAATTCGAGGATTTCGCCAAGGAATTGTCTAAACGGAACATGCACCTGATTTTGGACGGGGTATTTAATCATGTGGCTGATGATTCCATCTATTTTGACCGCTACCACAAATATAAAACAGTGGGTGCCTATGAATACTGGTCTCGTATTTACGATTTAATGAATAACGAAAAATTGTCTGAAACTGCTGCTAAGGATAAGGCCAAACAGCAACTCCTGGCTGAAGGACAAACCTTTAGCCCATACGGCTTTGAAAACTGGTTCCATATTGAAAATGTTAAAGTTCCAAATGAAAAAGTCAACAGTGTTTCGACGGGTGAGCATTATAAGTATGAAGGCTGGTGGGGATACGACAGTCTTCCTGTATTCGAATCCGTTAACGGCACAAAGGTTGACCATCCAAGTGAACTTAACAACACAGCATTGGCAAATTATATTTTTTATGACAAGGACTCAGTAGGAAAAACTTGGATTAATCGAGGTTCATCTGGCTGGCGCCTGGATGTAGCTAATGAAGTGGACAGTTCCTTCTGGCAGGAATTCCGCAAGCAAATGAAGTCCAAGACTATGATAGGAGCCGGAAAAACACTTCAAAAAGAAGAAGAGCCACTTATTCTAGGTGAAATTTGGGATGATGCATCCAAGTACTTCTTAGGGGATCAATATGACTCAGTCATGAACTATCGTTTCCGCGGAGCCATTTTGGATTACTTAAAGAACGGTAATGCCGCTAATGCACAAAACACCCTTCTCGCTATACAGGAGGACTATCCAAAGGAAGCTTTTTATGCCCTCATGAACCTGATGGGATCCCATGATACAGCTCGGGCAATCTTCCTGTTAGGCAATGGAACGGATACGTATTTCAGAGCGGAGCAAGATCCGAACTACAAATACGATGAAGGTGTGAAGCGATTGAAGCTGGCTTCTATCCTGCAAATGGGTTACCCTGGAGCACCAACCATTTATTACGGAGATGAAGCGGGTCAAACAGGATCCAAAGACCCTGATGACCGACGCACATATCCGTGGGGGAACGAAAACAAAGAACTCATTGCACACTATCAAAAGATTGGTCAAATTCGCAAGGAAAATGCTAACCTATTCGCTCATGGCGATCTGCACCACATATACGCAAAGGGTGATGTGTTAGCCTATGTCCGGACAAAAGAATCAAAATCCGGCCTTGTCATTATCAACAGAGGGAAAACCACACAAACAGTTGATATCGATACAAAAAAGCTGCTCGCGAATGGTCTTCGTTTTATGGATCAATTGGATCCTAAATATGTGACTACAACGAAAGATGGCAAGCTGTCATTAACAGTTCCTGCAGAATCCGGAAGAATGTTAATAACAGTTAATGAAGTTAAACAACCGCAGCCTGTTAAAGAAATTACCGGCACAGCTGGTTCTAAGGAGGTTACTTTAAGCTGGACAGGAACAGGTACAAAATACAATGTCTATCAATCTACTGTTTCAGGTGGATTATGGACAAAAGTGAAGGAAACAACAGGTACATCTGTGAACATTTCCGATTTAAATAATGGTCGTACCTACTATTTTACTGTGACGGCCGTGAATGAAAGTGGGAATGAATCTGTACCAGCTGCCTTATCCGGCCTTGTGCCTCATTACGATGCTGCAAAGGCTAGTATTAAGGAACTGACTACTTTAGAAAACGGGGAATTGAATCTGGCGCAGGCCTCCAATGTTAAAGCCGCTTTTTACCTGGCAGGTGCAACTGAAACTGGTGCAGCAGAAGGAATTACGGCCGAGCTTCAAGTAAGAATGAATGGCCAAACCACTTGGACATCTTACCAAGCCCAGTATAATGGCCAGGCTCAGGGAGACCAGGCAAATGAGTTTCAGGGAAGCTTTACAGCGTATGAGGTGGGAACATATGAATACCGAATGGCCTTTACGCCGGATTTAGGAAATACATGGGTTTACTCAATTACTGGTGAAGTAACCTTTTCACACAGCACATCTGATACTACCCCGCCTGCTAATGATGTTACTTTGGACACTCCGATCAAGGAATCCGGTCAGGTCAACTTGAACTGGAAACTCACGCAGCCGGATCAGCCATTTAAAACGGTCATTTACCGTGACGGGCAAATTCTTTCAACATTGGACGGCAGCTCCGCCGCCTTCCGTGATTATCAGGTGGCAAATGGAACTGCCTACCAATATCAAGTACGTGTCTATGACCAGGCTGGAAACTATGTGGAATCCAACAAGGTAAGTGTAACCCCTGAAATTGTTATGGTACAAGTAACGTTTAAGGTTCATGCGCCGGATTATACACCTTTAGCAGCGCAGGTCAATATACCAGGCAGCTTGAACGGTTGGAATACTAGTGCCTGGACTATGGGCCGTAATGGCGCTGTGACACCTGATTGGGAATACACAGTGGAGCTTGAAGAAGGAACTGAGCTTACGTATAAATATACGAGGGACACTACTTGGGATCATGAAGGGTTAGCAGATCATACGCCATCCGATCATTCGGATGACGATATCAGTAACTACGGCTATGGTGCCGCAGGAACCGATATGAAAATTGTGGTCACCAACCAAGGGAACAACAAAATGGTTGTACAGGATACCATTCTGCGCTGGATTGATATGCCGCTGGCAATCAGCCAAATCGATATCAATGGATCAACTATGACTATAAAGGGGAATGCAATTAAGGGAGCTGACCTCACTATCAATGGGGAAAAAGTGACAGTCGGAAATGATATGAATTTCACTCAATCCTTTACCCTTCAAGCAGGACAGACACAAGTACCTGTTCATATCGAACCAACTGACTCCACAAAGTCCACCATCTTTAAAGAGGACGGCGGTTCTATTAGCAAGAATACAAAGAACTATGTCATCGATGTCCTAACAAAAACGATAAGCGAGACCAAGTAAGTGGTCATCGAAAAGGTCTGCCGGAATCATGGCAGACCTTTTTTGCCGAAAGTTAAGAAAAGCGACTTGGTATTGACATCAGCTTTCACATCTGTTGTTTCCGCATAAAGCTCGATTATAGAATCTTTGAATATGCATGGAAATATACAATAACTCTGCATCAGGATATTTTATCCGGTATTTCCCTTCCAAAAATTGGCCAACCTCTTGTGCGCAGGCAAATGCTTCTTTAAAATTTTCCTTGATCATCGAAGCCATTTTTTCATCATAGTCATGGTTCGTCCCATCTGATAATAGACTTTTGAGCGAAAATCTTAAATGGGTAATTAAACGTTCATAGGACATCGTATCTTCCACAATATTGATATTTAAACAACTTTCAATTATTCTTGTAATTTCTTGAATAGTCGTAGTGATATCAATCGTTTCCTGCATATCTCCTGCATTCATCCTAGCTGTATGGATATGCATTGCAATATTACCTACTTCGTCTTCAGGAATTTCTACTCCTAAGTTTTCTTTGATTAACGCCTTTGCCCAAAGTCCTATTTGAAACTCCTTTACATAAAGAATTTTAATTTGATCAAGTAGCGCATTTTTAATGGAAATGCCATTTGTTAATCGTTCAATTGCAAATGATAAGTGATCACAAAAAGCGACATGGATATGCTCGTTTATCATGACACCCAATTCCTTTTCTGCATAAGTGATGATCTCTTCTGCGATTTTCATATGCTCTTCCGGTAATAATTGTAATATTTCTTCGAATTTTTTATGCTCATTTGAATCCTTTATGACAAAAACTTTATCAATTTTAGCTTGATTCACCAGATCATTCTTTCTTTTCTGGAATCCTATTCCTTCTCCCATCACGATCTTTTCTCCGTCTATGTCTTTCACTACAACCGCACTATTATTTAAGATTTTGTTAATTCTCATCTCTTTCACCTTCCTCTTTAGCTCTTGCATTAACTGTGATTTTAATCTTAACTACTTTATTCGGCTTCTTCCTTCACCCAAAGAATCAAAGTAGCTATGAATGCTGTGATTACAGAGATACCAAAACCAATAAGGTAATGCAGTAAATTTGAAATCCCTAATGGAGCTACAATAGCAATCATTGGAATACCTGTTAAGCCATAGGAATTTGCTACTACATGAGTAAGAACCACATACGCTCCTCCAAAAGCACCTCCTATTGCTGCGCCTATAAATGGTTTGAAAAGTTTTATATTAATCCCAAAAATAACTGGTTCAATAATACCTAAAAATGCTGAAAAAGCTGAAGGGATGGCAATTTTTTTCAGTCTCTCATTCTTGGTTTTAAAAAATACGGCTAACCCCGCTCCTCCTTGAGCCATATTGGCCATAGACCAAATTGGCAATAAAAAGTTAACGCCTATCTTTGGATTTGCAAGCAATTCCATTTCAACTGCATGTAAAGTATGATGCAGCCCCGTTACCACAATGAGAGAATATAAGCCGCCAAATAAAAATCCGGCTATTACACCTCCAGATTGATAGATAAGCTGAAACGTATTTGTCATCATGTCACCGATGAATAATGAGATCGGGCCTATTACTAAAAGTGAGATAGAACCAATACATATGATGACTAAAAATGGGATGAAAAATAGATCTAATGCACTTGGTACAATTTTTCTCAAGCGCAATTCGAGCTTACTCATAAAAAAGACAGAAATTAATATCGGTATTACGGTTCCCTGATACCCTATTAAAGGAATATCAACCCCTAGAACCTCCATATATTCCGGCACTTTATATCCAAGCTTGGCAGGATTTAATAGCGAAGGGTGAGTTAAAATTCCACCTATCACTGCACCCAGGGTTGGATTTCCTCCAAATTCCTTTGCTGCACTAAAACCAATCAATATTGGCAAAATAATAAAAGCGGCACTTGAAAAGATATCCAGCATTTTCATTATTGAGCTTTCAGGCGGTGCCCACTGAAACACCTTGATCATACCTATAAGTCCCATTAGTAAACCACTTGCAACAATAGCTGGAATAATCGGAACAAAAATATTGGACAAGGTCCTGGCAAATCGAATAATAGGATTCATTCTCACCTTTGGCGGTTCTGCAGGAGAGATGCCAGAAACAGGAGTTGGCTTTGTTTCAAGAATTGCCCTGTATACCTTATTTACAATTCCGGGGCCTAAAATAATTTGGAAAAGTCCCATTCGGGAAAAGGTCCCATGTACACCATCCATTTCATCTATTCCAGCTTTATTAACCTTGCTCTCATCTTGAAGCTCAAAACGCAATCGAGTCGTACAATGGGTCATATTCATAATATTTTCTTTACCGCCTAATAACGGTAATAATTCTTGCGCAATATCTTTAGCTTCTTTCCGTTCGTCTTGAATGTTCATCTTCCACCTTAAATTTATGAGTTGTCTGTATCACATCATGTTGTATATTGTTTTTAGGTAAATAATGACAAAATGTTTTAAGAATGCACAGTGGCGTTCAGTAGAAAACTGAACGCCACAACTGTGTCTTATTTAAAAACCCCTTGCTTCTTTTCATGAACAATCTTTGTTTCATCCCGTGTGATCGATAGTTTTAAGGACGGTGCCAGCATTCCGCCGAAATGCTCCATTTGATACTCCGGTGATTGCTCGCCAACTTCATACATATCTTTACTGTCCACATTAACATAATTCACAAAACTCGTGACAGTGCCATTCGGCATAACCATCCAGGAATATGCCTGATACGGATTATCGGTTGGATTTGCAATAACTAGTCCACTATTATTTAACGGATGATAGCCTCCAAAGAGAGAGTCTGAAGTAAATCCATATAATCCTTCCGGTGCGTCAAGACCGGGTGCAAATTTCTCCCTGTGTGTTTTCGTAAAAAGATAGTAGCTGTTTCCTTTTACGATTACACTCGGCCGCTCAAGTTCGTCATTGACATAATTTGCTTCTAATAAGGGCGGCAGTAATTCAAATTTAGATAAATCCTTATTGGTTGCTTTGGCAATTCCAATGCTGCCATTAAAAGCTTTGGAACCCTCAGGGTTTACATGGTTTACACGAAACTCTTCGGAACCAATATATTCAGGTTTTAATGGACGATCTTCAAGCTTTCCTGCGGAGTTCGCTTCAAATAAAAGATATTCTTCCCCAGTCTTTGGATCCTGAAAAAAATACGGATCACGGAACGCATAAGAAGATTCTTCATTCCCTGTTTGTTCCTTTGTTTGATAGTATTTACCATCTGCCTCAACAATTATTTCATGTTTGGACCAATTCTTAAATGTCAGACCGGTGTTTGTTGTACGAATATCTGCCGTTGCAGTTGCCAGCCGCTGATCATAGCTTAGTTGAGCTTCATTTTTTTGCCCTGTTGCTGTGTAAAAAATTTGTAATCTCCCATCTCGATTAATGATGGATGAGCCAGCCCACTGTCTGGATCCCAATGCATCTCCATCTTTAAAAACGGGACCACCCGACACCCAGCTCTTTCCGTCTTTTGAATAGAAATATTGAATTTGAGCTAGATCATGGCGTTTTCCAGGAAGGACATCCTTCGGTATCGATAGGGCGAAAATAATTTTAAAACCATTTACTACAGCTGGATGACCGTTCAAATCCTGCAATGGCCATGCATCCCAAATATAATAGTCTGATGAAAGTTTAACGAGCTCATCTTTATTAAATGTCGGAGCTGTATTTTGCTCATTGATTGTTAGAGTGCTAACATTTTCTCTGGTCCAGTTGAATGTATCTGCATTTTCTTGGGCAGAAACGATTGGACCAACAATGGGTATGAAGATAATAAAAAGTCCGATAATAGCTATTATGATAGATTTGCTTTTTTTAACTTTGTTCCATTTCATGAAAAGTGTTCCCCCAAATGCCTTCTTACTTTTGCTTTGTTAAAAACTTTGTTGATTAACCATAAATTTCAAGCGCCGATTAGAGCTCAGGAACCGGTACCATGGGCTCTATGGACCCTTAGTGACCAATTCACATCGAAGGAACCGGTTCCACAAGCGCTTATACGGTCTCTTAGTGAGCGATTGGAGCGCGGGAACCGGTCAAATCATTTCCTTATTGTTTAATCCAGCCAGGGCTTAACTCTTTTGCTATTTTTGTTGTGTCGCCTTTGATTGATAGCTGTATCGTTGGCGCCAATGTGCCTCCAAAATGGCTAAATTGGAATTCTGGTGATTGGTTTCCAACATCACCAATTGACATGTTGCCTAAATCGCCAAAATGAGCAAACCCGACGACATTCAAATTAGGAAGGACAAGCCATGAATACGCTTGGTATGGGTTTCCTTGAGGATTGGCTAAAACCAAACCACTCTTATTCAGCGGCTGATAACCACCAATCAAGGTATCAGAAACAAATCCATACATCCCTTCAGGTCCTTGCAGCCCCTCAGCATATTTATTGATATGGCTGTCAGTAAAGAGATAATATTTTTTATCTTTTACTACAATATGCGGGCGTTCCAATTCTTCGTTGACATAATTTGCTTCCAAAAGAGGAGGCAGCATTTTAAGTTTAGAAGGATCACCATCCACTACCTCTGCGATACCAATGTTCGCATTGGCATGAACAGCTCCCGCAGGTACCGGGTTATTGCTTGTATACTCGGAACTTCCGGCATATTCTTGTTTAAATGTGCGCTCCCCTACAGTACCGCCTGAATTTCCTTCAAATAAAATATATTCCTTATCGGTTTTTGAGTCCTTAAACCACATCGGATCACGGAAAGCGTAGCCGCCGCCTTCGCCTTGCTGAGCTTGTTCCTTCGTCTGATAATATTTACCGTCCGGCTCTAAAATGATCTTGTGTTTGCCCCAATTTTCAAAATGAACTCCATTGCTATCAGCAATAATATCACCGGATGCCTCAGCAATGCGCTGCTCAAATGTCAATCGCTCTTCCCCTCTATGGCCAGTTGCCGTATAGAAGGCATGAATTTTCCCATTATCGACCATGGCAGATCCAGCCCATTCGCGAGAACCTAATGAAGCTCCTTCTGGGAAAAGTGTCCCGCCGAGAGTCCAATCCTTACCATTTTTCGAGTAAAAATAGCGGATTGTTGCAATGTCATGTACTTTTCCAGGAAGCACATTATTTGGAGCGGACAGGGCAAACATCACTTTCCAGCCTTTTACTGAAGCGATATTTCCATCGCGATCCAACAGGGGCCACGTGTCCCAAATATGATAATCTGGTGATAATTTCTTAAGCTTGCTTATATCCGTATAAGGCAGGGTATTATCTTGATTAAGTTCAATTTTTGAGACCTGTTCCCGTGTCCAATTTGTCGTTTGCCCTACGTCTTCTGCTTTTACAGAAACCCCGGAAAAAGTTGAGGCTATAACACTCGCCGCCAAGACGATGGCAGAAACTGCTTTCTTATTCATAACGGTCATCCTTCTTTCTCCTTTTCGAGTTATCATTAGCGATTTGCCCCAAATGGTTTAATTTCGCCCGCTTTACCTTCTTTTACAACTTCAGATGTTTCGCCATTCAGCTTCACTTTTAGAGTTGGGGCGAATGTACCGCCAAATTTCACATTACCGTTCTCATCTTTCGGCTCGTTAATAAAGCTGATTACCTGCTGGTCTGGAAGAACCATCCAAGAATAGGCTTGATAAGGGCTTTCCTTTGGATTCGCAATCACAAGACCACTTTCATTCATTGGTTTATGGCTGCCGAACAGTCCTTTACCAACAAATCCATAGACACCATCAGGACCAGTCAGGCCAGGAGCATACGTAAAGGTATGGCTGATGGTAAATAGATAATAATCATCTCCGTTTACGACCATGTGCGGACGTTCCATCTGGTGATTGGTTCCAACCGACTCAAGCAATGGCGGGAGAAGCTTTAATTTGGTTACGTCTTTGTCAAGTACTTCTGCGATCCCGATATTACCGTTATACAATTCGGCTCCTGCAGGAACGGGATGAGTTTTGCGGTATTCTTCATCCCCGATATTTTCCGGTTTGATAAAGTCTCTATCGCTTCCAGCTTGTCCTTCGAAGATAATATACTCTTTGCCTGTATTCGGATCCTGGAAGAAGAATGGATCACGGAATGCCGTAATGATCGGACTATTCGCTTGTGCAAGTGTCTCGTAATATTTTCCATCTGCTTCAAGAATGACTTGATGTTTCCCTTCATTGGTCAGATGAACCCCGTTTTTATCCGTATGAATATCAAAGGTTGTCTTCGCAATCCGCTGTACGGCTCTTTTATCCCATCCATTGTTATCCCAATTTGTTTTTTCACCGGTTGCCGTATAGAATAAATGAACTTTTCCATTGTCATCAAGCATTGCTGTTCCGGCCCATTGCATATGCCCCAAGGCTTTATTATAGTCATAAGGGATTCCTGCGTACGTCCAATCTTTGCCGTTCTTGGAGTAGAACATTCCAATTCTTGCTTCTGTATGGCGCTCACCCCATCCTAAAGAACGCGGTGCTACCAATGCAAAAGCCACTCGATAGCCATTGACAATCGCCATTGAACCATCTCTATTTTGTAATGGCCATGTATCCCATACCCATTGATCAGGTGCTACAAGATCAAAATCAAGATCAATTTTCGGTGCTGTTGTTTTGTCAGTAGGCGTTACTTTTTCTGCTTGCTGACGTGACCAGATAGATGTGTAATCTGAACTGATTTCCGCTGCAAATGCTTGTGTTACGGACAGGCAATTGACAGCAACAACGGCTGTCAAAACCAGCTTTTTCAATTTCGATTTGTTACGAGTTTTCATTTCCATTTCCCCTAAATCCTCCATTTTTCGCGGGAACATTGTGTCCGTTAAGAATTTTTCGTCTATTCAAACTAGTTAAAATCCTTTCTCAGAGAACAAAAAAAGACCTAAAATGTACAAGGGTACGTCTACCAAAAAGGTACACTTCGCCCTTCATACACTTTAGGTCTTGCCTGCTTTACCAGTCACAATCCCGCATAATTTTGTTTACAGGGAACATTATATTCTGTTCGACATTTTCCTACAATAGGATAATATACTCTTAATTTCATTAGGATTTACTAGTTATATTTTCATATAACCAATACAAAACTCATTAGATAGAGTTAAACCCGTAAGGCTAATCTTTCTCTCCTTCAATGGCTGTAGCCATACTCCATACCCTCATCAAACGTATAAATGGTTCTCCATCCACTCCAAATACTTCGAGTCCTTTCGATTGATCCATTATTGGAAATACACGGGACGAAATACTTATTTCATTATTGACGTATGCTTCAACAATCGATTTATCAACAAATAGGCGTACCCTTAAGATATCGTCTTCAAGGTTTAGCGCACCACCTTGAATTCCCTTTTCAATTTCAGGATTTTTACTTGAACGCTGGCGGTCAATATGAATGGTTTTCCTTTCATTATCATAAAAAATACTGGTTTCTTCCTGTTCATTTGGGTCTTTTAATATTTTTAAACCGGCTGCTTTCGTATTGGAAACATCGAATTCCAACTCGATTTCGAATTGATCGCTTTTGATTTTTCGAAGCTGTTTATTTGCTTCATCCATTGTAACATTTTGGGCGGATGCCAGTTCTTCTCTTCGAAGTGACTGCACCTCTTCAATCGGACGAATTCCAAGAGTTTGCTTATCATTTAAATAGATTTCGAGCGGCAGCCCAGTCCCATGTGCCCATCCTGATTGATATTTTTCCTTTTCCGAACGCCTGTCTTGTAAAATACTAGTTACGATGGTACGTCCTTTTTCATCTGTAAAACCTTGTGCTCCTGTAAAATGTTCACCATAATCAAACATTTTAGGATCCTCGTGATCAGGGAGAAACTCCAACCGTTCTGGGTCCCAGGTCCCAATCCAATAAAAGGTAAAGCGGGCAGCATCTGGGCTAGGGGACATAAAATAAGGACTAATCATGAATACATATTTTTGTTCACCAGTCTCCTTGTTATTAATCGGTACTAAAAATGGGAGTTCCCATACATCTCCTGTACGAGGATATTTCACTTTATCACCAATCATAAGTGGTTTTTCATACTTCCAGTTTTCTAGATCTTTGGAACTATAGAGTAAAGCTGTTCCACCAGCTTTTTCCACTCCTGACCCAACAAGCTGATACCATTTGTCTCCATCTTTCCATACGTAGGGATCACGAAATTGTCCAAACAATACCTTTCCTTTTGGTGTTTCCATATTTTCCTCTTGTACTGTTACAGGGTTAGAATTCATGGTCCAATGTTTTAAGGTTACATCATTTGCCTCTTCTGGCCGTGCCATACCAGTCATTTGATTCGGCTTCATTTCATCGTGTCCTGCTGTGTAAAATAATACTGGTACTCCATTCTTATCATATGTGGCACTGCCGGACCATACACCGTCTCTTGCTGCAGTTCCCTCTGTTGGACTTAAAGCAACGGGACTATCTTCCCAATGAATCATGTCTTTACTTGTAGCATGTCCCCAATGAATCTGATGCCAAAAAGGACCAGCTGGATTAAACTGATAAAATAAATGGTATTTTCCGTTATAATAAATCGGTGCATGTGGTTCATTCATCCAATGCTGTGGAGCAGTAAAATGATAATTAGGACGATAGCGGTCTCCTTTATAAACCGTTCGATCAAATGAAGTATCCGGTATCGGCAGTTTATTGTTCCAGCCTTTAATGGCTTCTTCATAGTGTCGTTTAATTGATTCATTACTAAATGCTTTGTTGTATAAGGAAACATTGTCCATTAATCCATTAAACATATTAACTTGGAAAACCTCAGACACAGCGACTGCCTGATTATGTTTTCCAACAAGTAACGGCGTATGAGCTGCTGGTGTAAACTCACTATTCGGAGGCACTGCTTGTTCTTGAATGAGTACACCGTTTAAATAAAGTGAGACTTTAGTTGTTTCTTTATCAAATTGTGCAACAACATGAGACCATTGATCTTTCGGCAAAATTTTCCCTTCTGGCGACCAAATTTCCTGCCATTCCCCGTTTATGGCAAGCTGAAACGTGATATATCCATGCCGTCCCATTCCGAGCATAAATCCCTGTTTATTTCCTTTATCCTGTTGATTGATAATCACGGAGGGCTGTCCATTGTCGCCCCATTCATAGGCTCTCGGGGCAACCCATGCTTCAATGGAAATAGACCCAGCTGGGTTATGAACCTTTTCTGAAGGAATTTCCAGCCAATTGGAATATCCATCAAATAATAATGCTATACCACTAATGCCGGTTTTCCATTCCGGATCTGATGTTAATGCATAATGAATAACAGACGACACAGATTGAGCATGATCACGAGTGACGTTACCATCCCCTTCATCAAATCCCCACTGATGGAGAGCACGATTACTAAGCACCAGGTCTAAAGGTTGATCCTTCTTTTGATTGATATTGGTTGTTTCTAATCTGGTGTTCACCTGTTTTTTGATTAAAACTCCTGTAATCGACAGGAAGCATACTGCTAAAACAAGCAGCCGTATCCATATAATCCTCTTCTTTTTCATCTTAAAAACTCCTTATCTAGTGCAGTGTATTCAACCTTAATAACAAAAAAAGACCTAAAATGGGTAAGGACATATACACAAAGGTACATTCTGTCCTTAACTCATTTTAGGTCTTGCCTGCTAACCAGTCGCAATCCTGCAATATTGAATTTCACATGATTATTCTAGGTTATTTGATTCTATCTATCAAGGTAAGATTTTACCTTTTTATGGCCACAGGTACATTTACATCATCAATATTAATATGTCCCCAGCCGCCAGTTTCATAGTCTACAACTTTGATGTATAACTCTTCTCCTATATAATCCGAAGCATCCCAGTTAACTCTTCGATAGGCTTCCCAGTTACCACCCGTTTCCTTCATTAACTCTTTGCCGTCTGAAGCTCGTACCAGTGCTAGATAAAGTCTATCGATATTAGCTCCGCCGCCAATTAAGAAATCGATTTTTCCGTTTCCGCCCAACACAAAGTTCTCAGACTTTAAGACTCCTGTCAATGAATCTCCTCCTTTTTCGCCATTAAACCCCCATAGATGGTATCGTTCCGGGTCGATTCGGTCTGAGGCTTGGTTAAACGGTCCGCCCCATCCCCAATCGTTTGCCTTGGATACGTGTTCATTACTAAAAGCTTTCCCTTCTACAACAGTCCATCCTGTTAAATCACCTGATTGGAAATCATGATTTGGCAATTCTGTACTTTCTGGAATTGGATCTCCGCCGCCATTTGATTCAGGCCAATAGGCAGGAACCGTTTCCCCGTATGCGGAACCCATTTCCCATACCTTCATCGACACCACTTTCGCATTTCCGCCATTACTCCATAACTCAAGGCCCAGTGCATCGGAAAGGGTTGGATATACACGTGATGTGATACTTTTTTTGCCATTCGCATAGGCTTCTATCATGGACCGGTCCAGATAAATATGAAGCTTGAGATTCTCTTTACCAATCTTAAGTTCTCCGCCCTGTATCCCTTTTTGGATATCCGGATCGAGACTGGATTTGTTTCGATCAATGTTTAGTGATTGTTTTTCAACATCAAAGAATAGTAATGTTTCTTCCTCGCCATTTGCTGACTTTCTAGCTTTTAGACCTACTTGTTTTGCAGAGGCTGGATTAATTTCAAGTTGAATTTCCAACAGATCACCTTTAACATTTGTTAATAATTCATTGGCTTTATCTGTATTTTCATTCTTGATTGAAACAAGTTCCTTTTTCCTTAAAGAACTTAATTCAGTAATGGGTTTAATTCCCAACCCGCCTTCTGAGTTTAAGGAAAGCTCTAGCGGCAGCCCTGCATTATGAGCCCAGCCGGCATCATAATGCTGCTGCTCCGTCCTTCTGTCCTGTGCAATACTAAAGAGAATGGAACGTCCTTTTCCATCAACCATCCCGCTTGGTCCTGTAAAGTGTTCCCCGTAATCAAATTGTTTTGGGTCCGTATGGTCAGGAACAAACTCTAGTTTTTCTTTATCCCATGTTCCGATCCAATACCATACATATTTCACATTGTGCGGACTGTACCCATCAAACCAAGGGTTGAAAAAGAAGACATATTTTTCAATACCTTTTGCATCTTTTCCTAATGGCAGGAATACTGGCAACTCCCAAACTTGGCCTGTTTTCGGGTTTTGCTTATAATTGCCAACAATCAGCGGCTTTTTGTATTCCCAATCTTTCAGGTTCTTAGAGGTATAAAGAAGTGCAGTTCCCCCCGCTCCTTTAATACCAGAACCAACAAGCTGGTACCATGTATCTCCATCTTTCCAAACATACGGATCACGGAATTGCCCGTACCATACCTCCCCTTCTTTTGCCGGCAGGTTTGGCGCTTGAACCGTAACTGGTTTCTCGTACATGGACCATTCTTTCAAATCCGGGTCCCCGGGATCCTTACTCGTTGCAAGACCCGTCATTTGATTTGGAACCTTTTTATCATCCCCGGCTGTAAAAAATAACACCGGATTACCATTACCATCAACAGTTGATCCGCCTGACCAAACACCATCAGGCGCAACGGAGTTCCCATCAGGTGCAAGAGCTATCGGTTCATCCTTCCAATGAACCATATCCTCACTTACAGAATGTCCCCAATGAATGTGATGCCAATATGGACCTTGAGGATTATTTTGATAGAATAGGTGATATTTCCCATTATAGTAGAACGGAGCATGAGGCTCGTTCATCCAATGCTCCGGTGCAATAAAATGATATTGCGGCCGGTACCGGTCTCCATCATATCTGCTCCGATCTGGTGCCAAATCAGGTATTGGAAGTTTATGATTCTCAAAACTACTTAAATACGAATCATAATTTTCTTTAATTTTTTCCCCTGATAGCGAAAGGTTATGCATTTTTAATTCGTCCATCATTCCATTAAACATATTGGCAGTGAAAGCCCCGTTAATCAGAGCAGCGCTATTATGTTTTCCAATTAATAAGTCATTTGATGATGGTGTGATGGTCCCTTTTGGTGTGGCCGTCTCCCCAACCAATTCACCATTTAAATAAAGCTTCATTTTTTGCTCGGCCTTATCGAATGTGGCAACAATGTACGACCATTTATTTTTTTCAAGAGGTTTGTTTTCGGCGGCCCAAACTTCCTTCCATTCCCCGTTGATACTTGCCTGAAACGACCATTTGCCGTGCCGGCCCATTCCAAGGATATAGCCTTCGCTTGCAGCTTTATTGTGTTGATTGACGATGGCTGACAATTGGCCGAGATCGCCCCATTCGTAAGATCTTGGAGCAACCCATGCTTCTATGGTGAGAGCATCGGCTGACTTAATAACCTGATCAGATGGCCTAGTAATCCATGTAGAATATCCATCGAACAGTAAAGCTTTGTTACGAATCCCATCCCTCCATAAAGGATCGGTCGATGGCTTGTATAAAGCTTTCGTAAACACATAGGAAATAGGGTCTGCCTTTCCTCTGACAAAGTCTTTTGTTTTGGTTCCACTGCCTTCATCCAATGGCCAGTTTGCTATGATGCCGGTATTTTTTACATGAAAGTCATCTACGTTAATATGGCCCCATCCACCTGTCGCATGGTCCACCACTTTGATGTAGACTTTTTCCCCCAAGTAATTGGCTGCATCCCACTTTACCCGAGTATAAGCTTCGCTTTCTTTCCAATTGGTATTAGTTGCTTTGATTAATTCTTTATCATCTGAGGCCCTGACCAAGGCCACATATAATTTGTCTATGTCATTACCGCCGCCGATAAGGAAATTAATTTCTCCATTACCTGCCAGGGTAAAGTTTGCTGATTTTAAAATTCCCGTTTGTCCGTCTCCGCCATCTTTAGCTCCCCATAGATGGTAATCGTTATGGTGATTAAACGGACCACCCCAACCCCAATCTTTATCGTCTGTAACATCCCGATTACTGAAGGCATCACCTTCAACGATTGTCCATCCTGTTAAATCACCTGTCTCAAAATCCGGATTTTGAATATCGTCGGTCATTACCGGGTCATTATTAAAAACATGAAAATCATCGACATTGATGTGCCCAAATCCGCCAGAATGATAGTCAACAACTTTCATATACAATGCTTCTCCGATATATTCCGATGCATCCCAACTGACTCTTCGATAGGCTTCTGTATTGGATCCAGTTGCTTTAAAAAGCTCTTTTCCATCTGAAGCCCGAACTAAGGCAACATATAGCTTATTTATATCCTGACCCCCACCAACAAGGAAATCAATCATTCCATTCCCGCCAAGTTTGAATACAGTAGATTTCATTACACCCGTGCGAAAATCAGCATTTGCATCATTGGCTGCCCCGGCAAATCCCCAAACATGGTAGGTTCCTTGTTGCTGAAAAGGACCACCCCAGAAGCTTGTAACATTGGATACTGGATGATCAAATGCGGATCCTGCTTCTGTCCATCCTGATAGATTGCCAGTCTCAAAATCTGGATTTTCAATCTCATTTCGCAGACTGCCTCCATCAACGGCGATTTTGTCTATGTTTGAAACAAAAGAAGCTTGGTTCAAATCATATACCATTAATGATTTAAGTTGTACTTCCCCGCCGGTTGTGTAAAGTTCAAGAGATTGATTTTTAGGATCAGGGAAGATTTGATCTGTTATTACTGCCTGACCATCATTGCCAAATACTTCAACAGATGCCCGGTCAACTATTAGATGGATTTTAACGGTTTGATTAATGGCTGATAACGGTGCTTCATGTATTGCGGCAAATTGACCGTTGAAACCTGATTCACCAGCATTGGAGCGGTCAACAAATATTTTTTTACTGCCAATATCATAACCAATCTTCGTCTCCCCGCTTTCCCCTTTTCGAACTTTCAAACCAAACTCAGTTGCCTTTGCCGAATTCAATTCAAATTCAGCCGTAATCTCAAAGGCATCTCCTGTTAACTTCGAAAGCAGATTTTCTCCCGGAGTTATCACTTTATTTTCGATATCTTGTGGATTACCCCTAAGGCTTTCTAACTCAGCTGCAGGTTTTTGTTTAAGACGAATCCCTTCACCTTCAACCGTTGATAAGGCAAGTTCACGCGGGGTCGACATCGTTCCTCTGAATGAGGATGTTGGAATGTCCTGCCCATATTTCCAATTATTCATCCACCCGAGCCATAAACGGCGTCCATCAGGGACATCACTCCATGAAACAGCTGCATAAAAATCAGCCCCATAATCGGCCCATAGGACTTTACTCGGATCATTGGCATTGGTGAAGGTTTTCCCATCAAAATCACCAATAAAATACTGCATCCCCGAACCGCCGGCAGGGGCCCCTTCACTGATACTGACAGCTAATACCCACTTCTTCTTAGTTGGATCTCCATCAACCGGAAGGGCAAATAAATCCGGGCATTCCCATGTTCCCGTATGGGAGCCGTCATTGTTGCCAAATTCACTTACTTTCGTCCAACTTTTCAGATCCGGTGAGTTATAAAAATAAACACGATCACCAGCTGAAATGACCATAATCCACTTTTTTGTTTCATCATGCCAAAATACCTTTGGGTCCCGGAAAACATCAATCCCCTCTGGCATAGGGATAATCGGATTGCCATCATACTTCGTCCAAGTACGGCCCTTATCGTTGCTGTAAGCTAAACTTTGAACCTGATGACCACCTTTTTCCTGAGTAAATACAGCAACCATCGGCGGTTTAGAGTCTTTTCCGAATCCAGTCGTATTGTTCCAATCCACAACTGCACTCCCTGACCAGATAAAACCTTTTTCATCTGGATAAAGACCGATCGGCAGGTATTCCCAATTGACCAAGTCTTTACTTACCGCATGTCCCCAATACATCGGTCCCCACTTTGATTCAGTAGGATTATGCTGATAAAACAGATGATACTCCCCATCGTAATACACCATGCCGTTGGGATCATTCATCCAGTTTTTTTCCGGAGAAAAATGAAATTTGGACCGATATGGTTCATTTTCGCCATCAACAGACGAACTGGATGATACACTAGTTTCCGCTTTACTAGAAACAGCGGGCATAAACAGCGAAATCATTAATGAAAAAATGATCATAATCGATATTCCTTGATTTTTTATCTTTTGCTTCAACCCTGTTCCCCCTCCAACATTTAATTGCCGCTTTCCTCAGTGAGTGCGCTTACAAATAAACTTAAAAGATTTGAGGCTAGAATGATGATAGACTCAACGCCTCAATTCGTTCCTTTCATAATTAGCAGCTGATTAAACCATATTTGACATAAGTAATATACCGCATAGGCTGAGAAACTGCCGATGATGAAAATCGTAACGGGATAGAAATAGAACAGAGAAGTCCCCGCCCCAACAATAATTAATAAAAGAATTGTTAAGACTGGATTCATAAGGGAAAAGAAAAAGGCATTTCGAATAACGTTATTCCAGCTTAGTTCAAAATGGACCATAATTGGAAAAAGATAAATGGAGATCGCACTAAACAACAAAATGCCAATGATTAAGATGATATAAAATATAAGTTGGACAACAGAGACTCCTGGATGAATGAGCCGATAATCAAAGAATAAAAAGAGGGCAAGTATACCCCAAAATATTGATAGGATAAAGCTTTGTTTAAAATTCTCCTTAAATATTTTAAAAAAGCCCTTCCATATACCCTCTGTTTCTTTTTGTAATATTCGTTTACGGATAACTCCAAACATGGCTGCTGTTGCAGGAAAAAAGGTTATTAAGGGGAGCGAAGTAATGACCCATAGTAAATTTAAAAGAAATAAATCTACAACTGTATTAAAGGTATTAAATAATCTGTTGTTTAAACCATTCATTAATTTCATTCCCCCTATTACCTTTTCACTACATTATCGCCAAGTAGATTTTAACGAATAAAGCTCTAACGAGTGTAACTTAACTTTTCCATTTTTTACATAGAGCTCCAATTGCTTATTTTCTTGATTTGGGAAGATCAAGTCCGTTATGACTGACTTTCCATCATTTCCAAATAACTCTACAGACGACTGATCAACAAAAACATGTAAGGTGATTTTATTATTTTCTGGTAGTAAATAGCACTCATGTTTTCCTGCGAAGGCCTCATGGAAAGCAGCCTCTCCCGTATTTGTTCGATCTACAAATAATGTTTGGTTTTCTACGTCAAATCCAATAATTGTTTCTTCATTGGCTCCCTTGCAAACCTTGAACCCAAATTCTGCTGCGGTTCCAATTTCAAACTCGGCAATGATTTCGAATGTGTTACTATTCACATTTTCTAAAAGATTTTTACCGGGTACAACCACTTCGTTTTGAATTAATATTTTTCCATCACGAATATCTTGTAACTCATGAACCGGGTTTTGTACAAGTCGAATCCCATCTTCGGTTTTCTTAAGCTCAAGAACTCTAGGAATCGTCATCGCACTTCGCCATTCTATTGTAGGAGTAACATTTGCATATTGCCAGTTACTCATCCAGCCAATATAAATCCTTCTTCCGTCTTCATCTGGAACATCGGACCAGCTAACGCCCGCATAATTATCGCGTCCATGATCAATCCAAAGGGTCTTTTTTGGTTCGTAATGGTTGAAAAATGTTTTACCATCAAAATCGCCAATAAAATATTGGGTTCTGGATCCTTCTTCATATTTTGGATCATTGCCAATGCTGACAAATAGCACCCATTTTTTCTGATTGGAATCCCCATCAACAGGTAATTCAAAAAGGTCGGGACACTCCCAGACACCCTGATGTGAGCCATGTCCTTCTCCAAATTCACTCGTAAACTCCCATGCTAGTAAATTTTTCGAAGTGTATATTCTAACGGTTTGACCTGCGGCTAATACCATGATCCATTGATTTGTTTCACGGTGCCAGAACACTTTTGGATCACGAAAATCTGTTATACTTTCTTCTTGCAGAACAGGGTTCCCCTTATATTTTATCCATGTACGCCCATTGTCTTTGCTATAGGCAAGACTCTGCCTTTGTCGTGGACGATTAGAATCAGGGTATGTATCCGCATGGGTGAAAATTGCCACTAACCCTGATTTCCCTTCAAAGAAACCGCTTGTGTCGTTCCAATCCACGACTGCACTACCCGAAAAAATCGTTCCATGCTCATCGGGAGCCAAACCAATTGGGAGGTGTTCCCAGTGAACAAGATCTTTACTTACCGCATGCCCCCAATGCATCGGACCCCATGTCGTTCCATTGGGATGATATTGATAGAATAAATGATATTCTCCGTTATAATACACCATCCCATTCGGGTCATTCATCCATTGGCGCTCCGGTGAGAAGTGATACTGCGGACGGTATTTTTCTGTATAATACTGTTTTTTTTCCAGGACGTTATTATTCATTTCTTACACTCTTCCTTTCTCAGGAACTCTTTTTTTAGGCTTTGTTAAGGTTTGCTGTTGATTATTTCAGTTAAACTATTTACTATGAGTAATATTTACAGGCTCAATCTTGTTCATCATAATAAAGAGTCTTTGCTGTTGATAAAGATTGAGAATGGTATATGATTTTTTGCAACATGATGATTTTTCCATCTAATTGCTGACTAATTTTTATTACACGTGGATCAGAAATGCCCTTCTTCTTTGCTAATTCGTACATACTCTGGCGAAATTCATCTATAGTCTCCTGTAAAGCTGATACAGTCCCCAAAACCATTGATTTTATTTCCTTTCCACAGTTTATCGAATATTGTTAATATATAAAAACTAATCTATCTATATAAAACCGGCACAGACTTTTACCCTCCACCCAAAATCAACACTAGCCTTTAACAAAGCTTTTTTTTAAAAACCTTTCAACCTGGTCGATGGTTGGAATACTGGGAATTCCACCTTTCCCTTCTGTCGTTAGGGCACCAACTGCATTAGCAAAAGTGACCATTTCTTCAAATTCTGATGCAGTTAAATGAGCTAACGGTTTTTTCCTTTCAAGAATTTGATATAATACACCGCCAACAAAGGCATCTCCCGCTCCCGTTGTATCGACAACGTTTACTTGATACCCTTTTTTACTGGCATATCCTTGTATGCTTCGGTAAAAACAGCCTTCTGGCCCTAACGTGACAAATATTACAGCTGTACCAAATTGTTCCTGTAAAACTTCCGTGCCCTTTATGACCTCACGATAGCCGGTTAAAAATTCCAGTTCCTCCTCTGAAATTTTAACGATGTCAGCATATTCAAATCCCTTTAAAATCTGCCGCTTTGCTTCATCAAGTGACCTCCACAAAGGAGTTCGCAAATTCGGATCATAGGAAATCGTTACATTATGCTTTTTTGCATATTCCAATGCGGTAAAAGTGGCAGTGGCTACTGGTTCATTTGTTAACGATAAAGAACCGAAATGAAAGATACGGGACTGTTTGATAGTATCTTCATCAATTTCATTTTTCTCCAGCATGATATCTGCTCCTGGATTTCGATAAAAACTAAAGGAACGATCCCCTGTTTCATCTAAATGAACAAAAGCTAGTGTTGTATTGACTGTTTCCGAGAATAAAAGATTGCTTGTATCAATCTTTTGGTCTTCTAAGACACCCTTGAGAATATGACCAAATTGATCGTGCCCCACTTTTCCAATAAACGCCGTTTTCTTATTTAATCTGGAGAGTGCCACTAGGACATTGGCCGGTGCCCCGCCAGGGTTTGTTTCAAATAATACATGGCCCTTTTCCGAATGACCGGAGGGTGTGAAATCAATTAAAACTTCTCCTAAAGCCGTGACATCAAACATGTACATCATCCTATTTCTTATTTTTTGAAAAGAAAAGCCAGACGAGAAAGGATATCTGGCTTTATATTGGGATTATTGTTTGTTATAGCGGTCTAATCCTTTTTGGTAAACTTTCATTAATTTATCAAGACCCATATCATTTAATTGCTTCACATACGCATCCCATTCTTTTTCAATTCCGCCCTCGACCAACCATTGCGCTTCTTTTTGCTTCACAAAGGCTTTAATTTCCGGCTCAATCGTATTAATCACTTCAAGCTCTTCAGGGCTAAAGAAGATCGCTGGATAGTTTTCTTGTACCATATGCGGTTTATAATACTGGTCAAGAATTTGTAATCTTTCTTTCGCTCTTGGCTCCATGTCTACCACTTTGCCAAAGTGCTCCTTTAAGACTACAAACGGACCGCCCGGAGCAACCTTTTGACGTAATTCACCCATTGCTACGCCTGCTGGAAGCTCTTTATTCACTAACATGCCATTCGCATCTTCCTCGTAAATTTCACCAATTGGGCCCCAGTTAATTTGTGCTGACATTTTTGGCTCATATAATTGGTCAACCCAGCGCATCGTAATCTCAGGATTCTTGTTTGCTGAGGTAATCACAAAGGCATCTCTTCCATACTCAGAATAGTTTGAACGCCCAATCACAACTTTGCCATCTTTCCCTTTTAATGGAGGTAATACCACGTAATCTTTCACTCGATCTGGTCCAACTACTTCCGTATTTTCCCACCAAATGAAAGAGCCAAGTGTTGGATTCTGCGTTTTCCCTTTGGCAAACAGCTGCTCCGTCTTTTGGGTTACGACCTCAGGGTCAATTAAACCTTCTTTTACCCAGCTGTTATAATAATTAATTGCTTCTTTAAACTCTGGCTGAACCGCTGCATAAAGGACTTTTCCATCTCTTACAATACGGTGGTCAGCTTCAAATGGAGCATCCGGCACTCCGAATAAACCAATTAAATCTCCTTCATTACCGCACCAGCCGTTATACCAGAAAGTCAACCCAATTTCATCTTTCTTACCGTTTCCGTTCGGATCCTTTTCTTTAAATGCTTTTAACACATCATGGTATTCCTCTAATGTTGTCGGCATTTTTAGGCCAAGCTTATCTAACCATGCTTTGTTGATGAACATAATATTTGGCATACCGATTAGATCCATTTCCTCAGCACGCGGAAGGGAATAAATATGCCCATCTGGTGCGGTTACAACCTTTTTCAACTCTGGTCTCTCTTCAAATAGTTTCTTTAAATTTGGTGCATATTTATCGATTAAATCCTCTAATGGGATAATTGTGCCGTTCTGACCATATTGGGCGAGATCATGATCAGAAAAGCCTGACGAATAGAACGCATCTGGCAGGTCACCGCTTGCCAGCATTAAATTTTTCTTTTCTTGATATCCATCTCCAGGGATATTATTCCATTTAATTTGAACGTTCGTTGCTTTTTGAAGTCGGTCAAAAATGACCATTTTCGAATAGTCAGGTGCAAGAGCTGCTTTTGGTGAAACAATGTTTAATGTAACCTGTTTGTCGACAATCGGTAAACCTGTTTTATGAAAGGCAGCATCTGCTTTTTTCTCGGAACTGGCAGAATCACTGTTTGAACAGCCAGTTAATACGAATGAAGCACTTAATCCTAAAACCAAGACAAGTGCCATGCTCTTTTTCTTGTTTTTCTGAACATTTTTCTTGATTGATTTCAACATTTGTTTTTCCCCCTATTAGATCGATTAAATGGATGGTAAACTATAAATGACGTCGACCACCACCCCTTATTGCAAATCATTTCGATTAACCTTTAATTCCACCGATCATAACACCCTTGACAAAGTATTTTTGAACAAATGGATAGACGATTAAAAGCGGGATGGAAGCGACAATAATCACACCGTATTTAATTAGCTCAGACACTCTTTGTTTTGCGGCCAAGGAGTCCAAATCACTGATCATCATTGTGGATGCCTGATTTTGAATTAAAATGTTTCGTAAAATTAATTGCAACGGATATAAATTTTCATTATTTAAATAGATTAAAGCATCAAAATAGGAATTCCAGTGTCCAACGGCATAGAATAACACCATGACAGCGACAATCGGTTTTGATAACGGCAGAACAATCTTCCAGAAAAATTTCGCATCGGAACATCCATCTATTTTGGCTGCTTCTAATAACTCACCAGGAATAGAAGACTCAAAAAACGTTTTAGCTACTATCACGTTCCAGACAGCTACAGCTTTCGGCAGGATCAACGCCCACATTGTATTTAGCAAACCCAGATTCTTAACAACCAGGTATGTAGGAATGAGTCCGCCTGAGAAAAACATCGTCATGAGGAATAAAAACATAATCACATTTCTTCCATATAAATCTTTTCTTGATAATGCATAGGCAGCCATTAAGGTAAAAGAAACGTTTACAATCGTACCAACCACCGTATACATGATGGAGTTCTTATAGCCCAGCCAAATCTTGCTGTCTCCAAAGATTCGCTGATACCCTTCAAGGGTCAGCTCTTTCGGCAATAGCCATACCTTTCCTTCGTAAATCATGTTTGGGTCACTGATAGAGGCAATTACAATAAAGTACAATGGATAGACTACCAATAGTAAGATGATCGCGACCAGAAAAAAGTTAATAATATCAAAGACCTTATCTTCCTTCGATTTTCTTGTCATTCTCTTATTCTTTAAAGCTAATATACTCATTTATGCTGCACCTCCTGTTACCATAATCCTGTTCCGGATAATTTTTTCGCAAACTTATTTACTAAGACTAATAAAACTAAGTTAATCACTGAATTAAACAATCCTACTGCGGCAGCAAAACTATATTGCGCCTGCTGTAACCCCATCTTATAAACATAGGTTGGGATAATCTCTGCTGCCGGCTGGTTCATTGGTGTTTGTAACAGGTAAGCCTTTTCAAAACCAATATTCATAATGTTACCAACGTTTAGAATTAATAGAATAACAGCCGTTGGCATAATCGCCGGAATATCCACATGAAAAATCCGCTGCCACTTATTTGCTCCATCCATTACCGCAGCCTCATGCAGTTCAGGGCTGACTCCTGCAAGCGCTGCTAGATATATAATCGCAGCCCATCCGGTTTCTTGCCAAACGCCTGAGGCAATATATAATGGTTTAAACCAATCAGGTTTTGCCATAAACGAAATCGGATCGCCGCCAAAAATCAGGATTAAGTTATTAATAAGCCCATTGTTTGAAAAGAAGACATAAATCATACCTGCTAAAACAACTACTGATATAAAATGCGGCGCATAAACAACTGTTTGAACAAAACGTTTGTACTTATCACTTCTAATTTGGTTCATCATGAGAGCTAGAAAAATTGGAAGCGGAAAACCAACGATTAGTTGTATAACGCTAAGACCAAGAGTATTTTTAATCAGGCTCCAAAATTGATAGGATTCAAAAAATCGCTCAAAGTGTTTAAATCCGACCCACGGACTTCCCAAAATCCCTTTTGTTGCCACAAAATCTTTAAAAGCAATTAATATTCCATACATCGGGACATAATGGAAAACAATAAAATAAACTAAAGCGGGTAAAAGAAATAAATAGAGCTGATAATTACTCAAGATTTTTCTTAACTTTATTTCTTTTTTCCTTTGGATAGGTAAATCGATCACATGATTTGTCTTCCTTGCCACTTCCATACCCTTACCTCACTTTCATGTAACTTTTAGTTAATTTATAATTAAGATTTGATAAATCTCTTGCTTGCATTTCAATTGAAACGTTTCCAATTAAAGCTAAAAAAATTTATCTGTTTCAATTGAAACGTTTCCAACGAAGAGCTTAAAAAATTTGAACTGTTAGGTCGTTTCACCTTCTCTGTACATGACCGGGATTCGATAAATCTCTTGTTCTAGCCTCCCTCCTTCAACCTTTCTTAAGAGAAGTTTCACAGACATTCTGGCCATATCTTCGACCGGCTGTCGAATCGTTGATAGAATCGGGTGAAACAGCTTATTATCTTGAATTCCATCATAACCAATTACTTTTACATCCTCGGGAGTTCGTATTCCATATTGTTTAGCTTTATCAATATATTTGGCGGCTAGTAGATCAGTATTAGCAAATATGCCAGAAACATTAAGATGTTCTTTTATTTTAAAGAAATTTCCGAAATATTCATCATCATTATAAACAGCATCATTCTCCTCATAAATGATATATTCAATCCCTTGAGCATTTGCTTCATCGATAAATCCTTTTTTCCGAAGTTCGACCTCACTGTAAGCAGAACTAGTGATTCCCAGATACGCCGCTTTTTTTGCTCCTGCCTTTACAAGTTCTTTTAAGGCAATGCGGCCGCCAGTATAGTTATCTGAAGTTACACATGTGATTTTTTTCCCAAAATGACGGTCAATGCTGATAATCGGAATATCGGTGTTCACGCTATCCTCTATGTCATTATAAGTAATTCCAATAATCCCTGCTACTTTATTCTGATTGAGCATATCCAAATAATAAAGCTCTTTGTCAGGTCTTCCTCCACTATTGCAGAGCATCAATTTAAAACCTTCCCGATCAAGCTCATCTTCGATATAATAGGCTAGCTCCGAGAAAAACGGATGCCAAATACTAGGGAGCAATAACGCAACCATTGTTGATTTTTGCATTTTAAAGTTTCTTGCCACTTCATTAGGTATGTAATTTAATTGTGTGATCGCAGCATTCACTTTCTCCCGTGTTTCGTTCCTTACATTCGGATGATTGTTAATGACTCGTGAAACAGTGCCAACTCCAACACCTGCTAGGTCTGCAACATCTTTTAAACTTGGCACTACAACTACCTCCAATATTAAAGTGATATCATAAGCTTATGATATCTCTACTTTGGAAACGTTTCAACGTTTCCATGAACCTATGATATCACCATTTTGGAAACGTTTCAACGTTTTTTTAAAAAAAATTAATTTTTCTGATTTCTTTTTCAAGATAGAATGTATTTTTTTAATGCCACTGCTACACCGTCCTCATCATTGGAAAGTGTGATATCATTAGCAATTTGTTTCACTTGTTCCGGTGCATTTCCCATGGCAATTCCAAGTCCCGCAAATTCGATCATATTCATATCGTTATAGTTGTCGCCTATTGCGATTATCTCGTTTTTTAGGATATCAAACTCTTCGCACAAAAATTCAATTGCAGAAGTTTTGGTTGTATGTTTGGGCATTATTTCTAAGTAGGTAGGTTTTGAAGGATAAATATTTAAATGATTAGAAAGATATTCTTTCATTGTTGTATCCAATTGTTGGATATCTGGGGATTCAGCCATACATAAAATTTTATTAGGTCCAGTACTTTCTTGCTCCCAAATAGTAAATAGGTTACTAAAATCGGAAATAGCAGGAGTAATACTTGTTATTTCACTCTCTTGTTTTGCCCATTCATCCATTTTTTCTATATACCATTCATCATCCTTGTATAAACTGATATGGATGCCTAAGTTTTTGACAATAGTATACACCTTCTTTACATCTGAAACTGGTATCGTAATGTTCAATTGCAGATCACCATGATTCCAAATATGAGCACCGCTGTAACAAATAATCGGCTGAACAATATTTAGCTCTTTCTGTAAGAACAACATACCTTTTGGCATTCTTGCAGAAACTAAGATGACTGGAATTTGTTTTTCATTAGCAACTTTCTGGATTACTTGTTTCGTTTTTTCCGTAATCTCATGCCTGGAATTCAGTAATGTCCCATCAATATCCAAACATACCATTTTGAAATTACCCATATGAATCCCCCTAGTCCTTAATAAAATGTTTTTAGTCGGAATTTATAACAAGTGTCTAAATTTTTAGTAAGCTAATATATCAATTATATCGTCGATTTGAGGATCATGAATATATTGTCAATAAAAATTGGTTTTCTTCTTTAAGTTAACTAATTTTGTCCTTTTACCTTTATGAACTGACACAAATCTCATTACCGCGCTGTGAATGGTATAGCTTCCAGTAATACTCCTTACTCCTAATTAATTCGTCATGGGATCCCTCCTCTATGATTCTACCTTTTTCAATGAAAAGAATACGGGTTGCGTTTTGAATCGTCGAAAGCCGGTGGGCGATAATAAAGGATGTTCTGCCTTTCAGTAACGCCTCCAGTCCTTTTTGCAAGGTCAGCTCCGTTTCCGAATCGATCGATGAAGTCGCTTCATCGAGGATTAATATTTTCGTATCGGCCAATAGTGCCCTGGCAAAGAGTTCAGCTGCCTCTGTCCAGTAGAAAGACTTGTGCCTCTCTCATTTACTTCGGTTTGATATCCATCCTTCAAACAGCTGATAAACTGATAAGCCTGCACCGATTTTGCAGGCTCTAACACTTCTTCATCTGTCGCATCCAGCCGGCCATAGCGGATATTATCCATAATCGTTCCCGAAAAAACAAACGGATCTTGGAGCATGATTCCCATTTGCTTCCTAAGCGATGGGAACGTTACCGTCTTAATATCAATCCCGTCAATTTCAATTTTCCCACTATTAATATCATAAAAACGACTAATCAAGCTTACGATCGTGGTTTTCCCTGATCCTGTTGCACCGACAAGAGCGATCCTTTCACCTGGATTTACCTTGAAATTAATATTGTTGAGGGTTTTCTCTTCTTTCGCGTAGTAGCCCTTTTTCTTAAGCAGTTCTTCATGCTTCCCTCTTTCAATAATCCTTCCATTATCCATAACAAGAATCAAATCCGCCTCTTTAACAGATGTAATCCGATGGGCAATAATGAAACAGGTTTTATCCTGATGGATAGACTTCAACGTTTTTTGAATACGAAGTTCGGTTTCCATATCGACACTTGAGGATGTATCATCAAGGATGATAATCGACGGATCTTTCAGAATCGCCCGTGCCAAAGCAATCCGCTGCCTTTGCCCCCCGGAAAGCCCTACCCCTCGTTCACCAATGATCGTATCGTCCTATCAGGCAGCTCAATAATAAAGTTGTGTGCCTCTGCCATTTTCGCAGCCGTTTGAACGGATCCTATCGACGCTTCAGGATTTCCATAAGCGATATTTCCTTCAATCGTATCTGAAAAAAGGAAAATATCCTGCATCACCATGGCCATGCTTTCCCGTAATTTGTGGATATCCCATTCCTTCACATTGATTCCGTCCACGCTTACTTCTCCACTGTCCGTACCCATAGAATCTGCTCAGAAGATTCACTAATGTTGATTTTCCGGCACCAGTCGGCCCGATAATGCCAACCGTTTGGCCCGGCATAACTTTAAAGGTAATGTCTTTCAACACCGGCTCGTCACCATAACGAAAGGAGACATGATGGAAATCCACACCCCCATTGAAATTTTTTACGTTCATCCTATTGTCAGGATTGGTTATTTTAGGTTCTGTTTTTAACAATTCTTCCACTTTTTCAGCAGAAGCAATAAACCTCTGTACATCATTGATCAGCCAGCCGGCCATACGCATCGGATTATTTAGCGCCCATGACTAATTCTCCAAGAGAAATAGAATCATTGATTACCATAATCCCGCCAACTACGATCATAACCACCGTTAATACCCCTGCAAGAGAGTCCAGTACGGGCAAGTACTTTTCCCATACTCTTGCCGAGTGAAGATTCTTTTCTTTGAAAGCAGCATTTTCTACAGAAAATTTTTCGATTTCATAGTCTTCCTTCGCAAAGGCTTTAACCACGCGATTGCCGCTGATATTTTCCTACACCACTGAATTAAGCCCGGCAAACTGTTCCCGAATCGCAGAAAAAGTGGGCTTAACAGTAGACGTTAAACCAAATGCAAGGAAACCAATAATCGGTGTTACGGCAAGCATGGCCAAAGCTAAAGGAGGATGAATATAGAACATAAACCCAATGGCAAACAGCAAAATGGTGATATTTTCAAAAAGATATAAATAGCCCACGCGGTAAAATGCCTGACCCCTTCCAGATCCCCGGTCATCCGGGCCATGACTTCTCCTGTTTTGGTTCGATCATAAAAACTAAAATCCAATTGGTGAAGCCGATCATATAACTGTTCTCTTACTGTAAAAATAATATTTTGAGAAATTCTCTCGAAAAGTAGTTGATAATTATAACGAATGACGGTTTTGACCAGAGTCACTCCAATCATGACTTCCAAAAAGGGCCATAATAAATCATTTTGATGCCCATAAATGACCTTATCGATGATTTTCCCTGCAATATAGGGATTAAACATATTTAGTAACGAAACAACTAGAACGAGAGAAAGACCAAAGAATAATCTAACTCGGTAATTCCGCATATACCCCCATACCCAAGGTATACTATGCATGTATTTACTTCTCCTTCCTATAGTTCATAAAAACTAAAGTGAAAAGCCCTCCTTTAATTAAGAAAGGGCTGTACCTAATTTGCTAACCTATTTCTTTTATCTCAATCCTTTAAGTTCCGGTGTTAAGATTGATTTCATCTCTTCCAGAACAGTATCTTCATAAGCATGTTTTTTTCCATTAAGTATGTCTTGAACTTTAACCGGCTGGCCGATTGCAGCAGATTCAAGTGCAGCAAATACAACTCCTAATGCTTCCAGGCCTCTCTCAGCTCTCGAAATAGGTGTCTTCCTTTCAGCAATTGCTTCCCATAATTCCACATAGGAATGAGCAAATGGATTTTTAACAATATTCGGGGCAAAACGTTCAATCAGTTCCGGCATCAGAATTTTTTGCCCATCTTGAAGAGTGACATGCTGCCCAGGGCGAAGACATCCTTCACTTCCATAAATCCACACACCACCGGTCCCTTCACCATGTGCCGATGTTGCACACATCCAATGCCCGAGTCCGCCATTTGTAAACTTGAAGACCGTAACGGCCGTATCTTCTCCGGTAGGTTTGATGGTCACATTCCCATTACTTAATTCTTTTTCAAAAATTTCCGTATAGGCAAAAACCTCATCAATCGAACCATTGATTTCAGTAAAAGAGTGAGTTCTATGAACACCATGATCATTGATCCAGCCCGCTCCAGCTTGACCTTTCATATGCCGCCAAGGTGTACCGGCGAAAAATCCGCGATGCAATGTAACAGTTGCATAATCGATAATGAAAGATACACGACCGATCAGACCTTCTTTTACTGCCTTCGCGATCGCAACATTTTCTGCCCCTAGTACACTTGGTTCAGATAGCGTTAATACTCGATTATACTTCTTAGCATCAGCGATCATTTTTCGGCCAAAGGAAGGAGAAATCGAAAGCGGCTTTTGCATTTGCACATGAACCCCAGCTGCAAAGCAATCTTCCGCTACTGTATGATGCAAATCATGATTAATTAAGACAGATACTGCATCTAATTGTCCATTCTCTAACAACAAACGATAATCAGTAAATACTGCAGGACGTTTACCTAATCGTTTTTCCACCTCTGAAGCAAAATTTTCTGCTCTTTCCTGTTCGATATCACAAACCGCTGTCAATTCAAATGTTTCTAGCCCTTTTCTCTTTAACTCTTCTAGGCCTTCAACATGTGCAATGGCAATAACACCACACCCGATAAAACCTAGTTTCATAGAATTCACTCCCCTTTTAATGATTTATAAATTTTTAATAGACATCGACGAATTTAATAACTATTTATCAACTTATCCTTAAAACCGATTACTTCCTCATGGGTCGGTATGGCAGAAATGGCGCCTACTTTCCTACAAACCATTGCTCCCACTTTATTACTAAAGAAAATGATTTGTTTCAGTTGTTCGAAGTCTTTTAAAACTCTCTTTGGTTCTGTTTCTCTAGCCAACTGGTGAAGTGTTGCGCCTACGAATGCATCACCCGCACCGGTAGAATCTATAGAATCTACATTTATACTTGGAACCATCTCCATATTTTGCCCATTAGAAATCATCGTTCCTTCTTTTCCTAAAGTAACAGCAACGACTAATGCTCCCAGTTGATGTAGAACTTCGATTCCATCACTTAAATCGTTCATGCCAGAGATAATTTTTAATTCCTCATCGCTTACTTTTACAAAATCAGCGATAGCGATTCCCTTTTGCGCTAACTCTACAAATTGGTCTCTTCTCCCTTTCCAAAGGTCAATTCGATAGTTAGGGTCAAATGAGATAAATTTACCTTCGTCCTTTGCTTCCTGCATGACATGTAAATAAGTCGATTGAAAGGGATCATTTAATAAAGCGGTCGCTGAACCAAAGTGTAGAATACTCGATTCTATTATTTTTTCTTTATCAAGCTCGTCTTCAGTTAAAAAAGCATCTGCCCCGCGATTAAATACGAAGTCTCTTTCTCCATTTGCTTTCAATGAAACAAAAGCTAGAGTTGTAGGATGCTCATTATCTAGTACAAGCATAGAGGTATCGACATTCACTTCCTCTAATATATTTTTTAAAAAATGACCAAACGGATCATTTCCAACTTTTCCACTGAATAGAGCACTGCCCCCTAATTTCACAATCGCAGCACAAACATTAGCAGGCGCTCCCCCTGCCTGTTTTTCAAAATTTTGACCTTGGACTAAGTCCATGTCCACATCTGTACAGAAAAAATCGATTAATAATTCTCCAATACAAATGACTGATGATTTCTTATTCATTTCGTTAAACCGTCCTTTTCATATTGTTTCGTTTAAAAATCATATTCCTGCAAAAGCAAAGCTCTAACCTTTGATTAGAGCTCTGTCAAAAAATAAAATTACTTATCACTGGAAGTTAACGATAATTTGCGTTTTTTTTACTTCTTTATTTTATATCAGACGAAAGTGTCCACTGCTGACGCTCTAGATTCAGATTCAAATCATTAAGTGTCAAAATTCCCTCTCCCGATATTTCGAGTGCCTTGCCATTATGAACAGAAGTGATTCTTACAGTTCCATTATCATTTTTGGTAATTATCCAGCGCTGATTATTATAGCCAAGATAGTTGTACAGCTGAATTTTATTTTGCCCTGTATCCAGATCTATAGTTTTGCCGGCCTCTGTACGTATGGAATAAGAACCATAATCATCACCTGTCGGAATCAAAGTCCAGTTTATAGCGTTGTCTGCATCAGCTACGGTCACAGGCTCACCGTTTTGAGAATTAGCAGTATAAATCGCTTTGCCTGTTGCCATATTCGTAAAGCTTGTTACGGTTAAGTTTGATTCTGACATATTGCTGACATTGACATTCTGATAGTAAGCTTGACCTCCAAAGACATTTAAACCAAAATGGCCTTCAGCAAAGGTTCCATCCTGTAAATCCATGATTTTTTGACCATCCACATAAATCTGAATGTGAGGACCCTTTGCTTCGATTTTCACCTTATATGTCTTTCCTGGTTGAATAAAGGCAGGCACTTTCGCAATGACCATACGGTCCACGAAGAGACCGTCAATCTTGTAAAAAAGGCGAAAAGCCTTCATGGTCGGATCAAGATTGAAGTAATAGCCGCTTCTACCGTCTTCACTTGCCCGGAACAGAATGGAACCTGCTCCTCCCGATTGTCCCAGTATCATATCTGCTTCATAAGTAAAGTCTCCTGCCGTTTCCTTGGCCATATAGTTTGCATCACTTGTATACGTACCACGGATTCCATTTTCTGTGATGGTCCATTTGGAGGCAGAAAGATCTGCTTTCCATCCAGTGAGATTAGTATAGATTTCACCATCATACACTCTAACAACTACACTTGCTGAAGCCTTTCCATTTGCTGCAGAAGCTGTAATAATTGCTTCTCCTTTGCTTCCTGCTTTAAGTACTGCATTGGAGTTAGTGAAGGAGTCAACCCTCACTACATTCGAATCACTAGATGTCCATTTAATTGGCTGAGTTCCCTTTCCCTTTCGGTTCTCCGCGGAAGCAAACAACGTTAGAGCATCGCCAATATTCATCTCTCTTTGATTTGTATCCATTACAATTCTTGTATCCTCATCCGCATTTTGATTCCAAGTATTTGCTAGCGAATGTACCTTTAATGATACAACATTTACATCTCCCCCCTTGGTGTAGAAGTTCATACTGCGACTTGAAGGATCCGGGAAAATAACATCAGAAAAAACAACTTTCCCATCATTAGCAAATACTTCAATGGACGAATCGTCTACAAATATATTCATTTTGATACGTTTATTATCCGGTTTTAAAGAAGCTTCATGTAAAGTGGAAAAAAGGCTGGAGAAATCCTTCTCTCCTGACTCAGCACGATCTACAAATATTTGATTATCTGCTTTTTTGTAGCCCACGACTGTTTTTTGGTCAGCCCCTTCACGAACATGAAAACCAAATTCGGTTAAATTGCTGGTAGAAGGAATTTCAATCTCCGCTTCTATTTCAAATGCTCCTGAAGAGATTCCCTTCAACAAGTTGGAAGCATTAGTCGAGTTGACTACCTTGTTCTGTGTCTGGAAAATGGTACTGCGAATCGACTGTAGTTCCTTAATAGAAGCTTGTGCAAGTCTTATCCCTTCATCTGTTTTCACCAATCTTAATTCTCTCGGAATAGTCAGTTCTCCCTTCCAGCCCATAGTTGGAAAAGCGAATGGATAATCCCAGTTGGACATCCATGCCATTATCACACGGCGGTTATCCGGCATATTGGCGAAGGACATAGATGCGTAGAACTCCTTCCCGTAATCCGTTTTCAGTACTTTACCTGCTGTATTGTCATTGACGAATTTACCATCAGCTGTCAAAAACCCTACAAAATACTCCGCATCGGATCCCTGCGTCTTTGGATTTGCACCTGTACTAATCATCAAAACCCATTTTTTCTCTTCCGTACCGTCTACCTGAAGTTCGAAGAGATCGGGGCATTCCCATACACCGCCACGAACATAATTTCCATAACCAAAATTATCAGTAAGCTTCCAATCAATTAGGTTAGTAGAAGTAAAGAAGCGAATGTGATCTCCTCCAGATACAACCATGACCCATCGATTGTTTGCCTCATCTCGGACAACTTTAGGATCACGGAAGTCCCAGCCGCCTGGATCTTCTCCATTCTTGCCCGGATTCTCAATGACAATTGGGTGCTCCGTTGAATATTCCCAAGTACGTCCCTGATCAGTACTGTAGGCAAGTCCAATCCGCTGATTACCATTTGTTCCATCCGGATTAAAGGAAGTGTAGTAGGCAATAAGCCCTTTACCACCAGAATTGGTGAATAAACCGGAAGCATTTTTTAGATCTGCTACAGCTGAACCAGACCAAACATGCCCGTAATCATTCCATGGCAAAGCAATAGGGAGACGGTTCCAATTCACCATATCCTTACTTACTGCATGAGCCCAAGTCCCCCCATTTTGGTGAAATAAATGATACTCGCCTTCAAAGTAGACGAGCCCATTCGGATCACTTACAGAGCCTCGAGCTGGAGTATAATGATAATCTGGTCGATATTTTTCTTTGTAATAGCTGGATGTTGGAACAAGATAAATATCCTGGAAATAAGCAGAACCTGATGTTACAGAAAATCCGGCAAATCCAGTACTGTAACTCATATCCGCCACTTTTACAGCTGCCTCAGAATATCCATCAACATAAAGTTCGATTTGATTGCCGTTTGTTATAATTTCAAGATGGTGTTTGGCACCTTTTTCGGTTAAATAGGTGCGGTCAGATGTTTTGAGCACAGTACCGTCCGCCTTCTCCAAATGTGCTTTGACAGTACTTCCTTCTTTCATAAGCACGGCCTGGTAACCAGTTGTTCCTTGTTCATTGGTACGAAATGAAAGTGCTGCTTCCGATGGATCTTGATCAAAAGAAATATTTCCTTCAAGCACAAAGTCGCTTGCACTCTTATTGTAGATTTGCTTGGCTTTCACACCATCAACAGCAATTCCCTTCAGACCTTTGATTGCTGGTTCCCAGCTTCCTTCCTTGTATAGGGAAGGGCCTAGATTTGCAGAAGGTTCGCTAACTTTTACATTTTGAAACAACGCTGCTCCATCCCATACATTAAGGCCAAGAAAACCCTTATAATATGTAGCATTATGGACATCAATAATAGGAGCATACTGATTCCCCCAATAAACTTTGATATGATCTCCAACTACCTTCACCTTCAGATGATAGATTCCTCCCTCTTGCAGGTTAACTTGGAATTCCTCTTTTAATTTCTTCTCGTCACGAGCATCACGAAGACGAATGATTCCCGCATTTGGAACGATTTGCAGCATGTACGAGTCCCAGCCATCTTCATTAGAACGGAATACTAGGGTGGCGTCCGCATTCATGTCTATTATTTTTACATCCGATTCATAAATAAAATCTTCAGAATTAACACTTGATATAGCCATTACATTCTCTTTAGGTTCTGAAGTAAGCAAAAGTCCCTGTTCTGTGTCTTCTAACGTGCCTTTCCCTTTAATTTGCCAGTCTGTCAGATTAGTAATTGCTTTGGATACACTTTCAATAATTGTCGCACCCTCCCGTGTTTCTTTACTTCCCGTTTCATTCGATTCTGTTGCCCAGCCTGTTGTAGGATCAACAAGAATCGTGCCCATGGAGGCAGCGATAAGTAGGATGGACAAAAATACAGAAGTCCATTTTATCAAATTTGGTTTCATCCTTTGCCCTCTCTTCCAAAAACAAGGCTCTAACCCAATTAATTCGATTAGAGCTTTGCCTAAAAATAAAGTTACTTCCCCCAAATGGAATCAAGTTCTGTTAGTTTTAATGAAGACACTCGGATATTTCCTTCGTTTGAAAATAAAACAATTTTCTCATATGGTTGGTTTGGAAAGATTAAGCTAGTAAAAGCTACCTTTCCATCATTTGCAAATACTTCTATGGAAGAAGCATCAATAAAGATTTGAAGTTTGATTCTGTCATTTTTCGTCTTCAGCGAAGCATTTTGTACCGCTGGGAAAGATTCTGAAAAACTATTATCTCCAGCATTAGTTCTGTCAACTGATATTAGTTCCTTTTCCACATCATAACGAATCACTGTCTTTTCATCTTCAGAACTTTGTAAAACGATACCAAAGGAATTAGAAGTTTGTTTTTCAAACTCCATATTCACTTCCATTAATGGACTGAACATGTTAAAAGATGTGGGTTGGTTTGATTCAATCGTTAGATTTTGATAACCTTGTGAACCTTTTCGAATCGAATTAATTTCTGGTACTACTTTCTGGACCAATCGAACTCCATCCTCACTAGAAGTTAACGATAATTCTCTTGGCAAGGTCATCGCACTCCGCCAATCTTCAGTTGGTACTTGATTTGCATAACGCCAATTACTCATCCAGCCAATATAAATTCTTCTTCCATCTTCAGCTGGGATATCAGACCAACTTACGCCTGCATAATTATCCCTGCCATGATCCATCCAAAGAATTGTTTCATCAGTATTTTCATTTACAAAGGTTGTTCCGTCAAATTCACCAATAAAATATTGTGTTCTTGAACCTTCTTTGAAATCATGGTTATCACCAATACTGACAAACAGGACCCATTTTGGGATGTTTTCATCACCATCTACTGGCAATTGAAACAGGTCAGGGCATTCCCAAACGCCGTCATGTGACCCAGCATTATTTCCAAATTCACTTTCAAACTCCCAATCTTTTAGGTTTGGAGAGGTGTAAATGGTGATGGATTGTCCAGTCGCTAACACCATTACCCATTTATTCGTTTCTTCATGCCAAAAAACCTTTGGATCACGATAATCGGTAATGTTTACATCAGAAAGTACGGGATTTCCTTCGTATTTGGTCCATGTTCTTCCATTGTCGGTACTATAAGCAAGACTTTGACGCTGACGCGGCCGCTCGGAATCTGGATAGTTATCCGCACTCGTATAAATGGCTACCAACCCAGGTCCATTCTGGAAAAATCCTGATGTGTTATTCCAATCCACTACTGCACTTCCAGAGAAAATTGCACCATGCTCATCTGGATATAGCGCGATCGGCAGCTGTTCCCAGTGAATTAGATCTTTACTAACCGCATGTCCCCAGTGCATTGGTCCCCATGTGGTACCAAATGGATGGTATTGATAAAAAAGGTGATACTCATTATTTAAAAAAACCATTCCGTTGGGGTCGTTCATCCATTTTTCTTCAGGTGAATAATGAAACTGCTGACGATGCTTTTCTTTATATCGTTGTGTCATTATGTGTCACTCCTTTGTTTTCTCTTAATATCTTTTATTTCGATTATGATGGACAGATCTCACTGGTTTTCTGTTAGATTTGTCTTTCATCCACCTTATGATGGGCAGATCTCACTAGCTTTCCGTTGGATTTGTCTTTCATCGACCTTATGATGGACAAATCTCACTGGCTTTCTATTAGATTTGTCCTTCAGCCACCTTATGATGGACAGATCTTACTGGCTTTCAATCAGATTTGTCCTTCATCGCCATTTTTTATGAATTTCTATCATCCTAAATTGGAACAAGGCTGTACGTATGCTTGCACAGTACAACCTCAGCCTTATTACTTAAAATCGTTTATTTTGTGTTCCTGTCGTATCCTGCTTGTTTAATCTTTAACCACTCTTGTAATCCTAAGCGATCTAATTCCTTTATATATCCATCCCACTCTTTCTCCACTTTTCCATTTTGAATCCATTCGGCCCGTTTTCTCATAACGAAAGCAAACATATCCGTTTCAATTGTTGTAAGTTTATCGCTATCTTCTAATGAGAAGAATACTCTTGGATAAATATTTTCTGCAGTCATATGAGGAGTCATAACATCCTTCATTAATCCTAATCTCCATGCAGCATCATCTGGTTTTGTGGTAACTTTTCCATAATACTCATCTAAAATCGCTAATGGTCCGCCGATATTTGTTTTTTGTCTTAATTCCACTGGTGCTGTACCTGATAAAGGTAAATGTTTTAGCATTCCTGCTGCTTCATCTAATTCAAAGATATTTTGTTGAGTTTTATCACCATACGTACCCCAGTTATCTTGAACAGATTGTTTTGGTTCATATAATTGATCAATCCATTTTGCAGTCAGTTCAATGTTCTTATCCGCACTAGTAATAACCATTCTTCCTCTATCAAAGCCCATACCATTGGTTCTGGCTACATTCACTTGGCCATCTGGACCAGCAAGCGGCTTCATTAGGTCATATTTGTCATTCATTCCAGTAATATTGGCTTTATCCCAAGTGAAATATAAACCATAGCGATTATCTTTGCCTTTTGCTAAATACGTGTTCCAATCTTGTTCAAACGCTTCAACATCGATTAGGCCTTCTTTATATAACTCATTGAGAAATTTAATACCTTCTTTATATCCTTTATCTGATGCTGTAAACGTAACTTTTCCATCATTGCTTACAACCGTATGATCCCAGTTTTCACCAAGGCCAAACGATCCAAATAAGAATGCTAAGTCTTCCCCGCCTGCTTGCTTACCAATAAACGACATTGGGATTTCATCCGCTTTTCCGTTGCCATTGGGATCTTTTGTTTTAAAGGCAATCAATACTTGCTTTAATTCTTCTGTGTTTGTCGGCATTTTTAACCCTAATTTATTTAACCATTCCACATTGATCCATGGGAAATCATCAACCGAGTGAATACTTTCTTTTCCAGAACCTAACTCCTCAATCCATGGGAAAGAGTAAATATGTCCATCAGGAGCAGTCATCATTGCTTTATATTCAGGTGCTGCTTCCAAAACCTTTTGTAGGTTAGGCATGTACTTCTCTATTAAATCTTCCACAGGAACAATCGCACCATCTTTTGCAAGTTTTAATAGATCATGGTCATTAAAACCTGCATCGAGGATGGCATCTGGCAGATCACCGCTTGCCATTGCCAGATTTCTTTTTTCAATAAAAGCATCAGAGGTATAGTTTTTCCACTTAATATGAACACCCGTTTGATCTTCCAAACGCTTATAAATTAATTTTTTATTAGGATCAGCAGGCGCTAATGGGGAGCTTTGGGTCATAAAATTCAATGTCACTTTTTCTTTTAAAGGAAAGGAAACATCCTTTATTTTATACTCTTTTGATGATGCTGTTTCACTTTTGCTACTGTTACTACAGCCTGAAACTAGTAATATCGTAGCAAGTGATGCAGCCATAACTTTTTTTACATTTTTCATATCATTACCCTCCTAAATATTGTGTGTAAGCATTTACAATAAAATCTATAAAATTGGCTCATTATTTCAATGAACCCACCATGACACCTTTTTCAAAGTACTTTTGGAAGAATGGATACATGATAATAAGCGGCAGACTAGAAATAACAATCGATGAGTATTTGATCATTTCTGAAAGCTTTTTAAGTTCAGCCATAGCCTGCTGATCACTAATCATTCCTGGTCCAGTTTGATTTTGAATCAATATTGACCTCAAAACTAATTGTAATGGGTGCAATTTCGGATCCTCGAGATAAATCATCGCATCAAAATAAGAGTTCCATTGACCAACAAATGCATACATTGCTAGGACGAAAATGATAGGTTTGGAAAGTGGCATAACGATTTTAAAGAAGATTAGTAGATCGGATGCTCCATCCACCTTTGCTGCTTCATGTAATTCATAAGGAATACTTTTAAAATAAGTCCTTGCTAGGATAATATTCCATACATTCACGGCTCCTGGTATTAAAATCGCCCAAGGGGTGTTTAACATTCCGAGGTCTTTTACAACCAGGTAGGTTGGGATAAGTCCACCTCCAAAGAAGATGGTTATGATAAACAGTGTCATGAAGAAATTTTTCCCGACAAAGCCGTTTACCGATAATGGATAGGCAGCAAAAATACAAACCACAACGGTTATAACGGCAAATCCTACTGAATAAAGAATAGAATTGATAAAGCCATGGACCATCGCATCATTGGATAAAATCAACTGATATCCTTTAAAACTCCAATCTGAAAAATTGAACGAAATCCCTTTATTTAATAACACCGTTGGATCCATGAATGACGCAAGAACGACATATACCAAGGGAACTAACACGATTAATACGGCTAAGCATAGAAAGATATTATTAAAGCCTAATATGATTCGGTCTATGCGGGTGTGCTTTATATTCATATCAAGACTCCTTTCTCGTTAATATAAACCTTCACCTTCGTTTAACTTCTTAACGATTTTATTAACTACGATTAACAAGATTACGTTAATGACTGAATTAAACAGGCCAACAGCTGTTGAATAAGCATAGTCGCCGGACTGCAAACCTACTTTATACACATAAGTTGGCAGAATTTCGGAAGAAGGCAAATTCATTGCGGTTTGCATTAAATATGCTTTTTCAAATCCAATCGACATAATCCCTCCAGCAGCCAGAATAAATGTTACTGCCATTAATGGTTTCAATGTCGGTAAATCGATGTGAATCATTCTTTGAAGAATATTTGCTCCATCAATCGTTGCTGCATTGTGTAATTCAGGGTCAACATTCGATAAAGCCGCCACGTAGATAATCGATGACCAGCCTGCCGCCTGCCAAATACCAGAGATAATATAGATTGATCGGAAATAATCTGGATTTGACATGAACATAAGCGGCTTTCCAGTTATGAAGCTAACCAGGTGATTGATAGGGCCTGTTGGTGATAAGAAAATAAACACCATACCAACAATTACAACCACAGAAATAAAATTTGGTGCATAGAGCACGAGTTGAATATTTTTTTTAATGGCCGCCCTTCGTAGTTGATTAAGCATCAATGAAAGGATGATAGGGACAGGGAACCCAACGATTAAGCCAAAAAAACTGAGTTTAAGCGTATTCATAAAAATGTCAGTAAAGTTAGGTGAAGATAAGAATTTGGTGAAATTATCAAATCCGACCCAATCACTTCCTAAAATCCCTTTGATCGTACTAAAATCTTTAAAGGCAATAATGGCTCCATACATCGGAATATATTTAAAAATGATTGTTAGAATAACAGCTGGAGCGATAAGCAAATAAAGATGATAGTTTTTCTTGATATATTCCAATTTACCTGTCAGTTTCGAAGCTGCTTTCTTTTCCGCTTGGATCTGTACAACTGGTTCTTTTTGAACATTTACTAACTCTTGCAAGCTCTTAACCTCCTATCAAATAGCATTGTTTATATTGCTTTATCTGGTTTTAACTTTAGCAAATTTGGAAAAGGAGAGAGTTTAATATCTTCGGAAATGGACGTTTAAAATTTTCGGCAGTTGAAAACGGTTCCATTTACTTTTAGGAAAATTAACAAAGTATTCACGCATTTCGATTGTTTTTTTTTATATGATTAGCATGGAGTTTTAAAAAATTAAGAGAGGAAGTGGGAGATGCCTTTTAAAGCACGAACTGTCCCAGGTAAATTAATTATTCTAAGGATTTTAAACAAGAGAATGGATCAAACCGTTGACGAGAAAAAGTACTATTTGTACCAAGAAAAAGGCTTTGAGGGTGAAGTTCAGTTTGATTTATTAACAGAAAAGGTTCAGAGTGAGTGTTATATTTTAAATGATTTGCTGTTAAACGTTAACAACACAACCTTCCGACTTGATACCACTATCATTTTTCAAAAGAAAATTAGCTTTTTTGAAGTAAAAAATTATGAAGGCGATTACTGTTTTCGAAACGGCCGGTTCGAAACGCTGGCTGAAAAGGAAATTAAGAATCCACTGGATCAGTTGAGACGTAGCAAATCTTTGCTTCGCCAATTACTCCAAAAACACGGATATAATTTACCAATTGAGGGATATGTTGTTTTTATAAACCCCCGGTTTACTTTATATCAAGCCCCCGTAAACGAACCCATAATTTATCCAACGCAGCTAGACGCACTTATGGAAAATTTAAATGCGCAACCGTCAAAACTAACAACCCAGCATAAAAAGATTGCTGAAAAACTAGTTTCGTTGCATCAGACGAAATCGCAATATTCCCAGGTACCAACTTTTAAGTATAGTCAGTTGAAAAAAGGGTTAACTTGTAAAGTATGCAGTTCGTTTTCGATGTTTATCCAAGGAAAGAAAATAGCGTGTGGTGATTGTGGGTTCGAAGAATTTGTTGAACCTGCTGTAATGCGGAATGTAGAGGAATTAAAACTTCTCTTTCCGACTTTGAAAATTACTACAAATGTTGTTTATGAATGGTGTAGGGGTGCTGTGTCTAAAAAAACATTGAGCAGAATTTTAGCAAGAAACTTTAATAAAGTTGGTGTTCGTCAATGGACTTTTTATGATAATGAATAATAATTCTGCTTTTGATGCTGGGCTTTGTCCTTCACAGCCCTATGAAAGACAGATGTAACTTTTCATGTGGAGGTTTTGTCCTTCATTTCCAGTATGATAGACAAATTTCCGGGCCACTGGCAAGGTTTTGTCTTTCATTACCTTTATGATAGACAAATCTCCGGGCCACTGGCAAGGTTTTGTCTTTCATTACCTCTATGATAGACAAATCTCCGGGCCACTGGCGAGGTTTTGTCTTTCATTACCTTATAATAGACAGATTTCAAGACCACTGGAGGAAAGTTTTGTCCTTCGGAACCCTCATAATAAACAGCCCATGGAGCACAAGGGAGATTTCATGCAAAAAAACTCTCCTAGTTCCTTAACTAGAAGAGGTGCTCTCAAAAAATATTATTCTATTGCCAAACGGGTCATGAATGCATAGTTCTACGGTTTTCCATGGAGTTTCTTCGATGCCAGGACGGGTGTACTTATAATCCTTTGAAAGAAGCTGTGAATGAAATGACTTGATGTTCCCCACTTCAATCCTCACCGCTGCACCTGGACAGCAATCACCATGATGCTCAGAAAGATGAATGATACAATTTTGATAGGATATTTGCATATACAACGGCATATTTTCCCCAAATCGATGCTCCCAAACCAGCACAAATCCCAGAAAACTCAAGTAAAACTCTTTGGCTTTAGATTCATCAAATATACGAAGGATTGGTGTGAGACTTTTCATGGTTATTTCAGGTTTATTCATGTAAATCCCTGCCCCCAATTTATTGAATTTCTTTAAGCCCTGCATTGATTTTTTCTACAGCTTCCTTCGCCGAAGTTTTAACATCCTTCCCGCCGATTCCAACATCCTCAAATAATTTCCTTATTGCATCACTAACAACCGGATACGCAGGAGTAACCGGGCGGTTCCTTGAATATTTTTGCGTTTGCTGTAAGAAAATGTTCTTAGGATATTCGTTCAGCTCTGGAAAATCTTTTGCTACAGAGTATCTTGCAGGAACATCACCTGTTATGGTTACATACTTTTTCATTCCTTCATAACTTGTCACATATTTAATAAACTTCCAAGCTTCCTGTGGATGTTTTGATTTAGAGGTGATTCCGAGCGCCCATCCTCCATTTGGAACAAACTGATACTTATCCTTTGGCAGTGGCGTTACTCCAAAATCTTCTCCCAGCTTGAATTCAGGGTGATTTTTTTCCAAATCTGCAAGTGTCCATGAACCAAGCACAGTCATCGCAAGTTTGCCTGACTCAAACGCAGCTGGGGGTAATTCAAATGCCGCAACAGCATTTTTATGATATAAATCTTGAAAAAATTGAAGGGCATCTAACGCTTCTTTTGAATCTAAATATCCACTTGCCGTAGTTCCATCGGGGCTTAAAATATTAGCACCAAACTGCCAAAGTAGCGGTGTTTTAAAATAAGCAGGAGATTCTCCATCATTAAAACTCTGTGCCGGGTCAATACCGATCACATCTTTTGCAGGATTATTTACTTTTTTAGCAATCTCTAATACCTCATCCCATGTTAATGGGTTTTTGGGATCTTCAGATGGATAAGGGATACCGGCATCTTTAAATATATGTCTATTGTAATATAAAGCAATACTTGACTCGACAATCGGTGCAAGGTAAATTTGACCCTTATAACTTAATCCTCGCAAGGTAGAGGCAGGAATATCATCAATCTGCCCCTCCTTTCTCATAAATGGATCAATTGATAATAACGATCCGGTATTTGCATAAAGAGCAAGAGTAGGACTGTCAATCGTCAAAATATCCGGAGGGTTTCCTGCAGCAAGTTCTGTCCGCAGTCTTATTTCATAGTCACTGTATGGAATCGACTTCATATTCACCGAGATATCGGGGTTTGCTTTTTCAAAAACAGAAACTAATTCTTCAAATGCTTTATTTTCAGCCGTATTTCCACTATTTCGCCAAAACGTCAACTCAGTTCGTTCGGAACTCTTTGATTTTTCCGCTTTCTCTTTTTGGGTGCTACCAGAGAATGTATCAAAAAAGGACAACGCATACACTAAAATACCCAAAAGTATAATTGCAAAAATAGTGAACCATTTTTTCATCTACATTCCCTTTCTTTCTTGAAAACTTAAACATCTAAGGCATTACGGAATTCAACAGGGGTTTGTCCAAAGTGTTTTTTAAAAACAGTACTGAAATATCCAGAGTTAGAAAAGCCAACTAAGTTTGCTACATCAATGATTTTTAGTTGCTTATCTCTTAAAAACTCCCGGGCTTTGTCCATTCGTAAATTCACCAGATAATCACTAAAATTCTGCCCGACATAATTTTTAAAGGTTTCAGATAAATGAGCACTATTGATATGAAAGAGTTCCGATAATAAGGTAAGTGAAATTTCACTAGCGTAATGCTGGTCCAAATAGTGCCGAACACTATCCACGATTAATTTCCCGTTCGAAAAGCGTGCCGTACGTACTTTTCCAATAATCAATTGGGCTAATTGAAGGAGGTTTTCAAGCACTTTACTTTGCGAATTAAGTTCCCAGATACTTTGTTGGCAATTCCAAATCATTTTTTGAATATCTTTCGTTTCTATATCATATTTTTTTGCCAGCGCCCCTAACAAAAATAACACTCGATTGGCAGCAAATGAAAAGGACAAAATCGATTGGTTTCCATTCCCTTGTAATAATAGTTGAATATTTTCCTTAAATGCCTCGAAATGAACATTTTCAATCGCATTTGTTAACTTTCTTTCAAAATCAGGTGAAAACTCAAATTCTTCTTCTTTGGTTATCGCTGCATCAATCACCTGTGATTGCGAGCCAAGTTGACTTTGACTCCAAGCAAGCAAACTAGAAATATAACCTGTCTTAAAGCTAGCTAGACCCTTGACAACATTTCCGATTCCAATCACCGTTTCTAAACTCAACAACCTTTTCACATTCTGTTGTACCCTTTCAACCAAACTAGAAGGACTATTTATATCTATTCGTATTAGAAAATGAACCATATTAGCATAGCTAGGGTCGTAAAACGAATAAGTTCCTTTATTCTCTTTTGAGATCTCTTTGCATAACATTTGGAAAGGAAGCCAGAGCTCCTTTAATCGATTTGGGTTGCCAAAACTCTCTCTAATTTCCACGCTGACAAATTGGACGTCTGCGTTCTCATTTACAAGTTCCTCGAGTTGTAGCTGACGCAGTCTTTCGATGACGAAATTAAGCTGTAACCATTCCTCTTTAACTAAATAGAGCAAGTATTGTTCCTGCACTTCTTGGAGCTGGGTAAGAACAAGTTGACGCATCTGAGCCGTTTCAACTTGTTTTCGCCGCTCTTCCTCAATTTCTTTACGAATTTTTCGTAATGCTTCTACTAATTCATCTGGGGCTACCGGTTTTAACAGATAGTCTCTAACCCCTTCCTTCATGGAACCACGTACCAATTCAAAATCGGAATAACCCGATAATACGATTACTTTTACTCTTGGAAATTCCTGCTGACATCGTTTAGCTAATTCAAGGCCATCCATAATGGGCATCCTCATATCTGTAATGACCAAATCAATATCCATGCAACCAAGCAATTCAAGTGTATCTTTTCCGTTGGAAGCTTCACCAACAATTTCAAAACCTTCTTCTTCCCAGTTCACTTTCATTCGTAAGCCTTTACGAATTTGGATTTCATCATCCGTGATTATGACCTTCATCATGTATATCACCTCTATCAAAATTTATACATAATGTAATCCTCGTGCCTACATTCTTTTCAGATTCAATCTGATAGGAAAAGCGCTCTCCGTAGTAAAGCTTTAATCGGCCAAGGACATTCTTTAGACCAATGCTGTTTCCTTTGCTCGCTAGGACACTAATGGTTTCATTCTTTGTTTCTTCACTCACTAAGTCTGATATCACTTCTTCAGACATGCCAATTCCCTTATCTTCTAAAACTATCTTTATTTGATTATTCGCTTTTTTCGTTTTAATAAAAATTTCAGCCGTGGTCTTTTCTATAAAACTATATTTGACGGCATTTTCTACGAGCGGTTGGAGGATAAATTTAATAATAGAGAGATTTCTTGTCTCCGGATCCTCCACAATATCAATCGTGAGGGCGTCCTCATATCTCACCTTTAAAATGTCGGTGTAGCTGCGAATATAGCTGATTTCTTCACCTAACCTCACGACGTCATTTTGTGTATTCAATGAATACCTCATCATCCGGCCTAAGTAGATGCTTACGTTCATGACCTCTTTATTCTTGCCCTGAACAGCTAATCCCCCAATGATTTCAAGGGTATTGTTCAAAAAGTGAGGATTGATTTGTAGTAATAAGGCCTTGTATTCTGCATCTTTTCGACGGATGTTGGCTTCATATTCTGTTTCAATTAAATTCTTCAATTGATCGACGGTATGGTCGAATACTTTAATCACATAACCAACTTCATCATTAGACGATTTAATGGTTGGCATAAAGCGTTTTGCACCTAAAAAATCCCCATGCTCGATAAATTTCATCGCTTTTGCTAGTTTTCCTAAAGGGCTTACGATATTGGATGAGAGCATGAACGACGCAAAGATTGTTATTAAAAACACAATTGCACTAGTAATAAGTAAGTTCCGCTGTAGAATATTAACTTTTGAGAATAAGTCAGACTTGGTCACTTCACTGACAAGAATCCAATCACCAACTGCTAACTTTTGAAAAAAAACAAAGTATTTGTCTCCCTGATAATCAGTTTCTAATAAACCTTTTTGTTTTGTATTATTCTTTATTTTAGTTAAACTATTTTTTAATACCCTTTTTGGGGTATCGATTTTCCCCTCTAATACATTTGCTCCCTGCTGATCCAATAAATAAGCATGTCCATTTTTTCCGATCGTGATTTTTCGTAAGGCTGTTTCTAGCAAAGATGAAGGGAAATTAACCTTTATAAATCCGTATGAAACAACCGTATTCAAATCAACGAGGGGCAAAATATAACTATTACTATTTCCTTGTGCTGGCATATATGGATCAATATGTGATTTTACAAATCGTTGTTCATTGATCGTAAAGTCTTTAAACCAATCTAGGTTGTGTAAGTTGGGGTTATTGCCCCATGCCCCCTCACCATTATTCAGAACGACTGAGATAGACATACCATTTGAATTGTTCACCATCATTGATGATAGCATCATTTTCAGTTGATTCTTCTGTAACAAGCTCTGTTCTTTCGGTATATTTGCATCCTTTTTTTCTAACTTTAACCACTGCTGAGTCGTTTGATTGACAAGGACCTGTTTTCCTAAATCCTCCGCCTGCGTTGTAATCGAGTCAATATAGAGCGAGTACTGATCCATTGCTTCTATTGTTAACTCCTGGGTTTGATCTTCAATAATGGATGTAAACCAGCTCGGGATTATCATCGACAAAATGATTAATGGAATTGTTAACAAACAAGTAAAAATAATAAATAGGCGATTGCGTAAGGAAAAAAACATGGTATCCCCCCAAACAAAAAAGAAAACCCTTACATTCAAAGGCTCAATCAATAAGTTTTGACTATTAGTATCTATTCAATTTAACATATCCCCTATCAACTTACCACGGGTTATTTCATACCATAAAAATGAGCAGAAGCCGGATTCCGGCTCTGCTCATCTCTGATTCATATAGGCTTCACGATATTCATTCGGAGTAATGCCCTCAACCTTTTTAAATACTTTGCGAAAATATTTGTCGTCTTGATACCCGATCATAGTAGCAATTTCATAAATTTTTAACTGGCTGTTTTTTAATAATGTTTTTGCCTTCTTCATCCGAAACTTCACAATATAATCGGATATATTGACGTTAAATTCTTGTTTGAATTTTCTCGAAATATATTCTCGACTGATATAAAAATGCTCGGAGATCTCTTGCAGTTTTACATCCCGATCGAAGTTCGCTTGCAAATACTTTTCAATATCATAAATGATGTTACTATGTTTTTGAAGGGTTCCTTTCTTAACTTTTTTCAAAAAGATAGCAATCTCTCGTTTCTTTCTCTCTTTGTATTCTCCAAGCATAAAGTGACCATTTACATCAAAAAATAAATCAATTCGTTTTTCGATGTCTTCTGCTGCTTTCACAGGTAGATTATAATGCTTAAACCATCTATTGCTGATCACCAAATATTCATTTTCTAAATGGAATAGCTGTTTTAATGATAGAAAGTGGTTTTCTGTAAAATCAGACTCGATTTGGTTGATTACTTCAACAAAGGCCCCAATCTCCCCAGCTTGTACAGCCATTTCTATACTAGCAGAGTAGTCCATAAGGTTCCTTAATCCATGACTTGGAAGGTCCTCGATCACATGGACGCGAGTTTCTCTATCATCCAAAATATTACGATTAAAAAATAATTGCTTAGCATGACGATAGGAATCAATTAAGCTGGAACTCCCATTAACCAGTTTACCTAAAACAATCGGACAAGAGATATTCATTGTACCTCTTAGCATCTTAAAGATTTGTTTTAAAAGTTCCCCTAATTGCTCAAATTTGTTCCAAAAGATAATCACAATTTCGCCTTTATTGGATAAGTAACGAAATCCAATTCCACATTCATTTTCCATCATAATTTCGTTAATGACGTTCAAAATCGTAAAGTAGGCTAAATCTCGATCTCCTTGAAATACCTCGATTGTTTTTCCATTAATCCGAACAAGGGCTACTTGATAATTGTGAGACGGATGAATTCCAAAATCCTTAAACAAATCTCCCTTCAGATTATCGCCATTTACTAGCTGGGTAAGCTTGCGGTCTCGATAAACCGGCTTCATTTCATTGATTAATTGAGAGCTGCTTTCTTTTCTCTCCCTGTCCAAAGCTTCTTTTTTCCATTCATCCACAGCTGTTTCCAACGTATGATTTAAGATTTCAGGATCAATCGGCTTTAAGAGATAATCTGAACTTCCGAAATGAATGGCTTTGCGCATGTAGTGGTAATCATCATAACCTGTCACAACAATAGTTTTGCTGGTGGGCTGATTTTCTTTAATCCATTCTAACAGGTTGACGCCATCCATTTTTGGCATTTTCATATCTGAAAAAATAATCTCTGGCTTATACTTTTGAATTAAATGTATCGCTTCTTCTCCATTACCGGCTTCATAAATTTCATCAATTCCGTTTTGTTCCCAATCACCCAGGATCTTAATTCCTTCGCGAACGTGCTTTTCATCATCGACGATTAATGCTTTCATGAATGCTCCACCTCTTTTTGCATAACCTTTGGAAACTGAACGGTCACAGAAAATCCAGTTTCTTCATTACTGTTAATAGTCATGTGTGCTTGATTAGCGTAATAAATCTGTAATCGGTCATATATATTTTTTAAGCCAATCGTTTCTCTATGCTTCTCTTCTTTTGACACACCATGATATAATTCCTGCCTGATATTTTTCAACTGTTCTTCATTTGCGCCTATTCCATTATCTTTTACAGTAAGGCAAACCAACGCGTCGTCCTGAACACTCGCCTCAATTTGAATAAATGCTTTTCCTACCTGCTGATCAAAACCATGCTTAAAACAATTTTCCACAATTGGCTGTAAAATCATTTTCGGTATTAGTATTTCTTGGACTTCTTTTGGGACATTTAATTCAAATTCAAACTGCTCGTCAAAGCGTTGTTTTTGTAACAATAAATAGGATTTAACATGCATCAGCTCTGAAATAAAAGGGACAATGTCTTCCTTCATATTCATACTGTATCTCATGATTTTCGATAATGAGGTGAGTAAGGAATAGACAGGAACGGCTTTCGATTTTAACGCCAAAGTACCAATCGATTGAAGGGCGTTATATAAAAAATGCGGGTTAATTTGTGACCGCAATACGCGCAGCTGTGATTCTTTATTTTCTATATCTAATTTATATTCTCGCTCAATTAAATCATTGATTTTCGCAATCATTACTTTGAAATGCCTTCCCAACATCCCAATTTCATCATTTCCTAAGGAATCAAAATCTGCCTCAAATTCACCTTTTTCTACTTTTTTCATGTTATCAATTAATACTTTTATCGGTGCGGTTATCTTAAATGAAACAAACATGGTTGCGATTAGCACAAAAATGAGAGTCACGATACCGATCAAAATATTGATCAATGCCGTTTCTCTAGCCCCTTGATAGAGTACATTGTAAGGAATTCGTTTCACGATATACCAATTCTTGTAGGGAGCGGGGAACTTATCGTGAACAATCACACCTGAGAATTGTTTATCCTTCCATTCCGTACTTTTACTGGAGGCAGACTCCTTTTTTACTTTCCCAAACCACTTTTCTTTATTTTCTTTGCCGATCATTGATTCATTGGAGGAGTATATTATAACTCCTTTTTCATCCATAATGTACAAGTCTTCCATGTCCTTTGTATATAAGCGGCCGGCAATCGCACCTATTTTGGAAAGATTAATATCAATAGACAAAAAGCCTAATAGCTTGTCTGACGGTACGTCACGAAGGATGTTATGAAAGCTTAGGACATTTTTCTTTTCCGAGTTTGGGATAACCGATATATTGTTATAACTATACATTTCATGGGGCGGTTCAATAACAGAAAAAAGGCTGTTATATCGATTTAAACGTGCATAATAAGGATGCGAAAAGATACTCTCATACTTTGCTCTGCCGCTAATTCTAGAATGATAATTGGTATAGGAATCCTTCCCTTTATCAATGTAAATGTGCATTTGTTCAATCTCAGGTCGTGTATTAAATAAATAAGCAAGAGCTCGTCGAACTTCTTCCTGATTAGTATTTAAATTCTGTGATAGCCCATCCCTCATCACATTCATAAAGGGCGTATATCGGTAAAGTACGGACGACATCTGGGCCACATCTTCCAAATAAACAGTTAGTTCGTCTTCACCTTTGACAATTAGGTCATGATTGGTTGAAACAAAGCGATTATTAAGAGACTTCGTTGTTTGGTAATAAGTAATCGCAATCGAACTTCCAAAAGGCAGAACCGTTACTAGTATTAAAAATATAATAAGCTTTTTACGAATTCCCCACTGCATATCATCTTGGTTAGTTATATGAAAGAAATAGATCTAACCTTCCTCCAATTAATGAATTTTCTCCATTGTAACAACTATCTGTATCCATTCCTAGGGCATATATTGACTTGTCAATAGTAATGACTGTTCAATATATTCCACCCTACTGGTCAATGTAAGCCGTTTCATAATTTTTATTATTCTCTAAAATGAAATTATGGAGGTGCAGGTAATGAATAGTCAAAGTAAGGTGGAAAAAGTTGAATCCTCAGTATTAGTAAATCCAAAAAACGTAGCAGTATCGAAGTCAGTATCCTTAAATAAAAATAAGAAACTGAAAGATGCAGGATTATTTGCTCTATTTGTAGGACCCGTTTTTTTAGCTTTTATGCTCATTGTTCTGATCCCTTTCTTTACAGGAATTTATTATGCCTTTACAGACTGGAACGGAATCACAGGGGAAGTCAAATGGGTTGGCTTGGACAATTTCAAGTATATCTTCACCGAGGACAAGCAATTCCTAGCTTCCTTCAAACTTACAACGAAATATACAGTCGTTGCCATTATTTTAACAAATGCGATTGGGTTTGGATTAGCGTTACTTGTCACCCAAATGCTAAAAACACGAAATATTTTACGTACAGTTTTCTTCATGCCTAACTTGATCGGTGGTCTTTTATTAGGATTTATCTGGCAGTTTATTTTTGTCAAAGGCTTTGCCTCCATCGGTGCGCTTACAGGTATCCCTCTTTTTGAGTTAGCTTGGTTAGGCGATAAAAATACCGCCTTCTGGGGAATTGTGATTGTCAGTGTATGGCAAGGTGCAGGCTACATTATGATTATCTATATCGCAGCATTACAGAACGTTCCTCAAGAATTAATTGAAGCAGCGAAAATTGACGGTGCAAATAGGTGGCAAATTCTACGTCACATTACTATGCCACTCGTGGCACCAGCCGTAACCATTTGTTTATTTTTAACAACGGCATCATCCTTTAAGGTCTTTGATGCTAACCTTTCCTTGACGAATGGTGGTCCATTCAAGTCAACAGAAATGTTAGCGCTTAACATTTATACAGAAGCATTTGTTAATAACCGCTACGGTATTGGTGGAGCAAAGGCATTAATCTTATTCCTTGTCGTTGCAGCTATTTCGGTCATTCAAGTGACGTATTCGAAGAAAAAGGAGGTTGAGTCTTAATGGGAAACAGGTACACAGGAAAGACATTTATTGTTGAAATCCTTGCCATTCTACTCGGTCTAGCCTTTTTAGTTCCTTTCTATTATGTTATTGCAAACTCCTTAAAGCCTTTTGCTGAGATTTTATCTAACACATCGGCCCTGCCGTCCGTGCTGCAGTTTGAGAACTATGTGAGCGCCTTCGAAAAACTGAACTATCTAAAGGTATTTTCAAACTCTTTAATCGTTACAATTGCGAGTAATGTTGTTCTGGTTATCTTTTGTTCGATGGCGGCGTACATGCTGGTCCGAACAAAAAAGAAGATCAGTAACGTGATTTTCATGATTTTCGTTGCAGCGATGATTATTCCGTTTCAATCCATTATGATCCCACTCATTAAAACAGCCAGTACCTTTGGACTTTTAAACAGCGTATGGGGCCTTGTCATTATGTACTTAGGCTTTGGGTCGGGGATGACTATATTCTTGTATCACGGGTTTATCAAAGGAATTCCGGTCGAACTTGAGGAGGCAGCAATTATCGATGGCTGTTCAAGGTTTGGCGTATTTTGGAGAATCGTTTTTCCACTATTAAAACCGATTACGGTTACGATCGTCATTTTAAACAGCTTATGGATTTGGAATGACTTCTTATTACCATCACTTGTTCTTCAGGATCCGGAATTAAAAACGATTCCATTAGCAACGTTCTCCTTCTTTGGACAATATACAAAGCAATGGGATTTAGCACTTGCAGCATTGGTTATGGGCATCATTCCGTTGTTAATCTTCTTCTTTTCGATGCAAAAACACATTATTAAAGGGATTACCAGCGGTTCAATAAAGTGAAATATACGTGGGGAACAACCTCTGCTATCTGATTGACAGATAGCAGAGACTAATATAAAAATAGATTTTATTAACAGGAGGGAATTATAATGGGGATCAAAAAATATTCTTTACTTGCAGGTGTACTATCCGCTTCACTTCTATTAGCAACAGCTTGTTCTAGCGACAGTGCATCTAGTGATAAAAAAAGCAGCGGTGGCAAAGATGGGAAAGTAGTTGTTGATCTTTTTAATGGGAAAGTTGAAATCGCTGACCAATTAAAGGCATTAACAGACCAATATACAAAAGAACATCCAGAAGTTACCTTTAATATTGAAACAGTGGGCGGTGGCGCAGATGGTTCTGCAGCCTTAAAAGCAAAGTTTGCTTCTAACAAAGCTCCTGATATCTTTGGTAATGGCGGTTATCAAGAGGCACAAACATGGAAAGATAAATTTGAAGATTTATCCGATCAGCCTTGGGTAAAAGATGCCTATGAGAGCGCATTACTACCTATGACAATCGATGGAAAAATTTATGGTCAACCTGTTAATATGGAAGGCTATGGTTTTGCTTACAATAAAAAGTTATTTGCAAAAGCCGGTATTACCGAAATACCAAAAACATTCACAGAGTTAGAAGCTGCATCGAAAAAACTGAAAGCTGCCGGGATTACACCTTTCTCAGTTGGCTATGCTGAATGGTGGGTTTTAGCAAACCATGGTCTTAACGTTCCGTTCGCTTACCAACAAGCGGATGACGAAAACTTCATTAAAGGTCTAAACGAAGGTACAGCAAAAATTGAAGGCAACAAATACTTCAATGACTACTTTAAGCTTGTAGACCTAACGATTAAATATGGTAATAAAAATCCATTAACAACTGACTACAATACAGAAGTAACACAATTTGCCAACGGCGAAACAGCAATGATTCAGCAAGGTAACTGGATCCAGCCGATGCTGGATAAATTAAATCCTGGCATGGAAGTTGGTTTCATTCCATTGGCACTGACTGATGATGCAGCACAAGCAGATAAATTAATGGTTGACGTACCAACAAACTGGGTAGTTCATAACAAAGCTCCTGAAGCAGATAAAAAAGCGGCAAAAGATTTCTTAAACTGGATGGTTTCATCTGAAGAAGGTAAAACAGCATTAGTTAAGGAATTCAAATACATCCCTGCTTTTAAAACAATTGAAGCAAAAGCAGAAGATATTGGACCACTAGGTGCAGAACTTCAGAAATACTCTCAAGAAGGCAAAACCTACTCTTGGCAGTTCATGAAATATCCTGATGGTGCAGGTCAAGAATTCGGTGCTTCCCTTCAAGCCTATGTTGGCGGCCAAAAATCTAAAGCAGAAACAGAAAAAGCTCTAGATGCAACTTGGGCTAAGCTAAAGAAATAGTATTTAAGTCAAAGGCTCCTCTCAATATGAGAAGAGCCTTTTATCATTTAACTAGTTCTTATTCATGGTCCGGGCTATTGACCATAATTCCAGCCACTTGCGTTAACCGGTCATAAAAGGCCTGCCCTGCTGGTTCTTTATCAAGTCCAATTTCTTCAAATGCTTCCTTCATACAGCGAAGCCAGCAGGAGGCTCTTCTCGGTGTTACTTCAAATGGCAGATGCCGCCCTCTCATTGCTGGCGGACCAAATTCCTGGCTATAAAGGGCTGGACCCCCTAAAAACTGTGGGAGAAATATCCTCTGCTTGCGCTTAATTTCTTCCATATCCCCTTCAAATAATGGTCTTAACTCTGGGTCAGCATATACTCGCGGATAAAAGGTATTGACCAGTTTATCAATTGTTTTCTGCCCGCCTATTTCCTCATATATTGATTTAAATTTGTATTCCAATTTCGTCACCATCCACTTTTATTTTTTTCCCTATTTTTGATTATTATAAAGTTAAAGCGGAAAGATTTTTGTGATTGATATCACAATAAATATAAAAATACATAAATTCCCACGCGTTGAAAAGGTGTTTAAAACAACTTTCTAAAAAATTGTGGTATCCTAATATAATATGCCGGTTTCATATTAGTATTTAATCGGACCATTTTGGTTTATAGTACAAGCGGTCTTTCAAGAGGTGTAAAGAATGAATAAGGCCTGGATTTACGTTGGTTTAACCTGTTTGTTTGAATTAATTTGGGTATACGGATTTAATGAGGCACAAACGTGGTGGCAGTGGGCGATCGTCGTTGGAGTTATTTTTTTAGACTACCATATTCTACCTATGGCATGCGAGACTCTCCCCACAGGTACTGTTTATGCGATATTTGCCGGTATAGGGACAATTGGAACGGTGTTAATGGATATATACCTTTTTGGGGAAAGCTTTAGTCCTGGGAAAGCTTTTTTTATCTTGACCATTGTCATTGGCGTCATCGGATTAAACCTCTCGGACAAGGAAGATGAAAAAGCAGCCGTAAAGGGAGTTGCCTAGTATGGGCTGGGTTTTTGTCTTTTTAGCAGCTGCAAGTGAGGTCGCCGGTGCTGCTGGACTCAAATTATACAGCCAGCAAAAAACGCTCCGAAATGGTGTTCTATATATTGGCGGGTTCGGCGCATCACTGGCTTTTTTATATGTGTCATTTCAGTTTCTTCAACTAAGCATTGCCTATGCCGTTTGGGTCGGAATCGGAACGGCCGGTGCTGTCTTTATTAATATGTTTCTTTTTGGTGAATCAAAAAACCTTGGGCGCATCATTAGCGTCATTTTAATTATTATAGGCGTTGTCGGCTTAAAGGCATTATCTTGAAGGTTAATAGTATCCGTACCCCTAAGCGGAAATCCTTAGGAAGGTACTTTCTAAGGAATAAGCCTAATTTCTAGAGTAATTAAAATAAAAAAGGGATGGATAATTAAATAATTACCATCCCTTTTAGACCAATTCTCTTATTTCTCTTTTTACAATTAAAGTTGTGTGTCATGTTTATTCTTCTGGTGCTACTAACTCCACTTTGATTCGATCAGGATCTTCGAAAAAAACAGCATAATGAGAATCTCCTCCGGCAAATGGATGTTTATCCTGATAAAGAATGATTATCCCTTTTTCCTTTAATTGTGTTGTTATTTGATTAACCTGCTCTCTTGATACCGCATGAAAAGCTAAATGGTTAAGGCCAACTCGTGAGCGATGGTAAGGAACATCTAGAAAACGTTCTTCCGCCTGAACAAAAATGATATAAGTTTCTCCATGTTTCCAACTGATACCAGAATCCCACTTCTGGTATGGCTGGTATCCTAACTCCGTTAAAAACCACTCCCAAAACTCGATAGTTTTGCTTAGGTTGGAAACATAGATTTCTAAATGGGACAGCATGGCTTCTAGCTCCTTTTTGGCTTATCTGATTTTCCCTAATTCCTCTAAAAATGCAGGCCGTCTCATGTACTTTTGTCTTAATTCTCCGATCAGCTTATGTGAATGAATCGTTCCACAAGCATTTTTGTAGGTTTTTATGATTGAACAAACCGAACGATATTTTTTTCGATCCGTAGCCTCCTCCGCCGAGTATTCAATATACTTAATAAAAAGGTTGTTTACTTCTTCTAGATATTCCTTAATTACATATGGATAAAGGTCCTTTATAGATGAAATATGATTTTGACAATAGTTTAAAAGCTCATCAGACAAATTTTCCTCTTTTAATATTGAGAGGTACACAGAGGGCTGGTACTCCATCTTTTTAAAATCATCAACAAGCTTTTTCAAAGTAACATCCCATTCATTTGATCCATATAATTCTTTTAGTTTTAAATAATATGTAAATTCATTTTTGAATAATAGTTCCCTCGCTAACTGCTTTTGTTGTTCTATATCTCCAAGTAATTCACTGGCTTGATATCGGTATACCCGCCACTTTTGGACAAGGCCTCGATATTCAGCGTCTGCTTTTTCTCCATCCAAACAAAGTTGAATCACTTTCTTATAGTCGTCTTTTCCTAATTCATTAGCTATTGCCTTTTCACGAAACTCGGTATGTTTGATATTCTCATATATAAATTTCTCAGCAGCATCTACACCATCACATCGTTCAATGATTTCGAACTGTAGCAATTTTATTTGTGTTTTTTCAAATCTATCACTCCAAGATGATTCTGTCTTCTCATAGAGGGATTTTAGCTGTTTTTCTAACTTTTTTCTCAAATCTTTAATAGGAGAATAATAGGTACAAATTTTTAAAAGAGCATAGCGCCAATCACTCCAGCCATTATAATGTTCTTTTAAAGCTTCTTTCACGATCGCGTCAAAAAGCCCCTTCTTCTCTATTTCATTAAAATTGGGCAGACTGGCAATTACTGCATCGTCAATCGTTCTTATCGCCCAATTCATAACGTCACCGATTGAACCATTTGAGTCATCAGAAAAATTAAGCATTTTTACAACAGGTGACAATACAACTAGTGATAGTAAGATTGCACTCTCCCATTCACCTTTATCTACTTTTCCTTGTGCTTTTTGGAGAGTCAGATCTGCACCTTGTAATGCAAGGCCCACGTGACGCCAATCGATAAAACCTTTCCTTTTTGCACTATTAATAGATTCAGTAATAAGCTTTTTCGCTGATGAAATTTCGTCTTTATGAGGAGTGTATTTAAAAAGAAGCTGTTTTTCAATTTCGGGGAAATCATCTGACAGGTCAAGAATAATCCTCATTAATTCTTCTTTATTTTGATTGGTAAGGATAGTTTTTAAATCGATTTCACTTGATCGTGAGGTATTGTTTGGATTAGATGGATTCATGCTTTTCACCTCGTGTGGATTATATATATTAATTGTATCATGTTAAAATTAAGAGCGGCCGAAAATTGGAGGCACAGATTCGCCCATAAAAACACTAAATACGCCCATAGAAGTCCAATATTCGCTCATTGAAACCAAAGATTCGCTCATAGAACTCAAAAATTCGCCCATGGATGGGGAATGCATATAAATAAATTATAAATGTCCAAATATCGTAGTGTAATTTTACACAAAATATGATTTTTATTAAGCTTCTCCTTGAGTTATAACAGAAACTCTTATAATTATTAAAGGGATTTAATAATTCATAATAAAAATACCACAAGTTAGATGCTAACTTGTGGCGACTTTATTTACGAAAATAATTTTTGAAGGATGGATTTAGGTTTTTTCCTCCACTTATTCACTGAGTTCTGAATCCCGTACATTATCACTGATTTACTCATAAATAATATAACCATTTGGTATGGTCTTAATCTACAAAAAATGGACCCACCATAAATGGCATTTCGCCAATTGCAGCCAAGGTAATAACATCATTAAGAACAAAATCATTTAATTCTTTCTCATCTATATGCCATTCCCTTTTCTTTTTAGAATGCGCAAATTGGAAGAATTCATTTATTATTTATACAAAAAAAGGTATTTTTTTCACCTGATTTTGATTTGAAAAATGGATAATTAAAATGAGTGACTATTTTTTTGTATAAAAAGCAAGTCCAAACAATAGCAGAGGCAGCAGACCAGCGAATCTAAACCATCCCTCCGCACCGCCAACATAGAGCGAGATGGTTGGTATAGCAAGGGCAATTCCACTCCACAAAAAGGCTTTCCATGATTTTTTCCAAATACCCCTAACAAAAAGTAGCACGGATGCTCCAATCAATAGCCAATAGACGATTCCTACCAAGAAAAAATCCATTATTTCTCCCCCTGTAAAAAAATTTTTTTATCTATTTATAATATGTCTTATTCACTAAACGGTCCTTTTACTATAGGAAATGATGTGCTTTACTCAGCTTTTTATTAAAAATGCCGGTCATGTAGTTATGAATATTATGATAGGATTATTCTATGCTAGTCCACCTTGTGGGTTTTCTTTTAAAAAAACGAATAATATCTTTGCTGTCCCTCATACCATTAGGATGAGGAGAGTCTGATGTCATGAGATTAGAAGGGAGAAAATGAAATGCTGCAACGTCCTTTAGCAAGTGAGTACCCAGAATACTATAAACCTTATGTGAATCTAGTTCCTGAGGGTAATCTATTAACACTTTTGAAAGAGAATTTGGTCAAAACGATTGAGCTTTTTGAGTCGCTTTCGGAAGAAGATGGCCACTTTCGCTATGCCGAAAATAAATGGAGCATCAAAGAAGTACTTGGCCACATGGCAGACACTGAAAGAATTATGAGCTACCGGCTTCTCCGTGTTGGACGGGGAGACCAGACTGCTTTGGCAGGTTTTAACGAGAATGATTATGTCCAAGGTTCGCAAATTAATAAATTACCAATAAAAAATATTCTCGAAGACTTTATTGCCATTAGAAAAGCTACCCTTTCCTTAATTCAAAACATGCCGGAAGTGGCTTGGGCAAACATTGGCTTTGCCAATAACACAGAAGTCACAGCCCGTGCCATCGGCTACATCATTGCTGGCCACGCACTCCACCATTATAAAATCATCAGTGAAAGATACCTTTCTTTATTGAAATAAACCATGTCATCGAAGTGAAAATGGTGTCAGGCACCACGATTAAAAACCCGTGAGTTTAGTTTTAGCTCATGGGTTTTTATTGTGTTTGGTAAAAATTCACTTGCGAACATTAGTTCCCTGTTTTATAATCAAAATATCGGTAATAATATGAGGTGAGCATCTCTTAGGAGATTGGCTAGCTTATTTCCTATCGAGGATAGCAAAAAAAATACTTTTAAACCGAGGAGAGATTTATTATGACATTACGTTTGATTCCCTATTTAGTGATGGATGGAAATGCGAAGGAAGCGATTCAATTTTACGAAAAGGCTCTGGATGCACAGGTTCTCTTTTCTCAATCTTTCGGTGAAATGCCAGAAAACCCTGAATTTCCAATACCTGCCGAAGCCAAGGATCGTGTAAGTCACGCGACGATCAAAGTGGGTGAAACGGAAGTAATGTTTTCTGATACGTTCCCAGGGCAACCACATCAAAGCGGAAATCAAGTGACTATCTGTATTTCAACGGACGACGCAGACCAGGCGCATAAATTTTTCGAAGCCTTGCAGCAAGGTGGTCAAGTGAATATGCCTCTTCAGGAAACGTTTTTCAGCCCAGCTTATGGTAGTTTAACAGATAAGTTCGGTGTGAACTTTCAAATCTTCACTGAGGGTCGACAATAGATATTTACATACGAAATGAGTGCATAAAAGCCCGGTCCATTTGCGACCGGGCTTTTCCACATTAGTTTCCTTGATTAGTTTTTTTAACCCATTTTAGTTCGCGAAACGGCTGGCTGATATTTTCTCATCGGGGCCTTATCTAGAACTTCTTGCAGATAGAGGTTTCCATTCGGACTTGTTTTCTTGAGCAACTCTAACAGGTATGTAATATCATCTAGAGCTCTATGTGTTTGGTAACTTGTGATGTTATGTGCTTGTAATAGGGTTAATAGTTTCCCATTTGGAAAGCCGTAATTTTTCCAAGGGATGTTTCTCATTGTGCAATACCACTTCAGGTCGTTGACTTCCGGATACATGTGATAAAGAAAGCTTCGGTCAAAAGAAGCATTGTGGGCAAAAACCGAATCGGCACGATGGAAGTAGGTCTTTATTTTTACATCATAAAAGCTTTTCCCTTGAACTAACTCGTAAGGGATTCCGTGAACTCGATAGGCTGTGTCATAATTATTTCTTGCTGAGCGGGAAAGCGGCTCACGCAAAAAGGAGTCTTCATCGATAATATCGATAACCTCGCCGGTATCTGCTCGATAGGAAAATAACTTTAATGCGAGCTCGATTACTTCATCCTTAGTTGGACCTAAACCTGTTGTCTCCACATCTAATACTAAACCCAATTTTTCTGACCTCATCTAAATGATCATCCCTTAATACTAAACTTTATCCCATTATACCAAAGCTTGCCATAGGACTCTATCTCCAAAATGTACCTTCATGTGAATTCTACAGGAGAGGAACGTTAGAGAGTGACCGTGACCGATATTTTTCGATTCGTACGGGCACTGTGATCCTCTCTTAGTTACTATCCTCGGCTTTTTTCCTCCAGCATGGGCACACTACAGACCCGCCATCTATTAGTCCTCCAGCCCAATCCCCGCAAGAAATGCCTTAATAATAATCATAAGACTTTCATTCAAATCCAATGACATCTTGAAACCGCCTTTTTGCTCTAGAGCAGAAAATCCATGTAAAATGCTACGTAAACCCCGGACAGCATGCAAAGCACGCTCCCCTTCTAAATGATATGCCTGCAAAACGCGGACAGAAAGGTCAACGATTTTCGCCCCTGCTTGCTGCACATCCTCATCTTCCGGGTCAGGGGCAAGTAAGGTCGCCTCATAAATCCCTGGGTGCTTTCGGGAAAAATCCACATAGGCCTGGCTAACTGCCAGCACGGCTTCGGTGCCTGACACCTCAATTGCTGCATTTGCCATCACTTCATAAAGCATATCGATTCCGTAAATCGCCAATTTCTTTCTTAATCCAGTGAGTCCATCAAAATGATTATATAAAGAAGGAGGCCGTATCCCCAGCTTCTTTGCTAAGTTGGCCAAGGTAACTTCCTGCACACCATATTGGTCGGCAATCTCTCCTGCTGCTTCGATAATAAAAGATATTTCGAGACCGATTTTTGGTCTTGGTGACATAATAATTACTCCCTATCTTATTTTTCGTTCCAGATTTTTGATTGCATGCTCCATTGAGTTTACAGGATTTATCACGATCTCTCCGTGGCCGACTGCAAGCAATTCAGGCCGATAACTCACTAATTTCCGGGCACTGGACAAGGCGGTTTCCTTACTCCACGTACCAAAAGCCGGGAATGGAAACCAAGCTCTAATATCCCCTGCAACAGCCATTCCACCTCGTGTTTGAAAGGAATCACCTGCAATCAACGCCTTGGTCCGCAAATCTAAAAATGACATGGAACCTGGTGTATGTCCTGGCGTTTCGATCGCTGTTAACGAACCAATCAGGTCGCCTTCCTTCAATAATAGATTGGCCCGCGTTTTTAATTTTTTCGGTACACCGCCCTTAATCGGGGTTTGTACCTCCTGAGGATCAAGCGATCGATCGCCATTCATTAGTCTGTGGTCTCGCTTCGAAATATAAACCGGTACATCTGGCAGCAAGTCTTTTATGGAATCCAACGCCCCGACATGGTCTTCATGTGCATGCGTCAACACAATTTTGGTGATCGGCTTTCCAATTGATTCAGCCGCCTTCATAATGCCTTTGGCACAAAAGCCAAGCGCTGCATCAATTAACGTTAACCCGTCCTCTTCCTCCACCAAATAGCAGTTGACCGGAAAAACATTCGCCAAGAATGTAACTTGATACAAGTACCCATTTTTGATCATCCTCATAGTGACACTTCCCCTTTAACTAATATCATTAGTTTTATATTAACTAATACCATTAGTTTTTCAAGTCCTTTTTTGGAAAAAATTTCAATCCTCTTATGAATTCATATATTCATCTTTTTGCCAAAAGATACTAATATGATTAGCACTTAATTAAGTTGACACTTAATTAAGTGTACGCTAAAATAACGATATGATTGAAAAAGTCCTTCATGCATTAGCAGAACCTAGACGTCGAGATATACTCTATCTCGTTCGTGATGGAGAAATGACCTCCAGCGCGATTGCCTCACATTTTGACATTTCAGCTCCAGCAGTTTCTCAGCATCTCAAAGTTCTCGAACAATCCGGCCTAGTTATAGTTCGGAGAGACGGAACGAAACGGTACTACGGTATTAGAAGGGACGGTTTTTCTGAATTAAAGCAGTATATTGACCGTTTTTGGGATGATAGTTTACTTCGTTTGAAAGAAGCTGCCGAAGAGGAAGAAAGGAGAAAAAATGAATCAGACCAATAATGAAATCATCACAAAAGAAATATTTATTGAAGCCCGCCCGGAAACATTATTTTCGTTCTTTACTGATGCGGACAAAATGGTTCGCTGGATGGGGAGACATATTCTGCTCGAACCAAAAATCGGTGGTAAATATCGAATTGATGTGAATGGCAGCGATATTGCCATGGGCGAATATCTAGAAATTGTCCCTTTTGAAAAAATCGTCATGTCTTGGGGTTGGGAAAAATCAAAGCTCGTGCCACCTGGTTCAAGTAAGGTTGAATTCAAACTGACTCCGAAAGAAAATGGCACAAATTTAGTTTTAACCCATTATGACTTGCCAGTTGAAGAAATCCCATCGCACCAACAAGGATGGTCCCATTACATGCCGCGCATTAAAGATTTTGCAGAAGGCAATGATCCAGGTGTAGATCCATGGTCCGAAATGGCCATGCATTAATTTTTATAAAAAATAAATAACCTTTTCTACTGAATATATTGGAGGAATTAAAAATGACTAAAATAATTCATCAAGAAGTAATTTTCAATGCCAGTCCTGGACTTATATATGAAGCACTTACCGATTCGAAACAATTTAGCAAAATGACGGGAGGTGCACCTACAGAAATCAGTCCCGAAGCTGGTGGTACTTTTTCGTGTTTTGGCGGCATGATTCTTGGAAGAAACATTGAACTTGTTCCAGGTGTGCGAATTGTACAAGCTTGGCGAGTAGCGAACTGGCCAGAGGGAGTTTATTCTATTGCTAAGTTTGAGCTAAAAGAACAAGACTCAAAAACCCTTTTGGTTTTCGACCACATTGGTTTTCCTGATGCTGAAGGAGAACATCTTGCAGCAGGATGGGGAGCGAATTACTGGAACCCTTTAGAAAAATATTTAGGTTAATTCACACGCAGAATGACGTAAAAATGCTTGGAGCATCTCCAAGCATTTTTCTTATTAATTAGGAAGTAATGGAGTTCATGGCCCTGCAATAAAATGTTCACAACTTTTTTACGAATATGTGAAATAGTGAACAATTTACCCTAATTTCAAAATAAGTTTGGTATAGTAAAAATGTAGTTAACGAACAAACAAACAACTAAAATAAATTAACAAGGAGTGTTTCACATGGTAGTAAATTGGTTAAGAGAAAACAAAGTTGCCGCTGGAATTTTAACAGTTCTTCGCTTATATATGGGGTATTCTTGGATTACAGCTGGGTTCCACAAATTATCAGGCGGTTTTGATGCTTCTGGCTATCTAAAAGGGGCAATCGCTAATCCAGTGAAAGGTCCAGACGGTGCGATGGTTTATGGCTGGTATGTTGATTTCTTAAAGCATTTCGCGTTACCAAACGTTGATATTTTTAACACGATCGTCCCACTAGGTGAATTCTTAATCGGACTTGGACTTATTCTTGGATGTTTAACAACTGCTGCTATGTTCTTTGGACTTGTAATGAACTTTTCATTTTTCTTAGCAGGAACCGTGTCACATATTCCAACAGATCTTTTCCTAGGAGCAATTATTCTTTTCTCAGGCTATAACGCTGGTCGCATCGGTCTTGACCGTTGGGTTATCCCATTCATTCGTAACACTGCATTTAAAGGTAGTAAAACTGTAAAGCATAACGTTTAATGCAAGTAAGCAAGGGGAATGTCTTTGATAAGCTCCCTTTTATACAAAACTCTCCAAGAGTCTGGTGAAGGATCTTGTTCGTTTGAAATTTGTTCATAACTTTTTTACAAATATGTGAAACAGTGAACAATTTGCCCTAATTTCAAAATAAGTTTGGTATAGTAAAGTTGTAGTTAACGAACAAACAAACAAACAAACAAACAAATAAAAATAAATTAACAAGGAGTGTTTCACATGATAGTAAATTGGTTAAGAGAAAACAAAGTTGCCGCTGGAATTTTAACAGTTCTTCGCTTATATATGGGGTATTCTTGGATAACAGCTGGGTTCCACAAATTATCAGGCGGTTTTGATGCTTCTGGCTATCTAAAAGGGGCAATCGCCAATCCAGTGAAAGGTCCAGACGGTGCGATGGTTTATGGCTGGTATGTTGATTTCTTAAAGCATTTCGCGTTACCAAACGTTGATATTTTTAACACGATCGTCCCACTAGGTGAATTCTTAATCGGACTTGGACTTATTCTTGGATGTTTAACAACTGCTGCTATGTTCTTTGGACTTGTAATGAACTTTTCATTTTTCTTAGCAGGAACTGTGTCACATATTCCAACAGATCTTTTCCTAGGAGCGATCATCCTATTCTCTGGCTATAATGCGGGCCGCATCGGTCTTGACCGTTGGGTTATCCCATTCATTCGTAACACTGCATTTAAAGGGAATAAAGCTGTAAAACATAATGTTTAATCCAAACAAAAAGCGACGCAGTCTTGGTTTTCCTACCAGATGCGTCGCTTTTTTTTAATCCTAAAAGCTTTTATCTTCTTTTAAACTTTCTTTGTTCATATACCAATTGGTTACCTGTGTAAGGATGGCAAACATGAAAAAGAAATTCATAGCCCAGACATTAATGAAGGGAGCCAACCCGCCAAATTCAATCGTTTCAAGACCTTTTAGCTTCATCACAATCATCGACTCGATAAAAATAAGCACAAAACCAACAACACCAGCAATAGCCGCTCTAATCATATCGTTTCCCCCCAGAAATGATTATTTTTTAATTTATGTAAGTTACGAAAGTAGCATTTTTGACAATTTCGTGAACATCTTCCCTCTATTATATTGCAAAAATGGGATTTACAACACCCTGGAAAATAAAAAAAGGCCCTCCCCCACATTTCATTGCATATGGGTGTCAGGCACCATTCTTATCTTATTTTTTTAATAAATACTACCTTCAAGTAGTCCCCTTCTGGAAATTCTTTGACGGTTTTGAAATCGACGGGAAGTGAAAATTCTTCCAATTGTTTGTAGCGGCTGCCAGATTCTTTAAAGGCAGCATCGATAAAGCTCTTGAATTTATCCATCCCAAAAGCGCTGCTGTTTGTGGATGCAACAATGGTTCCATTGTCCGCAGTTATGGCAATCGCTTCGATTAGAAGATTCTTGTAGTCCTTTTCCGCACTAAAGACAAATTTCTTTGACCGGGCAAAGCTCGGCGGATCAAGGATGACCATATCAAACTTCAACTGTTTCTTGACTGCATATTTAAAGTACTTGAATACATCCTCAACAATAATTGCTTGTGTTTCATGGTCCACACCATTTAAACTAAACTGCTCAATCGTTTTACTCTTACTCCGATTGGCCAGGTCTACACTTGTTGTTTTCGTTGCTCCCCCTAGAGCTGCAAACACGGAAAAAGCCCCAGTATAAGAGAAAGTATTTAAAACTGTCTTACCGTTTGCATACACATCTCGGATTGTGCGCCTTACATCCCGTTGGTCTAAAAACACCCCGACCATGGCACTTTCATTTAAATATATTGCAAAGTTGACGCCATTTTCTTTGACAATAAGAGGGAACTGACCTCTTTCACCTGCGACAAAGTCATCTTCCTCGATGTATTGGCCTTTTTCATCAAAACGTTTTTTCTGATAAATCCCCTGGAATTCAACCAGTTCCTTTAAAGCTTGAAAGATATAGTCTCGAAAATGATAGATACCCTTGCTGTACCAGGTTAACAAATAATAGCCAGCAAAGTAATCAATCGTCAAACCACCGATTCCATCCCCTTCACCATTAAACACTCGAAACGCGGTAGTTTCTGAACTTTGATAAAATGATTCTCTTTCCTTAATCGCTTCTTTAAGCATTTTCTCAAAAAAACGTTGATCAAAAGAGTCATTTTCTTTTCTGCTCATCACCCAGCCAAGGCCCTTATTTTGCTTACCATAATAGCCTTTGGCAATAAATATATTTCTTTCATCGACCAATTTAACAATGGACCCCTCTTCTACGAGGTCGTTCAAATTTATGATGGATTCCTTAGAAATAAGTGGATAGCCGCTTTTAAATTTATTTACAAACTTTGTTTTCACCTTAAGACTGACTTCTTTATTCATCGTGTCATCCCATCTGTTTTTTATCCTATATAAATATTTTAGACAATATCTTGACTTACGAATCAACTCCGAAAGCAATATTGTAATCATAACATTAATTCTGCTTGTTCTAAAACAAAACCCGCTACTAATCTAGTAGCAGGTGCGATCATTATTCTTTTAATCCTTTGATGGGCGCAGACCATCTTAAATAATTAGGGACATTTTAAATCTTCACAACTTCCACACAAGTTCACCTTAATTTCTACATATGTTTCTCTTATTATTAAGTCAAGTTAATATGGAAATGGTTCAAAGAGCTCATTTCTTAAAACTTCCCATAATTTTGATTGGTGCTGACACCAATCTATTTTTTTGCCTAAAACTCTCTCCAGTTTCACCTGAAAGCTAGCAGCTACTGCTAGTTTGAAGCTAAGTGATCTCGGTCAGCCGCTTCTGGTGGCTGTTCCATCCAACCATGGTCAATCATTATATTAGCTGCATCCTCGACATAAAGCCCGACATCCTTTACAAACCGTGCATACATTCCACCTATATCGTGTCTACCGTTAAGAGACATCCCGTTCCCATAAGCTCTTATTTTCATGGAAAACATGTCGACTTTATGAGCTAACATTAATTTATCTGAAAATGGTGAAATAGTAGAAGTGCTTACTAAATGATCTAAAAGAGGTAGAGCAGGCAAATTTTCTTTATTTAGATGTTGTGAACAATTTACTATATGTTTGTTTGTCATTTCTTTTCCTCTAATAAAAAATTCCTTAATTTGCTCATTCTTGGCGACCTGGCTAAAGCCAATTAATAAAGCTTTGCTTGTTACGTTATTTTCAATATTTAAGTAAAGATGTGTAATTTCTAGAGCATGGAGCGGTCTCACATCCCCAAAAAAACCATTTAGATAATTTTGTTTTTTTATAAAATCGACTTTTTCTGGGGTAGGAATAAGTGGTGGCTTAATTAAATAACCCTTAGCCATTAGAGCATTATTGACCTCATTTATTAGTTTAACTGTAGAATTAAGGGTATTGATAAAGAAGTCCCTAATATCTTCTCTTGTCATTATTGGTACCGCAATTGAATAAATGCTTAGTCCTGCTTTACCCGCATACTTTAAGTAATGCAGATAAAACTCATCAGAAAATAACCTTGGGGTATTTAAGTTTACGTCCTCATCTGTAAATCCAATTGGCACAGGAAAGCTTTCTTCAATAAAGATCTTTTTTATTTCTTGTAATATGGATTCACATATATTCAGTGCGTTTTCTACAATTTTTTTGATATCTTGATCCTCAACATGTTGAAGATAGTACATAAGATAACGTTTGGACATGGAATTCCCCATATATGTGACCCAGAGTTTTCCCATTTCAGCAGATGTCAATTTTTCCTTAAATGCTCCCATAACAAATAATCCCCTTAACCACTTATTTCTACATAGTTTTTTCCTTTAAAACAAAAACTATTCAATTAAACGGGACTTTTGGATATTTCCATCTTCACAACTTCCACACAAGTTCCCCCTAAGTTCTACACATGTTTAATTTAATATAAAGGTAACTTAATTAGGAAATGGTTCAAAGAACTCATTTCTTAAAACTTCCCATAATTTTGATTGGTGCTGACACCAATCTATTTTTTTTGCCCATAAAAATGTCAGCCATCACATTATGTGACGACTGACATTGGAAATAGTTAATGGTCTAGTTTACTCCTACTTGTGTCCAAGCAGATTTAACGGCATTGTACTGTGTGCTGCTTGAGCCATACAAATCAGATGCAGCTGCAAGAAGAGCCGCGCGTGCATCACTAAAATCACTTTGTGGAGCTAAATAAACTGTGAGTGCTCGATAGTAGATTTTTTCAGCGACAGCTGTACCCAGACTTGAAATCGTTAAATAGGCTGCTTTGTTCGGAATACCACTGTTCGTGTGAACTCCTCCATTATCCGAAGTAGTATTCACGTAACCGCTCATATTCTCCGGTTGTCCATAAAGACCAGGGTTTGAAAGACTGCGAAGAGCATCGCCAGCTTTATTTGGCGTGTACACATCCTCACCCATTAAGTAATCCCCTTTATCAAGGAATACTCCGAACGTATCAGAAATGGACTCATTTAATGCACCTGACTGATACTGATACTCTAACCCAGCTGTTCTTTCTGTTACTGCATGTGTTAATTCATGGGCAACGACATCAAGGGCACCTGACAATGAACGGAAGGTTGTTCCATCCCCATCTCCATACACCATTTGCGCCCCATTCCAGAACGCATTGTTGTAATTTCTGCCATAGTGGACGGTTGAGCGAAGAGTCGCTCCCTTATTATCAAAACTGTTTCTATTAAACGTATTTTTATAATAATCATAGACGACACCCGCATAGTAGTGGGCATCTACATCGGCTCGTTGTGACGTTGCGTTAAAATTATTATCGGGGTCAACAGAATAATTGCCGGGTAACCGGGATCTATTTACCGCCGTTAATGTTTCAATAACTCCTGTCATCGGTTTGGTAGTATCATATAAATAGTAAGTACCGCTCGAATAATAGGTGTTAAGCGTTTTCGTATCCCCTAGAACACCGACCCCTGTTCCATCAGCTACCGCATTATAAGAATTTAAGATATTACCATTTACGGCATCCACATAGACCACCCAGTTTGCAGGATATGGCTGAATAAATTGCAGATTTGTTTTGTAAGCCAGATTAAATTCATTACCATTTTTATAAACAACTAATTCCGCCTTTTCAACGGTATCTTCTATTTTTTTGCCAGTAGGACCTGCTTCAGCATTCGTGATGGTTTCCTCTTTGGTTACTTTTATAGATTTCCAAGACTTATCAAGGGCAGTGTCCTTGGATAGCTGGGCTTTCAGGGCCCCTTTGAAATAAGATGATGCTTCTGGGAACACATCACCATTGACTGCCGTTACGATTCCATTTTTATCGGTATGGACCTTAAACTTCGCCCCATCCACCGGAATCCCCTGAATCGATTGAATAAAATTATAGTGCGTGCTGCCTAGCCCGTCCGTCTCAACATCGAGTAATGTTAAATCTTTAGCTGTATCTAACTGATAAAGTGCTTTATTTTCTTTTAAAAATTGCTTAATCCCATCTATGTCTTTATAAACTTTGTTCGATAGTTTCCCATGGACAAAAGATGGTACAGTTTGTCCTTTCTTCCAGTTAACCTTTGCATCCTTACCGAACTGCGCCGCGTCTTTCGTAACGGTAACATTGTACGGAATAGTTTTTGCTGCAGCAGTAATCGGTAGCACAGACCCCATCGTTAATCCCAAAGCTAGTACAAGTGAAGTTCTCTTTTTCATCTTCAACCGCCTCCTAATGATCATTCTGTAAGAATTTTCAAAATAATCATAACACGATGGATCTTTTAGGATAATTGGGAAAAAGTGTGGGCCATGGTGTCAGGCACCAGCGAAAATATCATCTATTCTATTAAAAATCCCAACGCTAAGTTCATTTTTGCGTTGGGAAAATTTATTTGATTATTTTTTTGGAGGAATAAATGGTGAAATCCTGATGGTCCAAAAGTTTCAAATTTTTTATTTTAGTAACTTCAGTAGTATCAAGCTGTATCTTTATATGCGGTTTAAGTAAAATAAGAAAAAAACCGACATTTAAAAAATGACGGTTTTCGAAAAAATAGTTGAATATAGTAACTTAAACTTAGTCTCCTAGCCCTTAATGATTTCTTCCCGATCATCTGCTTGAGGAGGTTCCTCCATCCACCCATGCTTGATCATAATCTTCGCTCCTGCTTCCGCATACAGAGTGATTTCCGGAAGCAACGCCGCATACTTTAGCGCAATATCCCTTCTTGGACTTGCAGCGATGGCCATCCCGTAATTTCCAATCCCAGCTGCAATCATTGATGAAACATTAAACATAATTAATTTATCTGAAAAAACAGTTACAGTTGAGTCGGTAACAGCTGAATCCCAATTCATAGGAGCGGGAAGATCCTCTTTTATTAAAATCTCACTAAATAGCTCTGCATGTTGTTGCGCAATTTGCATTCCTCTTACCAAAAATCCTTTCACTTCTTGATCCTGTGCAATCTGTGCATACCCTGTTATTAGTGCCTTTCCAATCATATTTGTTTGGATATTTAAAAACAAATGCGTGACTTCCACTGAAGTAATCGCCCTTTTATGACCGAAAAAGCCAGCTAAAAAATGATCCCGTTTCACAAAATCAACCTTGTCAGGTATTGAAATGTAGGGAGGTCTGATATATGTACCTTGTTCCAACATGAGATCCCTTGTCAGATCCTGCAACTTAACCGCACAATTTAATATACGTTTATGAAAATCAACGATATCTGCCCGTGTCACCAATCCTAATGCTGCACTACTTGCAGCCATTGCAAGAATAGACATATTTCGAAAAAACATTAAAACAAAAGTGTCTGAAAATAGTTTTGGGGCTTTTGGATTACATCTTGATCCGTAAAGCCAATCGGGACAGGGAAATTCTCCTTTTTAAACAGTTCCTGCATAATCGTTATGTTGCCTTTAGCTACATCCAGTGTAAATTCAATGATGGGACGTACTTCCTCGTCTTCCACCTTCTCTATAAAATAACTGGACACACAAACCGCAAGTGTGTCACTCAAATATTGGCTCCATAATGTTGACATTTCGGCAGCCGTTAATCGCATTTTTATTTTATCTTCCATAGAATCGCCTCTGTTCTTTTATATAAATTCGGATTATACATACCATTTGGTATTAGAATCCACATAAAGAGAACATTTATGATAAATATACAGGATTTAACAGAATTTTTATCCCTTATTCCTTCATTTGCGGTTTCTTAAACTATTGGCTAGGTTAAAGCTCATTGTTGATTTGGCACATGTTGATTGGAGCGGAAATCAACAGCCAAGTATAACAGATCCAAACTATTAACGATTCAACACTTACATGAATATAATTTACTCATTTAATCACAAAATAATGGGTAGGGTATACTTCAGCGCATAAAAAAATAGTAGAATAATGATAAACAAATTTTGAGGAGTAGATTCCACTTGGTTGTCATTCGAAGTTTTACATCGATCCTGAAGAATAAATTTCTATTATATCTACTTCTCACATTGATCCCAACTGTAGCAATCAGTACGGTCTTAGCACAGCACCAAGTTAAATTTTTGGAAGATCAAAATCAATACAAAGCACAAGAATATGCCGACTTTCACACACAGAACATTGAAAATTTACTTGGAGAAACGGTTGGCAGATTAGAAATGCTCGCTACTTCTATTAAATATCAGAAAAATAACCTAAATGATGTGGAAAATTTACTTCGGGAAACAATGGGTAAAGATCTTCGCCTTTCAGGTTTTTTTTGGACAAATGCAAATGGAGACTTATTAATTAGCACGAATACAAATTCAAAAAATATCAATGTAAGCGATCAACCTTATTTTCAGCAAGCAATCAAAACAGAGAAAACAAGTTTTTCAGAAGTACATATAGGCAGGGTTACAGGAAGGAAAATCATTTCCATTGCTACTCCCATTATCAACCATGGCCAATTACAGGGAGTTCTCGTTGCCAGTTTGCGTATAGACGAAATAAAAGCAGCCATTAAAAACCATGTTAAAGATGAGATGGTCATCGTCACAGATGGTTCTGATCATATTTTACTAACAGCAGGATCCGTTCCTGAAGAGAGTTCTATAAAATCCAGTATGAAGATAGCGAAAATACCTTTAACAATATCAGTCTTAGTTAGGTCTGAAAATAACCTCGCTTTTTGGAAACCCTTTTTAAAATACCTAATCATCTTTCTTACAATTTCAAATATCATATTTTTATCGGCCCAATATTTTCTTTTAAAAAGGAAGATAAAAAAAGAAAATGAACAAACTGAACTTCATAAATTAGAATTAATCGGAAAACTCGCGGCTAGTACGGCCCATGAAATACGGAATCCATTAACCGGAATAAAAGGGTTAGTAAAACTTTTAAGTGAGGAATATCAAGATAAGAAAACTCAATCCTATTTCGAAGTGATTCAAATGGAGATCGATCGAATCAATGTGATTGTTAGTGAATTGCTTGTTCTCGGAAAACCGACTGCCCACACACTTAAAACTTATAATGCTAATTCCATAGTAGCTGAGATTGAGCCGATTATTCATTCGGAAGCCAATTATATGAATGTGGTATTAACCGTTGATTATCATTCAGAAGAACTGCTTGTTTCTTGTGTCAAGGATCAGTTAAAGCAAGTCATTCTTAATTTAACAAAAAACTCCCTACAAGCAATGCCTTATGGAGGAAAATTTTCTATTACGCTTGATAAACAATTAGATAATTGTTTGATTACAGTGACTGATAATGGAGTTGGGATGCAGAAAGATCAAATTAGCCAAGCATTTAACCCATTCTTCACATTAAAGAAAGATGGATCTGGACTAGGTTTAACAGTGTGCAAACGAATTATCGACTCCTATGGAGGGAAAATTTCTATAATGAGTAATCCAAATGAGGGAACTCAAGTAGTAATTACTCTACCATTAGTGATTGAGGTAATATAGTACGAAACCTAAAAAAGCTGCTCTAAAAACAGAGCAGCTTTAAAACTTATACTTCCTCACTCTTTTTCAACATACTAACCGAACGCTTGAAGAGTGGAATGAGGATAATTACACCCACTATAAAGAGTAGGGCTGACGCTTCGTACATCGCGACAAGCGAAGTTGTTTTCTTCAACCATCCGCTCGCACTCATGGTCATTACCATAGTCCCCATAAACATTGGGTTTAAAATGCCATTGACTCGACCAATAAAAGCTTCATCTGTATTTTTCAAAATCATCGTATTAATTCCAATGTGAATACAGGGCATAAACAAGCCGCTAATAAATTGCGCAGTCAATGTCAGCCATAACTGCTCTGATAGCCCCATTACAAAAAATCCAAGAGCACTGGCGCTCATTCCAATTGCAAGCAAGATTTGCGGAGGAGTCTTTTTCGCTAACCCCATCGTGAGACCTCCACCTAAAATCATCCCTGCTCCAAACGCTGCCATCAACCATTGCAGCATCTCTTTAGGTAAACTAAGTTGTTCCGTAATGAGGAAAACGGAAAGTGGCTGCGTTAGCCCCAGACCTAAACCTGCTGCTGCAAAACAGCCACCCAGCAAAGTCAGTGCCCGGCTGTTCCAAACATAACGGAAGCCTTCCTTCATTTCCTCCATAAGTGTGGTTTTTACAGCATTTTCTTCGCTTTCCCGGTCAGGTGGAAGCATAAATAGAATCGCTGCCGATAGCATAAAGGCAATCCCCATAATGGCAATCGCTGCACTAATGCCGTAATGCTGGTAAACAAACGTACCGATAATCGGCCCTAAAATCATAAACAAAGCAAACACCGTTTGGTACATCGACATACCCATTTGAATAAGTTCTTCCTGTACATGAAGCTTGAACAGTTTCATTCCAGAAGGCTGTGAAAACTGTGAAAGAATCGATGATACAAGTGTGGCGAAGAAAATAACTTTCCAGCCCCCAAATACTAGTGTTAACAATACAATAAAGATAGACAGCGCGCTAAGGAAGTCACACCATATCATTGTCCGTTTCGGACGCCATCTGTCTGCAAAGGTGCCTCCAATAAAGGAAAATAGAAAAATAGGCGCGAATTCTGCAACAGAAATAAGCGATACCGCAACCGGATCTTCATTTGTCTGCTCAATAACAAATAACAATATGGAGTAGTTACGTACCCAAATACCGATTTGTAAAAATAATGTCGAGAGCAAGATGGTACGTATCACTCGATTTCTAAATAAGTCCCCCATGGTAATGTTTGATTTTGCTTCTTCCATAAAAAAACCTCCTTATCCATTTATCTGGACAGGAGGTACTTTACAACAAAAGGGCACAGTACACCAAGTACCTTCAACTCCCTTTTGTCTATAAAAGCCCGCACTAACCCTATCCAGAAATATGTTCGTATGATGATCCGAATTTTTTTCTTTTAATAGGTTTAGTGAATCATTGGCTTTATGGTCACCCTTTCGAATATCGTAGTTTCCATACTACTTTATTCTACTCTAAGAATCAAGAGCGAAGTTTGTCATAAAATGTAAATCAATGAAATTAACCTAAAGCTTAAAAATCTTTACTAATGCTTTCATGGACTCGGGACCGCATAACAGCTCAAAATGGTTTTTCAGCTCATGTTTTGCTTCGTCCATTTCTATTTTTCTTTGATCCACGTGGTTATTTTTTGACCAAAAGGCAAGGGTTTCGAAGGATGTACTGCTCCAGCCGTTTTTCTCGCCCGAAACATTCGTTTTCTCCTTTGTCCCTGAAACAACAATATCCATAGACCCCTGTAATTCCAACAATGCGTTATCAAACACCTTTTTCTTTTCTTTGTCTTTCATGCCTGCTTTGGCCCTTAATACTCTTGTGTCTATGCCTTCTTCCTCACTAATCAAAGTAAATAATTCTAAGGCTTCTCTAGAAACAAGACCGTCATTGTAACGTTTAGCCACTGAATACTGTGACCCCAATATCGCACTTACTAATGGAAGGAACTCGCGGGAAATTAAAACTGATTTCTTCTTAACAAACTTTCCGTAGGCTGCCACACCATCAACAGGGAACTGCGCCCTCCATAACCATGGGTCAAATTCTGAACCCGAATACCAATGTTCTTTGGATGTAATCCTATCAAGTGAAGGATAGTGAGGAATGAGCGGCGACAATGGAAGTAAACCAACTTCCTTAACGACCTGGACTGCTTCCTCATATGTACTAATTTTATAATCTATCAAACACACCAATCTCCCTCTAATCCGATTTTCTCTTTACTTCCCTGTTAGTTTAGGTAAATCCTCCACATTCTAAACTCATAGGGGCCATAAAAAAATGATATAATACTAACCATTAATTATATCGTGCAAATAGTATTATCGGAGGTTTGCTAGGAATGTCAACAACAAATAGTTTTTTAGGAAAAAGAGCACTTGTTATCGGCGGAAGTATTGCTGGTTTATTGGCTGCGCGCATCCTGTCCGACTTTTTTGAAGAAGTGTTAATTATAGAAAAGGACCAAAAGCGCGAAAAACATTTGACTAGAACCGGAGTGCCACAAGGGACACACGGCCACGCTCTTTTGAAAAGTGGTGAGGAGATTCTCACTGAACTTTTTCCAGGGATTGTCGATGAACTAATCGCAGATGGCTCAGTAAAATCAGATTTCACCAGTGAGCTTGCTTGGAATCATCATGGGAGCTGGAAGGTGAAATATCATGCCGGGATATCAATTATCCAGCAAAGCAGACCCTTCCTTGAATGGCATATCCAGCGCAGGCTCGAGATGATTCCAAATATAAGCTTTTTATATGGTGCCAAAGCGAAAAGGATGCTGATAAATAGTGATTCTACCAGTATCATAGGAGTAGAAATTCAAAAAGATGGAGAAGCAGCCGTTCCACTTAACGCTAATTTGGTTGTGGATGCTACAGGGGCTGGGTCAAATTCAACTAATTGGCTCAGACAATTAGGTTTCGATGCCCCCCAAAAAACCGAAGTAAAAGTAAACCTTTTCTATGCCAGTCGCATCTACAGCTCGCTTTCCTCCAAAAATAAAGACTGGGGTAATTTATTGGTTTACCCTAATCCGCCTAGACAAAATCGTGGAGGGAGTATTTCCCCAATTGAAAATCAGCGCTGGATGGTGACATTACTTGGCTATGGCGTGGAATCACCCCCTAGCACGTTAGAGGAATTTATAAACTATGCCAAAAGCCTTGAACAACCTGATGTATATGAAGCAATTAAAAATGGAACACCTGAGACGGATGTCAGTGTTTATCGGTTTCCAGCCTTACGCCGCTTTCATTATGAGAAGTTACAACGCTTCCCAAATGGACTAATTGTTAGTGGGGATGCCTTTTGCCGTATTGATCCTGTTTTTGGTCAGGGGATGAGCATCGCTGCACTTGAGGCGATTGCTCTGAAAAAGGAACTTCAAAAAGCGTTAAATAAAAATAAAATTTCACAAATTTCGAAAAATACTCATCGAAGCTTCAGTAAAATCATAGATGTCCCATGGTTAATTGCTTTAACTGAAGACTTTCGCTTCACCCATACCGACGGTGCAAAACCGTTTGGCCTGCCATTACTGAAGTGGTATGTAAAACGAGTGATTTTAGCCTGTGAAAGCAATCAAAAGGTATACGGAAAGCTTATCAATGTACTTCAACTGAAAGCCCATCCGATTAGCTTATTCTCATCTTCCACGTTAAAAGCAGTCCTATTCCAAGCTAAGAGGTAAACTTAAACGACATAAATAAAAAGGTGTCAGGCACCGTTCGTGGACATTTGTCTACGAGTGGTGCCTGACACCTTTTTAGAATGGCTTGAAAATCATCAGGGCGATGATGATGAGAAAGATCACATTTTCTAGGTTTTCAAATCGAAATAGAATTTTTGATAAACTCCAATATTCTTCGGGAATTTCTTCTCCTTTGTGCGATGCTAAAAGGGCTTTAACTGGTTTTGACCTAGGTGATAAAACGAGTGGTCCAATTGCTAGTGCAGCCAAAAAGAGAAAGAGACTGGTGACATACCATCCCATCCGAAACAGGCTCGGATTGATGAACCCCATGCTCAACCCTGTGATTAATAAAAGCGTGCCGCCAACCATTACAAATATATGTAACTTATGTCTAATCCTATATGAATGTCTTAATTCGGTCATGTTTTTCCCAGATTTGACCACTGTCGTTAATATGAAACCTGGACCCATCCCCAAGATGGCTGAAAAAATATGTATACATACAAGGATTTTATAGAAAGTAATCAATTGCTGCCAACCTCCATTCGCTCCCATCCCCATTTTATCATATTCTTATTTAATATATTAAAGTGAAATATAGTAGTTTTTGTGGCTACCATTGAATAAACATATTTTTAAAGTTAACCCTATTTACATACAATAAAGATACAAAGGAGCATAACCGTGAAACCATATGAAATATTTAATATGATTATTGATGAGGAAGCTTATGACCAAGAAGAAGTGACAGCTGATTTTACATACGAAGATCAAGATTATAGTATTACCTTTAAAAAAGGAGACCTTGAACTAGTAAATGCTTGGGTTTTTAAGAATGGGACATCCTTGCCTGCGAATTTATCCGAGAATATTATCGAACGAATAAGAGAGGATGTTAAAAACAGAATTTAGTTTTTATGATTAAAGGTATAGTAACCACAAAAGGTCATCAGAAGTCTACTCTGATGACCTTAGCTTATGCGACTAGTTACGCGGATGAGGGCGGGTCATCCAGTTTCTTGATTACTTTTTAATTGAGCGAAAAGTTTTTGATAGGCTGAAGCCTCTTTTACCATCCCTTTAGATTGATACATTTTGCTGATTTTTCGTACGGGAGAAGGATTTTGCGGCTGCAGCTCCATTTCCCAGAAGAAGCAATCGATCGCTTGATCGAATTGTTTAAACTCCGCATAATAATCACCCAATTCCATCATCCGATCGGGATCTTCTAATAAATTTACCATTTCACTAATTTTTCTAATCACATCTAAATCCGGGATTACCTTTTGAATAGGGATAAGTTTTTCATGAACAGTTTTAAGATCATGCTCTTTAAGAAGGATTTCAGCAAATTGAAACACCTTTTGTTCAAATTGCCTGGTCTTTTCAGCATGTGGCAGGTGCTGCAACAATTTAATAAATTCGTCTAAATGTTCTATGACAAAGCTCGGGTCAGAATTTTCCCATATTAAAAGGAGTATAGCATCGTAGGAGGCGGGCATGTCATCGATAAAATCTAATATGCATAAGGCAGCTTTTTCATAATTACCATCTTTAAGCATTTTTTTGATAATAGATTTTGAATCAGGCAGTACATGAAACGGATTGATGTTGAGTTGAGCCAATATCAGCATCCATTCTTCCATCGTCACAAAGCGCAACGCAATACTCGTATACTTTTCAATCGATTTAGCCTCTTTGGATTTCCCTGCATTTTCTAACCATAGTAATAACTCAACTAAATCGTCTTGTTTACTCACTATTTCTTCTAATAATATTCGTTCATCTGGATTGGTTCGATTTTTGAAGCAATATAATTCAACATATAGAGGGTCCTTCATTTGGATTACAGGTAAACTCGAGGAATGGTAAAAATGGTTGTATGAACTAAATTCGAGAGAGGCCAAACGTTCTTGTGCAGATTTTAATGTCGGTGCAAAATCAGCTAACATTTGAATGATTTGAAAGGATTTCATAAATTTTCCGTTTCTTCTAAAGTGGTAGAATACTTTGTCGATGATCTTAATCAGCTGTTCTTTTTGAAAAAACGAGTCAAGTGTTGTCAGAATGTAGACCATTTCCTGAAGTGAATAATGGATTTGTAATTGAGAAAAAAGGTTATTTTTATTCGGAATAGTGACGTTTACGAGGGGAATTAATGCACTTAAGAGCGGATGCGGGGATTCAATAATAATACCTTCATGAAATGCTTTATCTATAAATGTTCCTTCTTCAATTCGATCAAGCTTCTCCCCATATATTAGGGAATTTTTATAATAAATAAGATAATATCTTTCCTGGTCAGCGGTCATAACCTCGATTACTTTGCTTCGTGTAAATACAGCTGCCCTTATTATATTACCCTTTACATTATGTTTTTTATCTTTTATCGACATTTCAGTTGGCATAATTAGTTTATTATCCATTCACCTTTGCCCCCTATCATAATATACACTTATTAAAGTAATTTACTTTTGTAACTTTATTATAACATAATCGAAAAAAAGAGTTCCTTTACCAAGGTCCTCTCCTTCCGATTCGAGTCTTATCGACATTATTTTTTAAAAAGTAGATTTACTTCAACTTCTAATTCCTTTAGTAATGGGAACGATGACTGGTGACGGAGACTGTCAACAATATTTGTGTAGTACCACGCTTGCTGTTCCTTGCCGGCGTTAAATATGTTCCACACAGCATCCCCCTGCTGCTCATAATCCTTTATTATGGAGCGAATGTTATGTAATTTATCGGCACAGGCAACAACACGAATTTCCTCTGATGCTGTCTTTAAAAACTCAATTGTATGTTCCTTCCGTTCCTTCCAGGGGAGGGATTTATTGGGTTCAGAACATCCTTCCACAATCCTAGCAATTCTTGGTCCAAATTCCCGCTCAATATCTTTTAAAGTAAGTTCTGTATCTTCAACCGTATCATGCAATATTCCCGCTGCGATGATGTCATCATCGTACCCTGCTTTCATTAACATCATCCCGACGGTAACCGGGTGCGTGATATAAGGGATGTCGGTATTCTTTCTGCATTGGTTTCGATGACTTTTACTCGCTATCTGCAGCGCTTTTTCAACTATATTCATTTTTGGGACCTTCCTTTTCACGGAAATAATATTAGTCATTCGGATTAATAATCGCCAAAACTTGATGGTCTTCCCATTTTCCGTTGATCCTTACATTTTTCAAAGCGATTCCTTCTTTATGAAATCCGGACTTTTCTAACACTCGAATGGAACCAATATTATGAGGCATGACTCCGGCTTCTATACGGTGTAATTTCAATTTATTGAATGCATATTTCACCAGTAGTTTAGCCGCTTCAGTTGTGAAGCCCTTCCCATTGTGCTTTTCATCTAAAAAATAACCGATGAACGCACTTTGAAGCGAGCCTCTTAGTACTTGAAATAGATTAATAGTACCAATTAAGATACCATCATTTTTAAAAATTCCAAACGTATAGGTCTGATCATTTTTACTATCTTCTTCATATATATTTATCCGGTTCAATTGAGATTCGACCGTATAAAAATCGTCATTTCGTTCCATCGAAAACTGTTCGAAAAAACTACGGTTTACAGTTTGCAATGTAAGGAGTGCTTGTGCATCTTCTGTGGAAAATGGTCTAATATAGATATTTTCACCTTTAAGGCTCGAATCTCTCTTCCCTGATTTCAAATGCAGAACCATATGTTCATCATTATAATGAATTCCGTTCACTTTAAGGGCATTTTCTTCAAATCCATACACTTTAAAACCTAATTGGGTATAAAGATTTTTCGCCCTTTCATTGCTTGCCATCACGGATAAATTAATTTTTTCAATCTCTTCCATCGTTTTAGCTTTATTGATCGCCTCTACCATTAATGCCTTACCTACGCCTAGTCCTTGTTTCTTGGGCGTGACATACATCGCAAAAATATTTGCTCGATGCCGTATTTTCTCGGCACTTTCTTGAAGTAAGGTGACTACTCCGATTAGTTCTTCATCATCAAATGCACCAAACGTAAAGTTTCCTTCTGTGGTAAAGTTATGGGCAACTTGGTCAATGGGATTTTCTCTTTTTATGGCATCCTCATAACTTGTTAAAAATGCTTCAGGATTTTGTTTTAGTGCTTCTAGTCTTAACTTCCAATATCTCTCTGCATCAGATGCATCCAGTAATTTAATTTTCAAAATAATCCCCTCTCTTTAATCCATTTTGTTTTTTTTCACTTACCTTCATTCATAACTCCTCTGAGGTTTGAATAGCATCATTTTTTGTGTTGATAGTTAACAAACACAATGATTTACAAAAACCTACATAAGTTTTTGCTCGAAATGAAATGCTATAAGCAAAAACAAAGAGGGTAATTACGTGAAAAAGATCCTGATTAGTTTATATATAAGCTTACTTTTTATCTCAGAAAGTGTATATCCACTGACCTCAATTCATACAGCAAATGCACAACATAAACCGATTCCCCCCTATGCTAAGTGGGGTACATTAGCCCTACAAAAAACACATGAAAAGTATCCGCATGCAAAAATAATTGATTATCTACACGTTGGAAGAACGAGTGAACCACAAACCTCCACCGAAAGGTTCAAGCTTTGGTTAAAAGAAAACAATAGGGAATTCGGTGTTTATATCAATATAGAATTTAATAAGGAGACCGAAAAGGTCCTTAAGGTAACTTTTGAGGAGACATCAAGGTAATTCTTTTTGCAGATCTTAAAAGGTTCCCATTCTTTATCGAATAGCACCTGTTTAAATCTTGTGTCCACCTAAAAATTCCTGGATACCTTCCATTAAACCGCTAGGGGACCCTCTCCATAGTGGTTTTTTACGTAATGGTAGGAATTGCATAATTTTCATTATTAGGAACAAACTATCTAAATCCAGCTATTATCGGAGTGAATAATATGCATAATTCATATTGGTATTATGCTTTACTGGTTTTCAGCACTAGTTTATTTTGTTTTATACTATTCAAAAAAAGAAATACGCAAACTCTATTCCTATTATTAACCATGATTGGTATGGGATTTATTATTGAGACCATCATCTTTAATTTCTTAGGATGCTATAAATACAACCCTAATTTTATCCAGCATAATACTTTCTATGACAACAATTTGGGGGCATTTGTCTCAAATGCCTTTTCTTTACCCATCGTTGCCACCTTAATAGCAACGTTTCATTTAGGTTGGATTTGGATGGTTTTATTTTCTGGATTATTTGTCGGGATTGAATGGTTATTTTTAAAGCTCCATATCTATTCTCATAATTGGTGGAGGTTAGCGTATACGGGACTGGGGCTCCCTTTTTATTTTGCTACAGCTAAGATTTATTATAAATGGATTTTACGACCCTCCAAAGGGTTCAAGCATAATTGGATGCTTTATTTAATTATTGGCACCATATCTTGCAGTGCCCATATACTTCCGATCATCTTTTTCTCGAATCGAATATACACCCCTGGGTGGTTTGAAGATTCTGGACGGGATTCGATTGCTTTAGCAGCTATTTTCTATTTATGTGATAGTCTGTTTTATTGTCTAATGAGTAAACTTAACTGGAAAATGAAGTGGAGCAAATATATCTTAGCAGGATTACTTATGTATGCGGTGAACCAAGTTCTGATCGAATTTGGAATCCTTCATAGTTTGGTATGGTGGGACCAGCCGTACTATGTAGGTTTAGCTTTATTGCTGACCATGCTTACGGGGATTGTTGATAAAAGATTGTCTAGGGTCCTCTCTAAAGATCACATATAAAAAAGCTGTAAAATTATATATTACAGCTTTTTTGAAAGGAAGGATAATTAGCAATTATTCATTTGGTCCAAACACCCTATTTCTGATATCCGGTGTTTCCCTCATTTCTATTCGTTTCTCTAGCGTGGTTCTCATCCCTGGTGCAAGCAATTCACATTGGGAAAGTTCACGCATTTCCTCCATTTTTTGTTTCTTAGCATGGATAATTTGATTGCACTTTTGAATGGTCCATTGTGGATATGGTCGGTCAACCAAAGTAAACGTCTGCCCCTCTTCAACAAAACCCTCTGTTAACACTCGAAAGTACCAGCCGGTTCTGCCCGTATTTTGTAATAACAGCGCCAAGTTTTTAACTTTAAAACGGCGGGCTGGTTTCCAGCATGGCTGCCTTGGCTGCGATACCTGTACGACTGCCCCGCCAATCTGGAAAGTATCACCAATAGAAATCTCCTCCTCATTTATTTGTTCCATGACGAGGTTCTCCCCCATTGCACCGGATGTGATCTCAGATATCCCTAGTTCCTTTTGCCAATGGGTGTAATTTTCAAATCCATAAGCAAATACAGCTTTTTCCGGCCCGCCATGATGTTCCAAATCCCATTGTCCATCACCAGCTAAACCCGTTTTTCCGACCCAGACAGGTCCTTCAATCGACTCTTTAAAAATGGCGCTTGTCCATTCTCGATCCATAGGATTCTTTGCCTCTTTATTTCCAACCGTTTTCGGTAAACCAACAAAAACTTGTTTAAGAAAAATACTCATCTTAATTTCCTCCTAAAAAAACTGCCAATATTTTCAACATATGTATTCATTTATACATCAGTAATATTGCCTCTTCTTCAAGTGTCCTATATATAATGGGCCTTTTTTAGATTATTTTTATTAAATTCGCTAAGAATAATGAATACACCTTCCTGCGTTGTCATGACTAAATTAAAAAAAGCGCTTGCATTTTTTAATATGTATCCTATAATACTTGTATACAAGTATACTCGTATAACAAGAGGGTGAATCAATGACAGAATCAAAGGAATTCTTATATCCCGCAAAATGGCTTTTAAAAGCTTCTGCTGGTGAACGTGTTACCTGTGAACTTAGAATGCAAATAATTTCTGGCCTTATTGAAAGCGGTACCACCCTTTCAGAAAATAAATTAGCTGCCGACTTTGAAGTGAGCCGTTCCCCTATTCGGGAAGCATTAAAAACTCTTTCGTCAGAAAATTTGATCCGTTTAGAAAGAATGGGTGCCGTTGTAATTGGTTTCACAATTAAAGAAATAGTAGAAATTTATGATGTCCGATTAATGATAGAAACATTTGTATATGAACGGCTTGTAAAATTAGACACTAAAGAGTTAGTTAAGGAACTGAGTAAAATACTTGAGATGATGAAAATTGCCATCAAATATCATGATGCCGATGAGTTTTCATATCAAGATGTTTTATTCCATGAAACAATTATTCGAGCGATTAATCATTCCTACATCACGATGATCTGGAATAATGCAAAACCTGTAATGGAATCTTTAATCCTTTTAGCGATGAGGTCCCGCTTCGAGGAAAAATACGATGACTTTCCACGCATTGTGGATAATCATCAACTTTATATTGATGCGATCAATGCGAAAAATAGAGACCTGATGATTCTATCATTGCATCAAAACTTTGATGATGTTCAAGGAAAAGTAGAAGACCTTTGGAGGTCTCAACTAATGCTTAATAAAGGAGTTGTGCAAGAATAATGACAAGCTATATGTTAGGGTTAGACATCGGTACAACAAGCACAAAAGCTGTTTTATTTAGCGAAAAAGGCGAAGTCATCCAACAAGAAAATATCGGTTACCCACTCTATACTCCTGATATTTCGACAGCCGAACAAGACCCAGAAGAGATCTTTATGGCTGTGGTACAAGCCATTTCGAGGATTATGAAACAACATCCTCAAAAAGAGATTTCATTCATCTCATTTAGCAGTGCGATGCATAGCCTCATTGCCATGGATGAAAATGACCAACCGCTGACACCTTGTATTACTTGGGCAGATAACCGCAGTGAAGCCTGGGCACATAAAATAAAAAATGAATTAAACGGGCATGAAGTATACAGACGAACAGGAACACCTATTCACCCGATGTCACCATTAAGCAAAATTACTTGGATTGTGAATGAACGCCCAGAGATAGCCGAAAAAGCAAAAAAATATATTGGAATAAAGGAATATATATTTAAAAAGTTCTTTGACCAGTATGTTGTCGATTATTCTCTTGCATCTGCCATGTGCATGATGAATCTCAAAGAATTAGATTGGGATAAGGAAGCAATAGAAATCGCTGGTATATCACGTGAGCAATTATCTAAGCTCGTGCCAACCACCGAGATTTTTACTAACTGTAATCCAGGATTAGCAAAACAAATGGGCATTGATCCTCTAACTCCTTTTGTAATTGGTGCAAGTGATGGCGTGCTTTCCAATCTTGGTGTAAATGCGATTCGAAAAGGTGAGATTGCCGTAACCATTGGGACAAGCGGGGCAATTCGTACCATCATTGACCAGCCGCAAACCGATGAAAAAGGAAGAATCTTTTGCTACGCATTAACGGAAAAACATTGGGTCATTGGCGGACCTGTAAACAATGGCGGGATGGTCTTTCGCTGGATTAAGGATGAGTTTGCAGCTTCAGAGGTAGAAACCGCGAAAAGACTAGGAATTGATCCATATGAAGTATTAACCAAAATTGCAGAAGGTGTAAAACCGGGGTCCGATGGATTGTTATTCCATCCATATCTTGCTGGTGAACGTGCTCCCTTATGGAATCCAGACGTGCGTGGATCCTTTTTCGGCTTAACGATGGCACATAAGAAGGAACATATGATTCGATCTGCGCTCGAAGGTGTTATTTACAATTTATACACCGTATTTTTAGCATTAGTTGAATGTATGGAAGGACCAGTGACTCGAATCCAGGCAACTGGTGGCTTCGCAAGGTCAGAAGTTTGGCGTCAAATGATGTCTGATATTTTTGACCTGGATGTAGTCGTTCCAGAAAGCTACGAAAGTTCTTGTCTCGGTGCTTGTATCTTAGGTCTATATGCTACTGGGAAAATCGAATCCTTTGAAGTCGTTTCTGAAATGATTGGCAGTACCTATAAACATACACCTAAAGAAGAGGCTGCAAGAGAGTATAGACAATTATTGCCGATCTTTATTAATTTATCGAGAGTATTAGAAGAAGACTATACACGAATTGCCAACTATCAACGAAGTATTATTAGAAAAACGTAAGTCTCCATTTAGCGGCTGCCACAAGCCGCTTGGCTGCTTACTTGCACTTATTTTAAAAAAATATCACGAATTTTTTGGAGGAATTATTATGCCGTTGGTCATTGTAGCCATTGGAATTATCGCATTACTTATTTTAATCATGGGCTTAAAATTAAACACTTTTGTCTCACTCATCATTGTCTCGTTCGGTGTAGCTTTAGCACTTGGAATGAAACTAGATGATGTCGTCACAACCATTGAAGCTGGATTAGGTGGAACACTTGGTCATTTAGCATTAATCTTCGGACTCGGAGCGATGCTAGGTAGGTTAATTGCAGATTCTGGGGGCGCACAACGAATTGCGATGACCCTTGTCAACAAATTTGGAGAAAAAAATATTCAGTGGGCTGTTGTCGTATCCTCATTCATCATTGGTATTGCTTTATTCTTTGAAGTAGGACTCGTGTTATTAATTCCAATCGTATTTGCCATTTCAAGACAATTAAAAGTTTCCATTTTATATCTTGGGATTCCGATGGCAACAGCATTATCCGTAACACACGGCTTCTTGCCACCACACCCGGGACCAACTGTCATCGCTGGGGAATATGGTGCCAATCTTGGTGAGGTATTACTCTATGGAATTATTATTTCTATTCCAACTGCCATTATCGCTGGACCTCTTTTTACAAAGCTTGCTAAAAAATTGGTGCCTGCTTCATTCACAAAAACTGGTAACATTGCCTCTCTAGGCGAACAAAAAACATTTAAACTTGAAGACACACCTAGTTTTGGTATCAGCGTATTTACCGCAATGCTTCCTGTTATTTTAATGTCAATCGCTACAATTATTACTTTGCTTCAAAAAACAATGGGCTTTGAAGATAATACTTTACTCGCAATTATCCGTTTTATTGGCGGTGCCTCTACTGCTATGTTGATCTCTTTATTAGTTGCCATCTATACCATGGGATTGGCAAGAAAAATTCCGATCAAAGAAGTAATGGATTCTTGTTCAACAGCGATTTTACACATTGGTATGATGCTCTTAATCATTGGAGGCGGCGGTGCCTTCAAACAAGTTTTAATTAATGGCGGTGTAGGTGACTATGTAGCCGAGTTATTCAAAGGAACTTCCCTATCACCGATTTTACTTGCATGGATTATCGCTGCCATTTTACGGATTGCCTTAGGGTCTGCAACGGTTGCCGCATTAACTACTGCTGGTTTAGTTATCCCAATGTTGGGTCAATCAGACGTTAACCTTGCACTAGTTGTTCTTGCAACAGGAGCAGGCAGCTTAATTGCATCACACGTTAATGATGCAGGTTTCTGGATGTTCAAAGAATATTTTGGTTTAAGCATGAAAGAAACATTCGCAACATGGACACTACTTGAGACAATTATTTCCGTATGCGGATTAGCATTTATTCTATTACTAAGTTTATTCGTTTAATAATCGTGACCAGCAGCAGAAACTTTATTCATCTGCTGCTGCTTAGTTATCTAAAGGGCAGGATCCCCCCTCTTATACTTAGAATCCACTAAGTATTAAAGCGGCGGATTTACTGCCTTTTATTTTTATAAAAAGTCTGTATTAAGGTCATTGTTGATTTTATGGCCCAAGTTGATTGGAGCGAAGCGCCTGGAGTGGAAATCAACAGCCAAGTTTAACAAAGCCTATAAAAAAGGAGAAGGAAGTTAATGAACAATACAATTGGAGTTATTGGTTTAGGTGTAATGGGCAGCAACATCGCCTTAAACATGGCGAACAAAGGGGAAAAAGTAGCGGTCTATAATTACACCAGAGATTTAACAGATAAACTTTTACATAGAATTGAAAATCAATCGATCGATCCGTACTATGACGTGCAAAGTTTTGTTCAGTCCTTAGAAACCCCAAGAAAGATCTTTCTTATGGTCACAGCTGGTGCAGCGATAGATTCTGTGATTTCTTCGTTAGTTCCTTTTCTTGAGCAAGGTGATATGATCATGGACGGCGGCAACTCCCATTACGAAGATACTGCCCAAAGATATGATGATTTGAAAATTAAAGGTATCGATTATTTAGGGATTGGTATTTCCGGAGGTGAAGTAGGCGCATTAAATGGCCCGTCCATCATGCCCGGCGGAGATAAAGAAGCTTATGCAAAAGTTGCTCCCATTCTTACAAAAATAGCAGCCCAAGTCGACGGGACTCCATGTTGCACATATATTGGTCCAAAAGGTGCAGGACATTATGTGAAAATGGTCCATAACGGAATTGAGTATGCAGATATGCAATTGATCGCCGAAGCCTATACCTTTTTAAGGGATAGGTTACAGTTATCTGTGAATGAAATTGCTGATATCTTTGGAACTTGGAATCAGGGTGAACTGAAAAGTTACCTAATCGAAATCACGGCGGAAATTTTAATGAAAAAAGATGAAAAAACCGGCTTACCATTGATTGATGTCATCCTTGATAAAGTAGGGCAAAAAGGAACAGGTAAATGGACAAGCATGCAAGCGATAGATAACGGCATCCCCCTTTCAATCATTACCGAGTCATTGTTCGCCCGGTATGTATCTTCATTAAAAGAGGAACGGGGCATCGCAGAAGGTATATTAGCAGGACCCGGAGTGGACCAGCAGGCTTTAGATAAGAGTTTATGGATTGAGTACGTTAGACAAGCATTATATATGGGGAAAGTTTGCGCCTATGCCCAAGGTTTTACACAATATAAAATGGCTTCTGATCTATATGACTGGAATTTACCATTAGAAGAGATTGCACTTATATTCCGGGGCGGCTGTATTATTCGGGCCGAGTTTTTAAACGTAATCAGTGAAGCTTATCAGAATCAGGTAAATCTGAAGAATTTATTAATCGCACCATTTTTCGCTGAAAAAACAAAAGAGTATCAATCAGGACTGAGGAAAATGGTATGCGAGGGTATAAATTCTGGTATCGCCTTTCCATGTTTAAGTACTTCCCTTTCTTATTTCGATAGTTACCGAAACGGCCGTTCAAATGCCAGCCTTTTACAGGCACAACGTGATTATTTCGGTGCCCATACGTATGAGCGAACTGATATGGAAGGAGTCTTTCATACGGACTGGAATTAAAATTTTTTAGATGATCTGAACGAACAAAGGCCTATACTCGTAAATGAGTATAGGCCTTTGGTTTTCTTTTTTAAATGGAATAATCCGCAGGAATAAAAACCTTTAATTGTTTTGGTTTTACATACACTTCTTCACCTGTTTTTAGATCAAGGCTTCGAAATTGCTCTTTTCTTAATTCCACTTCTAGGTACTCGCCATTATCTTTTCGAATCAGTTCAAGTTGGACGGTCGCTCCGACTAAATGAATATAATTAATTTTTGCAGTAACTGAATCCAGGCTAGCCTCTCTTTCGATACTTATATCATGCGGTCGAACGTAACCGACTGCCTCGGTATTCTCTGTTGCGGAGAATTCGGGTGCATCGACTTCGAAATTACCGTGTCGTAATTTCCCTTTATGGAGGCGCCCTTTAAATAAATTAACATTTCCTAAAAAGTGATAAACAAAAGGACTATTTGGATTTTCATATACTTCCTCTGGCGTACCGATTTGCTCAATCTTCCCTTCATTCATCACGACAACTCGGTCGGCAACATCCAGCGCTTCCTCTTGGTCGTGCGTCACAAAAATGCTCGTAATCTGGTAATCATCATGGAGCTTTCTTAGCCATCTGCGAAGATCTTTCCGGACCTTGGCATCTAATGCACCAAATGGTTCATCTAACAGGAGAACCTTAGGCTCAACCGCTAATGCCCTGGCTAGTGCAACCCGCTGACGCTGGCCGCCTGACAAATGGGAAGGATACCGTTCGGCAAAGGCTTCTAATTTTACTAGCTTTAGTAATTCCATAACCTTTTCTTTTATTTCGGTTTTGGAAGGACGCGTTTTCCTTGGCCGGACTTTTAATCCATAGGCCACATTTTCAAAAACAGTCATATGACGAAACAAGGCATAATGCTGGAAGACAAATCCTACTTTCCGTTCCTTTGTACTGATATGGGTCATGTCTTCTTCCCCGAACAAAATGGCTCCCTGATTCGCACCTTCTAAGCCTGCGATGATTCTTAGCAGTGATGTTTTCCCAGAACCAGACGGACCAAGAAGAGCGACGAGCTCCCCTGTTTGAATATCAAGATTAATTTGATCAAGGGCTTGAAAGTTTCCAAATGATTTTGAGATATTTTGAATTTGAATGCTCATCTTAGTGAACTCCTTCTCCAGGTTCAAATGATTTTTTTGCTTTCCATTCAATGACATTTTTTACAACCAAGGTGATGATGGCGAAAAATGACATTAAGGAAGCAACCGCAAATGCCGCGGAAAATTGATATTCATTGTATAAAATTTCAATATGGAGCGGCATCGTATTTGTCATTCCTCGGATATGTCCTGAAACGACTGAAACAGCTCCAAACTCCCCAATTGCTCGGGCACTACAGAGAATAATCCCATATAATAATCCCCATTTAATATTCGGCAGAGTTACCAAAAGGAATGTCTTCCAGCCGCTCGCCCCCAGTGTCAAGGATGCTTCCTCATCGGCCGTTCCCTGCGTTTGCATTAATGGAATGAGTTCCCGGGCGACAAAGGGCAGCGTCACTAAAAGTGTGGCCACTGCGATTCCGGGTACTGCGAAAATAATTTTGATATTATGGTCGATTAACCATTGTCCAAATAAGCCATGCGCACTAAATAATAGAACAAACACCAATCCGGCGATGACTGGTGAGATGGCAAATGGCAGATCAATAATCGTAATCAAAAGACTTTTTCCCTTAAAATTGAACTTGGTTACGGCCCAGGCGGCTGCCACACCAAAGATGGCGTTAAGTGGCACGGTAATCAAGGTAATGATCAACGTTAACTTGATTGCAGATAACGCATCTGGATTGCTAACGGCCTCTAGGAAAACGGCTATACCCTTATCAAAGGCTTTTATAAAAATGGCAACCAACGGTAATACCAAAAACAAACCTAAAAATGCTAATGCAAGTGTGATTAGCAACCAGCGTACGAGTCGCGGTTCTGAATTGCGGGTTGTAGTTTGAAGCGGTGTACTGGAATATTGGATTGGAACATTTCCTGCCATGGGTACCTCCTTCTGGGTCAAAAAATCGATCCTTTTTTGTTTGCTAAAATTTGATTCGCTGATATATGACTTAGTTTCGCTGATAAAAGGTCATTTTCGCTGATATATGACTTAGTTTCGCTGATAAAAGGTCATTTTCCGCTGATAAATTTTATAAGCTACCTGATAAGGTGTAATTTTACACTAGCAAGAACAACAATCCTGATGCAAACAGCCAATTTTTCAAATATTTCGCTTTGTTACAGATGTTTGTTTGCGGAAATACCAAGTTTGTTTGCGAAGCCAGGTGGTTTGTTTTGGAAACAGATAAAACCTCCTCTAAAACTAGTAATCTCTAAATAAATTTCCTATTCGTCCACCACTGCAATACGTTAATAATAAGTAGAATCGTGAAGGAAAAAATCAACATAACAGCTGCTATCGCCGTAGCACCGGCGTAATCATATTGTTCTAACTTGGTCATGATTAGCAGCGGAGTAATTTCTGTCTTCATCGGCATATTCCCTGCAATAAAGACGACCGAGCCATATTCCCCAAGCGCCCGGGCAAAGGCAAGCGCGAACCCCGTTAGAGCAGCTGGCAGGATTTCTGGAAAAATAACTTTAACAAATGTTTGCGAACGGTTTGCACCTAAACTAGCTGATGCTTCTTCGATTTCTTTTTCCAAGCTTTGCAGGACGGGCTGAACGGTGCGCACCACAAAGGGCAGCCCGATAAATGTTAATGCTAATGTAATACCGAGCGGAGTAAATGCCACTTTAAAACTTAAAAACTGCCCAACCCAGCCATTTTCCGTATACAAAGTCGTTAAGGCAATCCCGGCAATCGCTGTTGGTAAGGCAAACGGCAAATCAACTAGCCCATCAATGATTCTTCTACCAAGAAACTGATAACGTACCAGCACCCATGCGATTAGTACGCCAAAAATAACATTAATAAAAGCGGCGAAAAAGGCGGCACCAAAACTCAGTTTATAGGAGGCAACCACCCTCGGATCAGAAATCGTCCCCCAAATTTTCGACCACTCGACGGTCATCGAATTAATAAATATCATGGATAATGGCAGAATGACAAGGATGCTTATATAAAACATCGTAAATCCGAGTGAAAGGCCGAATCCCGGCAGTACACTATTTCTTTTCATTTTTAAACTTGCTAATCGTGCCATGAGGTTGACCCCTTCCGGATAAGATACATGTAGGGCATCCCAAATCGTAACGATTTAGGACACCCATCTAACTGAACTACTTACTATGGCTGGTAAATCTGATCAAACGTCCCGCCATCATTAAAGTGCGTCTCTTGTGCTTTTTTCCATCCACCAAAATCTTTGTCAATTGTGACTAAATTAATTTTTGGAAAGACATCTGCATACTTGTCAAGAATCTCTTGATTACGCGGGCGATAATAATTCTTAGCGATAATTTCCTGTCCTACATCACTGTATAAATAATTCAAATAGGCCTCAGCTACCTCTTTAGTTCCCTTTTTCTCGACGTTCTTATCGACCACGGCAACTGGCGGTTCGGCAAGAATACTTATGGATGGGACGATAATCTCAAACTTGTCTTTTCCTAATTCATTAAGTGTTAAGAATGCTTCATTCTCCCATGCTATTAAAACATCACCAATGCCTCGTTCAACGAAAGTGGTGGTTGCTCCGCGTGCACCAGAATCTAAAACTTCGACATTTTTATACAGTTGGCTCATAAACTTCTTAATTTTCGTTTCATCCCCATTAAATTTATCTTTTGCGTATGCCCATGCCGCTAAGTAATTCCATCTGGCTCCGCCTGAAGTCTTCGGATTCGGGGTAATGACGGAAGTGCCCTTTTTCGTTAGATCGTCCCAATCCTTAATCCCTTTTGGGTTGCCCTTTTTAACTAGAAACACAATCGTTGACGTATACGGGGTCGAGTTATCCTTCAGGTTCTTTTGCCAATCCTTCGAAAGTAAGCCGCCTAAGTTTGCAATCTCATCAATGTCATAGGCCAATGCCAGCGTAACAACATCTGCCTCAAGTCCATCGATGACAGCACGTCCTTGCTTCCCAGAGCCACCATGTGACTGTTGAATGGTTACCTTCTGACCTTTTTCCTTTTCCCAATACTTAGCGAATTCTCCGTTAAACTCTTCATAAAGTTCTCGGGTTGGGTCATATGAAACATTTAATAATTGGACAGGTTCTTTTGGTTTCGCGGCCTCTTGTTTGGTTCCCTCATCTTTTTTCTCAGTGCTTTGATTACTAGACTGACTGCTGCACCCTGCTAGAATAAGTGCGATAAGAATAAGTACGGTTGTGAATTTGTAAGCTAGTTTCATTTTGATTTCCTCCTTTTTTTTAACAAAAAAGGCTACCTATTTTTAGGACTATCGCTTAAAGGTCGGTTGTTTTCGGAGTTAAGATAAGTCCGATGAACAACAATCATCTTTCGCATGGGTCTAGAAAATAAGTAGCCTTCAGTAGACTGATCGGCTATATTTTTTTTAAAAATAAATCCAATAATAAGTGTGGTCACTTTTTGCAATGCATCATTGTTATTTAGATGTTTTCTTATTTTGTGCAAATCGTGTTTTCTCTGTCTTATCAATTTGAGTGATCGTACCGTCATGAACGGTTATGACCATAGAACCATACTCCATCCCCTTTAGTGTCGATAAAATATAGTTTGCTTTTGCTTGATCCACAATTGCCATATTGTCATCCTCCCTTAAACTCCTAATATCACATAAGAATACTTGGTTTTATGGTCTAAAAAAAGAACCTTTGATTCTATTCATCTACATAAACCTGAATAAATACAAAATGACTGACAACAATGTGGACTGCACTTACTAATCGGATAGATCATGATTAGTCCCCCTTCGAATAAAAAAAGACTTATACCCCTAAATAAGAGTATAAGCCTTTGGTTTTCCAATCAGCTTAATATTAAATTAATCGTTCTCTGAATCTATTTGAATTATTTACATTTTATTCTGACTTTCCCTACCTGTCAAGTGGGTTTTACAAAATAATTTCTAGTACCAGCTTTTGAAAACAATAAAGTACTATTCAAAAGTAAGTCGATACGCTTTCACAATGATTCCGTCATCCGCAGGTTCAAAATCGAATTGCGGTAACCTTTCAAAACCAAGGCGCCCGTATAGTCCCATTGCATTTTTCATAAAATCTGCGGTATGCAGGCCGATTGAATGAAAGCCTTGCACTTTCGCTCGTCGAATACATTCTGAAATCAGTGCCTTTGCCACCCCATTGCCTCGAGCTTGCGGTGTCACTGCGAGCATTCGTATTTCAGGATATTCCAACTCATCTACAAATCCTTCGTAGGCATCGGTTTTTGCAGGAAACAAGGCAATACTGCCTACTATTTTTCCATCAATTTCAGCAACAATTCGTTCCACATCCTCCTGCGCATCAGCATCGGACGAGATTGCGTGTTTAAGAGCCTTCCAATGATCTTCAGGAATGTTTTGGGCATGTTCTTCATATGAGTTTACTCTTTGTTCTCGAATGAATGATAATTCATCCGCTGCAGCATTACGAATAATCATTTAACCACCTGCTTCTAGTCAGTTTTTCTCAGTGTATTAATTGAGTATTTCTTACGGTTTTATCCATTTTAGTATGTAAAACTTTTATAAGTCAATAATATTACCTGACTTTATTTAAGATTCAGAATCATTAACCCAATGAAAAGGACATCTCCCATTTTAGAAGATGTCCTGTATTCCCTATTTTACGCTGCCTTACGTTCTTGATAATTTTTAAGCTCATGGCCTTCCCATTTTGTAATTACAATAGCAGCCAAAGAGTTTCCGACAATGTTTACACAAGTACGTGCCATGTCAAGAATCCGGTCAATTCCGGCAATAAAAGCTAGTCCTTCTACAGGAATACCTACGCTTCCCAAAGTGGCAAGAAGAACAACAAACGATACACCTGGTACCCCGGCAATTCCTTTAGAAGTTAACATCAATACAAGAACTAATGTAATTTGATGTCCAATACTCATATGAATTCCATACATTTGCGCAATAAACAGTGCGGCAATCGCTTGGTAAAGCGTGGAGCCATCTAGATTAAAGGAATATCCTGTTGGAATCACGAAAGATGTAATCGATTTAGGACAGCCTAATTTCTCCATTTTTTCCATAATTTTTGGAAGAACGGTTTCTGAACTTGCTGTCGTGTAACCTAAAATTAATTCGTCTTTTAAATATTTAATGAGGTGGATAATATTGAATCCTGCAATTTTTGCAACTAATCCAAGGATGACAAGAATGAAGAAAAACATGGATCCGTATACAACCAGGACCAGTTTTCCCAGTGGAATTAATGAGGTAATTCCAAATTTCGAAACAGTAACACCAATTAATGCAAACACACCGAATGGTGCGAGCTTCATGATTTGGTTTGTGACATAGAACATCGCATCGGCCGTTCCTCGGAAGAAATTAATAATTGGTATCCCTTTCTCTCCAATCGCAGCCACTCCAAGTCCAAACATAACAGAGAAGAAAATAATCGGTAACATTTCTCCGTTAGCTAATGATTGAATGATGTTCGTCGGAACAATATTTACAACGGTGTCAATCATAGAATGGGACTCAGTTTTTTCGGCTGTACTTACATAGCTGTTAATGTCCGTTTTAGTAAGTTTCGATTTATCAACGCCATCTCCTGGCTGAAACACGTTCGCAGCAAGAAGTCCAACAATGATCGCAATCGTGGTAATGATTTCAAAATAAAGCAGGGTTTTCCCGCCCAGTTTTCCTAAAGACTTCATATCACCAACGCCAGCAACACCAACAATAAGGCTGGAGATAACAATTGGGACAACAATCATCTTAATTAAGCGAATAAATATATCTCCAATTGGCTGAAGGTAGCTTGCCACATGTGGATTTCCGTAAAAAACCGCACCGACAATAATACCAAGTGTCAGACCAATGAAAATCTGCCATGCTAAACTAATCTTCTTCATATGCATTTCCCCTTTTTTATAATATTAAAAAATTGATTACATAGAGGTATCAACTAAGAAGTACAATCTTTCAAATTTTTTTATAAAATGATAATTTCTATCTACTAAACAGTCTATCTTTATTTATTTTAATAATAATTCTTCTATTAAACAACATATATTTAAGTGGGAATTACTCTCATTTATGATATTGATATAGTAAAAACCATAGATACCAAGGCTTCGCGCCTATTAATTGATTAGTTATTACTTTCAGAAAACCCGCAATCAAATTGACATATATACCATTTTTACATTCGAATCAGTTAAAAAGTTGGTAACAAAGCTTACACAAAAAGTCATTAGAAGTTATTCTAAAAATAAAAAAGAGAGAGGTATGCTCCCTCTCTCTTTTGGCATTTTATTGGAAAATTCCCTATTAAAAGTTATTGATTCCAGTCAAAAAAATAGAGCAGGAATATCGAATCCCTACTCCATCTTATTGACTATCTCAAAAACTCGAGTACCTTTTTAACTGCCGTCTCCCCCTGGTCGATACAGTCTGGAATACCAACACCTTCATAGGAACCTCCAGCTAGAAATACTCCGGGTAATTCCTTAGTCAGTGATTCCTTCACACTCTTCATCCGTTCAATATGACCAACATTGTATTGCGGCATCGCCTTTTTCCATCTTGTGATGATATGGAACAATGGTTTATCGGTAATGTTCATGGTCTTATTTAAATCCCGTAATGCAATATTAATAATCTCTTCATCTGATAAATCAACTGCCGCTTGATCATTTGGTTTTCCAACATAACAGCGTAATAAGGCCATATCCTTTGGTGTCGTACCAGGCCACTTTTTATGCGTCCATGTGCAGGCAGTTATTCTAAAGTCACTGTTTCTCGACACTAAAAAGCCCGTCCCCTCGATGTCCTGTTTAATTGCCGACTTTGGAAATGCCATGGCAACGTTGGCCACAGAATAGGATGGCATATCATCAAACGTGTGCATGAACGGATAATCAGAAAGCATTTTTTGTGCATGGAAATGTTCTGTCGCAATAACCACGCTGTCCGCCTGTTCAACCGTTCCATTGGCGAAGGTAATCGAATAGTGGTTCTGATTTCTTACAATTTTTTCAACAGGGACTCCTTTGCTAACAGCCCCCTCATCCATCCGCTTGACGACTTCGTCAATTAACGATTCCAGACCGGTTGATAAGGAGATAAACATTCCTTTTTTGGAAGGTTCTTTTTTCGCTGTTTTAGGTGGGGCTGGCATTGTCTTTTTCAAGCCAAGCACAAGGCTTCGATGTTTTTGCTCCATATGATAGAACATCGGAAACAATGACATTAAGCTTAAGCGGTCGATATCGCCTGCGTAAATCCCTGACAGTAGAGGGTCGATTAAGTTATCCACTATTTCATCCCCAAACCTTCTTCTGAAAAACTCACCGAGGGATTGATCTGCCTTTTCCAATCCCTTTGGTAAAATAAAATCACCTGCTGCCCGTAGTTTTCCTAGTGGGGAAAAGAGTCCTGAAAGCGCAAATGGTGTAACCTGGGTTGGGATCCCCATGAATGCTCCCTCAGGCATCGAATGGATCCTTCCTCTAGCGTATATAAAAGATTTCCCGGCTGTATTCGCGACCACTTTGTCTTCTAAGTCGACTTCTTTAATTAATTTAAGCGCACTGGCTTTTCGAGCCAGAATGGAATCGGGACCTTTTTCAATCATAAAGCCATCCCTCTTCACCGTGTGAATCACACCGCCAAAACGGTCACTAGCTTCATATAGCTTGACTTCAAGCGGCAGTGCTCTCTCCTTGATCTCCTTTTGCAAGTAGAATGCTGTTGCTAAACCTGTGATTCCTCCACCTATTATGATGACCTTCTTTTTCTCCATATCAAAAACCAGCTCCAGATAATTATTTTTAGAAAAAAATTCTATGTTGTATGAAAGTTAGTTTGCTCACATTTTCACATATATATATTTTTTTATAAAGGAGAGTGCGATCCATTCTCCTACATTTATCATTTTAAACTATTAAATAAAATAAAAAGTAGAAATTTACAACTTGTACCCAAATGTTCACGAATGTATTAGCCTAGCTATCCATGAATAGCTTATTGATAAAAGGACTTTTCCATACCTTTTTCAAAGGAGGGATAAAAAATGGGTTATTACGTTAAAGTGGCGCCTGAAGTTAATATATATGTTGAAGATATAAATCGCAAAAGTAGTAAAACCATCCTCTTTGTCCATGGCTGGCCAGCCAATCATAAATTATTTGAGTATCAGTTTAATGTCCTTCCTGCGATGGGATATCGGTGTATTGGGATTGATCTAAGAGGATTTGGCAAGTCAGATAAACCTTGGGAAGGGTACTCGTACAATAGACTTGCTGATGATATTCGCCAAATTGTTAAAGCACTTCGTTTACAGAGTTTCACGCTTGCAGGTCATTCTGTCGGTGGAGCGATTGTTATCAGGTATATGGAACGCCATAAGGGCTTTGGGGTATCGAAATTAGCCCTTTTTGGTGCGGCTGCCCCAAGTTTTATAAAGCGGCCAGGCTTTCCTTTTGGATTAGAGGCGAAGGATGTCAATGTCCTACTTGGGCAGATTTATAACGATCGGCCGAAAATGCTCTCTGATTTCACGAACATGTTCTTCCATCAGGCGCTCACTAAACCTTTCTCAGACTGGTTCTTTCAATTAGGACTTGAAGCAGCAGGGCATTCCACTGCAGGCTTACTAAACTCCTTAAGAGATGAAACCTTATTTACAGATATCAAGAGAATTCAGGTGCCTACATTGATTCTTCATGGTCAACATGATCAAATTTGTTTGCCACCGCTGGCTTCAATCTTGCATCAGGGAATTATCAACTCTAAACTTGTTTGGTTTGAACACAGTGGTCATGGTTTGTTCTGGGAAGAGCAGAAAAAGTTTACACAGGAATTGGCTAATTTCATTGGGTAAAGCGATATTCTCATGCAGGTTTCCATTTTAAGGCTCCTCTTCCCAAAAAAAATAAGCGCTTTCCACTCCAATTGTGGGAAGCTTTTGCTTAAAACTATTTTTGAAAGCCTTCTGTATTTTTTTAAATACTAAGGGAGCATTGTGTCCACCGAACCTTGTATTAATCAAATGAAGAATTAATTAACTCTTGTAAAACAAAAAGAAAAATTTTTTTATGAAAAAAAATGAATTTAAATAGATGAAAAGAATGGTGAAATTCCCCCTCCTTCGTCAAATGTTTTTAAAAAGTAGCTTTTTCATTTACCGTATGAGGACTTTTTTTCTCTCTTCGGTCAATGAAACGATCTTTCATTTACCGCATGAGCTCCTTTTTTCTCCTTTCGGTCAATGAAACGATCTTTCATTTACCGCACGAGCTTCTTTTTTCTCCTTTAGGTCAATGGAACGCTCTTTCAGACAAACTTACTCACTGCTTTTCGAATTCGGATAGGTTTTTTGCAAAAATTGAACCGATTGGGTAATTAGCTCTTTTAATACATCGATATCAATATCAGCGACCTTATTGATGTATACACACCCTTTTCCAGTTGTATGTTTCCCAAAGTCCTTTAGCAATTCCTCACGCTTTGTTGTTTCTCCCGGTGCAAAATACAAACTAATTTTTGCTTTTCGAGGTGAAAAGCCAACTAAAGGGGCATCCCCTTCATGACCTGATTCATATTTATAATGATAGGAACCGAAACCAATAATACTCGGCCCCCACATCTTTGCCTCAAAACCTGTTGTTTCAGTAAATATATCTATTAATTTGTACGCATCCTCACGTTTTTTTGGATTCTCAACATTTTCAATAAACTCAATCACACTGTTATCCGTTTCTTTTGTTTTTTGCTGATAGCTCATTCTATCTACTCCCATTCTTTATTTTGTTTACATTATTGGTAAAAAGAACAGATGACAGACACCTGTATTAATTTATACTCTTTATTTCTGCTTTTCCTACTTTAACGCCAATAATAAAAAACATAAAGCCCAAATAGAAGCATTTATTAAAAAAAATTATAGAAAAAAAGAGAGTATCACTACTCTCCTTCGTTTACAACAACCTTATAACCGTTTTGCTGCAACCCATCCTCAAATACATCCCTTGTGACTATGTAATAGTTTTCTCCAGTTTGGTCTGTGATGACCATTTCACTCGGACTCTTGTCCACTGCTGCTGCTTCTAAACTAAAGTATGGTAACCCCAGTTTTGAGTTATCAAACGACATTGTTATCCCCCATTTCTATCTTTTAACATGTACATTTCCCATGAAAAGTATAACAAATTTCAGACATCCATGTGACCTGATCGTTTCTTTTTTATTTAATCTTATGGTACTCTCTTTAAAGGTAAAATCAAAATGTTTCTGAAAAGAGGGATATTTATTAACATACTATGGGATTTCGACGGCACTCTTTTTGATACCTATCCAGCACTTGTCTCTGGATTCATCAAATTAAGCCAGCAAGACCTTGATCGCGATGAGGTGCTAAGGTGGCTAAAAATTGATTCCAAAACGGCCTTTAAACATTATGGAATAGATGAAAAGCAGAGACTTGAGTATCAAACCTTACATAACTATTATTCAAAAACGGAAAGTAAGCCATTTGAACACCTGGATGAAGCCTTATCTTCTGTTGATCACAATATTATTGTTACGCATCGCGATAAGGAATCGACCATCTTTCTGCTTAAAAAATATCATTTAGACAAATACTTTAAAGAGATTGTTTCTGTTGAGGAACAAGGTTTTACAAGAAAACCTCACAGCTCCTCCTACGAATATGTACTAAAAAGTCACCATATTGATTTGGTCGTCGGTGACCGTGACTTAGATTTAATTCCCGCTCGAGAATTAAATATTAAAACGTGTGCCTTTCAAAATCGGAACATTGAAGCAGATTTTCATATCGACAGCTATGCCGATTTTATCGCAGTAGTTCTTAACCCTCTTCAACAGAAATAGGTTGGAAGTTCCTTATTAATATTTTGAAACTTTATTGGACCTCAATCGTATATGTATACATAAGTAAGGTTTGTACGATTAAAAAATTATTATAGAATGGAAGATCTATATTGGGCTCTAATATTTTACTGATTGGACAGTATGCTTTTGAGATTTATTATTGGTTAATTTTAATATCTATTTTCAGTTCCTGGTTTCCTAAGTTTCAAGCAACAAAGATTGGTATCTGGATTGCCAAGCTTGTCGAACCATATTTAGGTTTGTTCAGAAGGTTTATCCCACCTCTTGGTCCGATTGACTTTTCACCGATCATCGCATTATTTGCCTTTAGATTTATCAGGCAATTTGCTTTAGAAGGTCTCCGTCAATCATTGAATGTCATCGGGGCATAAAAGCTATTAAAAAAGGAGTTGCGCTGCAGCTCCTTTTTTCTATATCATCAATATCTCCCTGATATCCTCTTCAGTAAGAGTTGACATGACTTTCTCATCAGAATCGATTATTTCTTCGATGAGATGTCGCTTTTTATCTTGCAATTCATTCATTTTTTCCTCGATCGTCCCTCGGGCAACCAGCTTGATGACCTGGACGATATTTTTCTGGCCCATCCGGTGGGCACGATCGGCTGCTTGTTCCTCGACAGCCGGATTCCACCACGTGTCATATAAAATGACGGTATCCGCACTCATCAAATTAAGACCTGTTCCTCCTGCTTTCAAGGAAATGAGGAACAAATCCCGTTCACCGCGATTAAAGCGATCGCAGATTTCAACTCGTTCTTCAGATGGAGTCTGTCCATCCAGGTAAAAATAAGGCAATCCTTTCGCAGTCAACGCTCGGCCAATAAGATCAAGCATTTTCGTAAACTGTGAAAAAATTAACACCCTTCTTCCAGAAAGCTTTGTTTCGTCAACAATCTGCAAGAGTTGTTCGAATTTCGCTGAATTCCCTTGATACCCATCGACAAACAAGCCTGGATGACAGCAAATCTGCCGCAAACGAGTCAAACCCGCTAGGATTTTGATTCGATTCTTTCGAATCGTATCCTTGTCCAAATGCTTCAACGTGTCGTGCCTAAGTTTTGCCAAATAGGCTGCATACAGCTTCTTTTGCTCAGGAAACAGTTCAACAGATTCCATCAATTCCATTTTTCCAGGAAGTTCGGCAAGGACATCCTCCTTCAACCTGCGCAGTAAAAAAGGACGGATTCTTCGTGCAATGTTTTTCCTAGAAAGCTTGCTATATTCCTTTAGCCCAAGGAACAATTCAGGAAAGACGACGTGAAAAATCGACCACAACTCTTCTAATGAATTTTCTACGGGTGTCCCCGTAAGTGCAAAGCGATGATTGGCCTGTAATATCTTTGCTGCACGGGCTGTTTGCGTTAACGGATTTTTAAAGGCTTGCGCTTCATCAAAAAACACCGTATGAAAGGATTGCTTCTCAAACCAGCTGATCTCGCGGCGCAGTAAAGGGTAGGAGATGATCATTACATCGACATCCTTCCCTTTCTTCAGAAGCTTGGTTCGCTCTGCTTTTGTTCCATCAATGACAGCAGCCTTTACCTGGGGAGCAAATTTCCTGATTTCACTTAGCCAGTTATACGTCAAGGATGACGGACAAACAACGAGGGCTGGCTGGTTATTTTTACGGATATCGGACTGAACTGACATAATAAAAGCGATGCTTTGAATCGTTTTTCCAAGTCCCATATCATCGGCCAGTATCCCGCCGAAGCCGTAGTATGCCAGAGTCTTCATCCATTTAAACCCATGCTTTTGATAATCTTTAAGGATGGGCTCTAAACTCGTTGGCACCTCGAACTCCAACCGGCCTGGATTGTGAAGGTGATCCAGGAACTGCCGAAAGGATTCCTCTAACTTAAACGCATCACTAACCTCAACCGTATCAAGAAGTTGAAGACTCTGCTCAATTGGTAAATCCAAACCACTGGCGAGATCCTTATTCTTGGCAAGTGGTGAGTAAAGAAAACGCTGGATTTCATCGAATTCTCTCGTCTGAAGTGAGAGCAGCGACCCATTAGGCATACGATAATATTTCCGTTTTTCCTCTAGTGCCGACAAAACCTCACGTATTTGTCCTTCAGGAATGCCATCCATTTCAAATTTAAATTCAAGCCAATTGGTTCGTTCCTTTTTGATCCTTACCCTAACCTGCGGGCGAAATTCCCCTCTGGAAATCCGATTTCTTACAGCCGTCGTTGCATAAATTCGGACGAGCTTTTGGAGCTTTGGGACGACATAGGTCAGAAAGTCATACTCTAGCTCTTCATTATGAAGAAAATATCCTCCATCTGTCTTGGCAAACGAGCTATCCTCAAAGAGCTGGAGGATTTCATCTTCCTTTTCTACATCACGGATTACTAAAGAGCCAGATGGGAGATCTCTACTTTCCAATGGATTAATGATCCAATTTTCGTAATGAAATTCGAGTCCAGCTAGCAAGCGGTTTTTGACACGATCCAAGTAGAGTTTGGCCACGAGTGGTGTGTTCATCAATTGCTTCGTGATCGTTTCTGCAATCGTAACCTGCCCTAATTTTTTTAACCCTGGCGCCACTTTTTCCAGAAAAAAGCGGATTTGCTCTTGCGGAATGGGAATTTGATTGGTTCCTGAGGCATCCAACATCTTTTTCAGATCCGAAAGACGTTTATAGTCCTGATCTTCTAGTTGTTTTACTTTCCCTTCGTATAAAACGGAATGATAGGCACTTAAGAAAATCATCCGATGCAAGTTTTTGACCTTCAGTTGATAACCGTTTCCTTCCGCTTTTGTAAAATCAAACTGTAATGGCAGCGATTCGGCTGATAAGTGCAGACCTTGAAAGGTATGTCCCTCAGATTCCACCTTCACATAGGGAATTTTTATGAGCAACGGAAGCAGCCGTTCCCAAGAGGATGATGGAATGAACAGCATCTGATGTTGATTGGTGTCAGGCACCACATCCACATAAACCTTTTCATCCCGTAGTACTTGGATGAGCTGTTCAAGAATGGCATTGGTTTCTTTTTGAAAGCAATGGAGATTTGGATCGTATTTGAATGAGCTCGAAAGTGAGTAAGTCTTTCCCGTACTTACCCGCTCCAAAAACATTCGGATATTTTCCACCTCAGTTGATACGACGGTCATTTCGATAGCGAATAGGTATCTTCCTTTGCCAACCTCCATGGGTTTACAGGTAAACTCGATATCAAGTACATTTCTTTTTTCAAAATGGAGTTGATGACCACTTGAGCGGACAGGCTGATCCGTAAAAAGTGTCAGTAACCCTTTAGTAAGATCCTGATTATTTGAACTGGAAACCATCGGGATGGTTCCTTTCTGCTGGTGCTCGTAAATGGACAATAAAACAGCCGCAATATGCTGACAATCCTTTGTAAACGAGGCAAGCTTTGGGCAGCTGCATTCCGTTAAAATATCATCGTTGACACCCGCTTCGATTGTCACATGGAAGTCTTCCTCACCTGTAACCGTAGCTTGACAACGGTCAGGTCGATATTGTTCAAATGTCACTTTATTCGTTTGATAAAAATAATCTCCTCGTTTGAAGGAGACAGTGCCACACATTTCTTTGATGAGTTTTTGATTTAATGGGATGTTCACGTGTCCTGCTCCTTCCTGAGTTTATACCCAATTAAGATATAGAACATTATAGCATACGTACTATTTTTTATAATTCACTTCAACATAGTAAAAGGAAGGAATGATAAGATAGTAGGAGTAAAAAAAGCGTCTGCCATTCATTTCTGAATGGCAGACGCTTGAAATATTAAAAGCCTACGCTCATCGTATCCGGATGGGAGCCAGCACGGCTATCTTGATTCAATCCATCAATTTTGTCCATATCTTCAGTGGATAATTCAAAATCAAAAATATCCGCATTTTCAATAATGCGATGTTCTTTGATTGATTTTGGAATCGTAACCACTCCATGCTGTAAATCCCAGCGCAAGATCACTTGAGCAACAGATTTATTATATTTATGCGCAAGATCTTCAAGGACCGGTTCATTTAGAAGCTTCCCTTGTTTTAAAGGTGACCATGCTTCCAGTTGAATACCTTCATTTTTACAAAAGGCAAGAAGCTCTTTTTGGGTTAAGTGCGGATGGAACTCCACCTGATTTACCATCGGTTTAATCTCTGCAGAACTGATTAAATCTTCTAAATGGTGAACTTGGAAGTTACTAACGCCAATCGCACGCACACGCCCCTCTTTGTAAAGCTTTTCAAACGCCTTCCATGTCTCTTTATATTTATCTTTTCCTGGCCAGTGAATTAAATAAAGATCTAAGTAATCAAGTCCAAGCTTAGTAAGACTTGTTTCAAACGCCTTTAACGTTGATTCATATCCCTGTTCGGAATTCCAAAGCTTTGTTGTAATAAACAAATCCTCACGGGGAACGCCAGAATCCTTAATGGCTTGGCCTACACCTTCTTCATTCCCATAAATAGCGGCTGTATCAATGCTTATGTATCCGTTATTGATAGCAGCTTTTACAGACTGAATAACCTCTTCCCCTTCGGTTACTTTAAAAACTCCTAATCCCACCCATGGCATCTTTACTCCATTGCTTAATGTAGTCGTGTCTTTCAAATTTGTTGGCATCATTTATTCCTCCTTTAATTTGGACGTTGTTATAATAATCACATAATTATTGAAAAAATTCCATTCTAAGGAATTTCTTTATTAAAATGTAGCAGGGTGTCATTCATTTTGGTAAAATCATGTAAAAACGTTTGGAGGGATCATCATGATTACCTATCCGTATTTAAAAAAAGGAGCAACTATCTGAGTAACCGCACCCTCTTCAGGGGTGCCGCCACAATTACATGAAATGCTTAAACTTGCATGCAGCCGAATGGAACAACGAGGATTCAAGGTAAACTGTGGGGAAACAGCTTGGACTCAAAACAAGGCAAAATCTGCCCCAGCTCTAAAACGTGCGGCTGAATTTAATACCATGATGTGTAACAATGAAATTGACATCCTTATTCCGCCGTGGGGAGCGAATTATTGATAGAAACTCTCGAACATATTGACTTTGAAAATATAAAAAATAAGTGGATATTAGGATACTCAGATATTAGTGAATTATTACTAGCCATTACCTTAAAGACAGGTATTGCTACAGCGCACGGGACAAATATTGTAGATTTACGTGGGGAATTTATGGATGAAACGACAGCCATGTGGCAGTCGGTCTTGTCGACCAACAAAGGAGAATCTGTGATTCAACATTCCTCTGAAAAGTATCAAAAGGAATGGCAGCATACAAATCCTTCTCCCTGTGTTTTTCATTTAACCGAACATACTGCCTGGAATACTGTCGGGAACCGACCAGTTAGGATACATGGTCGATTACTCGGCGGATGTATAGACATTATCAGACATCTTATTGGGACGCCCTTCGGTGATGTAGAAAAGTTTAGAAAAAAACATATCAACGGCGAGCCCGTCATTTGGTATTTAGAGAATTGTCAAATGAATACCCCTGATTTGCGAAGATCCTTGGTTCAAATGAGGTTAGCTGGGTGGATTGAAAACTGTTCAGGCCTGATGTTTGGCCGGAGTGAAGCGAATAGGTCTGTCGAAAACTATACTGTGGAGGATGTCTATCAAGACCTTGCCGATGAGCTTGATATTCCAATTATTTATGATATTGATTGCGGGCACCTCCCACCACAAATCACCTTCATCAATGGTGCTTATGCGGAGGTGGAAGTCTCAGAAGGTAAGGGAACGGTTTTTCAATTTTTTCGTTCATGATTATTTGGACGGAAACAACCAGGACTTATTAAATCAAATTTGATTAGTAATGGGTTTTATTCATATTATAAGTACAAACACAAATTAGGAGGATCATATGTTTTTATCCTACCCCATTTTAGCCGCCCTTTTAGGAATGTTTATTGCCCAATTTGTAAAAATTCCGATACACTATTTTGCTTCAGGAGAATTAAGATGGAACTTGATGTTTAGCACTGGGGGAATGCCTAGTTCTCATACAGCTACAATTATTTCATTAACTACTGCTATCGGTTTAACTTCTGGACTTCATTCTAATGAATTTGCAATTTCTGTGATCGTATCACTAATTGTCATGCATGATGCTACCGGGGTTCGAAGACATGCAGGCTATCATGCAGAGGTTTTAAATACATTGTTAGTTGATTTCAATCTTTTAATTGATACCTTAAAAAACCCGAAGTTAAAGAAAACAGAGTCTAGAGAAAAGCTGAAAGAATTATTAGGTCATCAACCGGCAGAAGTATTTTTTGGATTGGTCACAGGAATCATTGTTGGTGTGCTAACCTATCAGTTTTATCCGTTTAACTAGTCGTTTTGGATCGTGGTCTAGCCTATCCATCGGCTGCCGCAATGGCAGCCGATTTTTAATAAGCGTAGTTAGTTTCCCTCGACTTTATCCACCTAAAAGCATGGATAGTATATAATCACTGCCTGTTACGATCAGGACGCTTTGCCCAAATCCACTCATTATACCTGTGGTAACTCTCAAGATATTATTACTCATCCGATATTTCCTTTTCTGTGTCCAACCATCAATAACCATTGGGACATTTAAAAGGAGCCCGAGCCATAATGACAAATGTATACCCGCTATCAACAAAAACGGGAAAAATAAATAGCCTGCCAAGATTCCGGTACATCTTGCACATAAGGGAAGAGTATACCCCTTAATGGTTATACTCCGAGACTTCATCCGATGACATGGAACGATATTTAGCAATCTCATTAGATTAATTACAATCCGGTCCACAATCACAATCTGGCCCACAATCCCCATCAAAATCCGGAATACAATCACAGTCTGGAGTCCAATCGTATTTCTTTTTTCGATGTTTCTTTTTTCCATAATAAATCAAAATAACCAGCAACAGTATTATTCCTGCACCAATGGTAATGGCCCCGACTGTTACTGTACCTTTTACCAATAAAGTAGTACCCACGACAAAACAAATAATCATCGCAGTTAAAAATAGAAAAAACATCCCCATCACCTTTGTCATTTAGACTTAACTTTTATCATTTATGCTACAGGACCTCACTTCTTACCATTTTTATGTTAATGTCTTTTTCTAAAATATTCCCTGACACCTGACCGATCCTTACACTATAAAGAATACTATCATTCTATTTCGCCTTTGAAGAGTTTCTTTCCTTCTTCCATTTACCCTCACATTGCTCATGAGAAAAACCGCCAAAGCCATGTTTTGAGCCTGACGGTTTTTTGATGTTAAGTTTCTCTGCGGCTTAATGTCCTTGTTTCAACTTTTCTAAAAATGGTTCTTTTTTCTTTATTAATTCATAGTAAAGGGCTGTGCTTGTCTGAACCACTAAAAAAACAATCAATGAATACTTCATACTATAACCATGCTGATAATGTGTTAGGCCCATAAAGCCGGAGACTTTTTCCATTAATAAACCGACAATGCACCACCCAAACACATAAATGATAAATGCCTTTCTGCCGATTTTAAATCTTTCATAAAAATAGACGAAAAAATAGCTGAATGGGGCAAACAAAAAATAGCTGAGCAAATCAAAAAGCTCATATTCGTTAGAATCATTGACCTTATAAAAATCTAGTAATCCACCGCCGATAGTGAAATCAAACAAAGTAGAGCTTGCGAATCCCCAAACTAAAAATAAAATCGTAATCGATGTAGGTAATCTTTTCGGAAATAGAAAAAATGCAGTATAAGAAACAACCAGCAAAATTAAGATATAAATCTCATTTTTATCAAAATTTTCCCATAATATCATTAATAACTCACCACATTCCGAGAGACCCTCGCAAATAATTTATAAGAAAAAATCGCAATACCATTTAGGATGAAAAAATATATTCCATCATACCAATAATGCCAATGTTTATATTCTATAATGTCATAAAAGTTAGAGAGACTACTTACACCCGTCAATAGAAAAACACCAAAAACCATTAGTATTATTTTCATCATCATCGTTTTACTCCGTAGAAGAAGATTTACCTGAATAAGGATTAGAAATGGTGTAATTACACTACGATTGAGTAGATAGGCCATATATTCCAAACTCTCTTGAGTACGTTTTATTAGCTTTAGTTCCTCAATGACAATCCAAGAAAAGTTAATACTAACAATTAAAATAACTAAAAAAATCAATGTATTCTCGGCAAACGATAGTTTCTTCTTTATAACTGCAAAAAGGGATACAACCAGCCATGCCAGGAAGAAAAAAACTACTAAGCCCATAAATAGCCTCCCAAAGATTTTAATATTAGTTTAGCTATTTTATTAATATTCATACTAAAAAAAGACAGGCCTCATTTTTGATATAAATTATTGAATTCAGTGATTTCTTTCTTTTAAAATATCCTGAATGATTTCCATATGAAATGCAGCCCATGCCTTTTCTCGAAAATGAAGGATGACACTTAAAGTTAAAACCATCAAATATGCAACCCCAAATATTGCCCAAAGTATGCTTCCATCCTTGAAAAGGAAGTCCATCAATGGTTTGGAAAATAGAAACAAAAGCCATGGGACAGAAGAAACAAAAATCGGTATGATCCCAGATCCATTCTTTTCCTTGATCATTCGATAATTAATTAATTGCAACATGCTGCTATCAAGTGATTGATACAGTCTTTGAACCTCTTCAATTTCTATGTATTCCCTCATATGTTTGGTGGATTCACCGTTGTTTATGGCTTTGTTAAGCCGAAGGTAAACTTTATGCGCATCGCCTCGAAATGAAAACATATCTTCTTACCTTCCCTGCTATTTTTTATATTATTTTTCGCGACTGACAGGATAGTATGTAAAATATAGAGAAATAGAAAAATGAATTATTTTTGCTTGTAACAAATTGGTTGTTAAAAAGACTTATAATTACAAATAGATGTAAGGAGGATGAATTAGATGAATTACAAAATTATTGAAAGAGACAGTTTCCAAGTTATCGGGATCAAGCGGGAGTTATCATGTGTTAATGGTGAAAACTTAATTGAGATCCCCAAAATGTGGGCTGATGTTCATGCAGATGGAACCAACGATTTATTACTCCAATTGAATAATGGGGAAATTAATGGGGTGCTTGGGGTATGTGTCGATAAAAGAGACACGCAGCAGCAATTAATGGATTACTGGATTGCAACGGAACATAACGGTGACACGCCAGAAGGTTTATTGAATCTCGAGATTCCACCTTCAATGTGGGGCGTATTTGAAGTTCACGGCCCAATGCCCGAGGCAATCCAGAAAGTATGGAAACAAATTTACTCTGAATGGTTTCCGTCAAGTCATTACAAGCATGCAGGCACACCTGATTTAGAAGTCTATTTCGCCGGTAATCCTTGGGGCCCTGATTACTACTCCGAAATCTGGATTCCTTTAAAATAACGGCTATCATGGTATTTGGCGTAGGCGGAGCCGATACTCAGGAAGAGCATCAGATCAAAATGAAGCCTTTCTAAAAAACTAACTGATTGTTGTAAGCAGTAACCTATGCTTTGTAAAAAGGCGGAATTCGCAGCCACTCATGCCGATCCAAATACTGTTTTACCGTTAAGCCCGCAGTAGTCTTCTTGAAAATAATTTTTGAAAAAATTAACCCAACATCTGCCCGAATAGATTCAGTAAGTCCTTTGGCAGCATAATTAACCCCCATAGCAAGATTATAAGACATTAAATTAGCCATTTCTTCATCATCTAATTTAGCACCCTCGGGTATACTCTTAAAATCTCCCACAGGTTTTTCCGGTGTCGATTGAGGAAAGGGAACCCCTTCTTTCATGAGAAACTCTTTCAGCTCGTCTCTAATTGGAATATGTACGGTTTCTCTTATATCCTTTAAAATTTGTTTTAATTCCGGATCTTGTGCAAGATTGTAACCGATTTCTTCATTACGCATTGTCGTTTCAGTACCTAAAAGAAAAAACCATAGGTTGGAAACCTCCATGACATTTAATGGTCTTTTCTCGCCGTCCATAAATGGTTCAAATACATCTTGTATTAAGTCAAATAATTTCATGTTTTGAGGACCCCACCAAACTTTGATTAGTATGATGGTAGGATTTCCAATCATACTAATTAAAATACTTATTGAATAGTTTTTCTGCTGTTCGGGTAGCTAATGCCTGTGTCGTAAGGGTAGGATTGACTCCGCCTAAACTATTATAATGGACGCTGTTGTCAGCGATATATAACCGTTTTACTTGTAATGACTCGCAATGTTGATCCACGACGAAGCCGATTCGCATCGTACTTTCCAAGTGAATCATCATTCCTGCCGGCCAATTTGACCATATAATTTTTTTTGCCCCCGCTTTTCGTAACAGATCTGCGGCTATTTTCACCAGTTCGCTTCGCTTCCTCCTGGATTGTTTGGCAGGCTGATACGTTACTACTGGGACAGGTCCATTTTCATCACTAACTACCGGGTCGAGAGTAATTCCGTTTTGCTGATCTACTTCATCATCAGTAGTTACTAAAATATTTAAGGTTCGACGGTAGGAGTCCATTGTTTCTTTTAAATCATTACCGAAAAGTCGCCCCTTAATATCCCAAGGATCGTCCATACTAGGCGGGTTTAAGAAAGAGTATCCAGACTCACTCACCCCATAAAAGGAAGCAGTTAATCCCGGACTCATACCAACCGACTGTACCGCCCCAAGTCCGGGGTAGTCCATCCTTGCTCCGCATGTATTTCCCACAAAAGGATTAATTTCTGAAGTTCCCAATATTGGCATCAAATCCTTTTCATCGAATATCCCGGATATCCAGTCCATATAATGATTAACCAATCCTCTTCCTACCCATGGATTGTCAGGCAGTCCTGAATTTAACCAAAGTCTTGGGGTTTCAATGCATCCGGACGCCATCACTACGATTTCTGCCCTCAGCTCTTCCTGCTCACCTGTCCAGGTGTCCCTTATTTTTACTCCAACCGCATGAAGCCCTTTAGCAACGTTATTTTCTGTTAATATTTTTATAGCAAAGGCGTTTGGTCTTATACAGACATTTCCTGTCTGTAAAGCAAGCGGAACATAACTGACATTTGTGGATCGTTTTGCAATTTTATCTACAGATGGGCCATGAGGACAACCGTTGATACAATGTCCCGAAAGAGTGCAGCCTTCCATCCAGGATAGTTCCTCTACGGAGAAGTTTGGATTTGTGATGTTATCATTGGGAGGTAAAATGGCATTAGGCTGCGGCCTATATCCTGGAACGGTCACATCTAGTGTAGGAATCAAGTTCCACCCAGCCTTTTTTGCACCATAATAAAATAATTCTTCCTTTGCCGTAGTAGCCGCAAAGTTGACCGGTAATGTCGCTTCAACCTTTTCATAATAGGGAATAAGTTCCCGATAAGATAGGGGCCAGACATTATCTATTGCGGCTGGATATGCTCGGGGGCAATTAGCCGTATAAGTCTGGGTGGTCCCTCCAACACCGGAGCATTGCCAAATTATGCCCTTCTGGTTAGCATTCCGAAACCATTGGGGGCGGCTGCGATCCGCCGGGCCCCACCGATATCTTCCTGAAACTAAATCATTCATATTCATTTCATACTTGTTCAACAATTGTTTATATAAAAAGATATCCAAATCAGCTGGTGTCGAACTGGATTCGGCTCCGGGCTGTGCATTTGGATGGGGCCACTTTTTGTTCCCGTACCAGGGGCCTGCTTCTAAAACCAAAACCTTTAATCCCATTTCTCCGAGCTCTTTTGCTATTACGGCTCCCCCGCCGCCTGCACCAATTACAATCACGTCCTGATTGTCCATTAGTCATTCACCTTCTTGTGTTGAATGGTTGCTAAGAATCCACGAAAATCACGATATCCAAAAGATGGACCAGGGTATAGAGTCTGGAACCATCCATGTGGAAAATATTCCACTCTTTTGTACTCAGGAGAAAATAGTCGTGTTGTTCCATAAGCTGTCCATTCAGAATAATGTCCAAACATAGGGAGTTCATTTAGGGCATCCATCATAATTCGAACAAGTCCCGGATTATTTTTGTAGGGAATAGGCAAGTTTTCAAGATTAATTTCAAGCCGTTCTATTAAGGTAATAGCCCTTAACCTGTCGATCGGCGAAAGCGATGAGAAGGGACCGCCCTCAGGAAATGTATTTACATGATGGGGATAAAGTTTCTGCCCCGTCTGGATTAATTGAGTAGCACCCATGTCCAGCAATTCAGCAGTAGCTTTCGACATGGTCCTACTATCTACTATATTTAATTGCGCTTTTACCGGGAGGGCAATCGAATGCTCCAATATCCAAATGACATATTCATACACATGTAATTCCAGTGCTCCAGCCACTTGAAACGTTCCTAATGAATCTTTATATCTAAAATGGGGTGGAATGATAGACTGAACTAGTGACTGAAATGTGGACCTAATATAACGATTTATGATTCGCTCACTTTCACTCGGTTCCGTTATTTTCCACCCCCTCTTAAAAGATTGAAGAATAATGACTTACACTTCCTAATAATATTAGTGTGTTCGTTCTTCTATGTCAGGAAGTTTAACTATAGGTATGAACAACCCATCCAAATCAATACTTTAATGTGAAAATGGGGAGAACTTAACCGAGATAGCAAAAATGTGGGCTGATGTTCATGCCTCTATTAAAGTTAATGAACGATTAACATCTAGTTCATATTTTATTAATAATTTAGCGTTATAGTTCATATTAGAGGGGATAGCACGCGTGGCTATCATGGTATTTGGCGTAGGTGGAGCCGGTACTTAGGAAGAGCACTAGTTAAACAGTAGCTCCCTTAAATATGTAAATCTTTTACTCACTTGTTTGATACATATGAAAATCCAACTGGAGTGCACCTCTTTAAGAAGGAGGTGTACTGTTTTTTATTGCATGTTTCCGTAACTAACATTGTTATAACTCATTAAAAATGATATTTTGTATAAAATTACACTTACGTTTTTGTATATTTTTGATTATTTAACGACTTTTCGCGTCAATGGGCGAATTTCTGAGTTTTATAAGCGAATCTTGGGGTTTAATGAGCGAATTTTGGGCTTTTATGGGCGAATCTAATGTTTCTATGGGCGAATTTAAGAATCAACAATCTTGCATCATTGCATTTCTGATCATAGGCTGGTTTATAATGCCCGTTTTGTGCGTTATATTTGGTTTAAACCTTGTATCGATCCTTAAAAAAATTAAAAATGAAGAGAAAACAGCTACTAAGGCTCACCACTTCATTTATATTTATCATCTGGAGTATTGCTATGATAGCTGCAGATAGTTGTGAATGACACAAAAAGCTCGGGGACATATTGTCCCCGAGCTTTCATTATTTACCGATAAATTCCTGTGTCCAGTAATTACCTTGTGATACATAACCAACACCGATATAGTTGTAGTTCGGGCTAAGGATATTCTTACGGTGACCTTCACTATTCATCCAAGCCTTGACTACTTCTTCAGGAGTTCGCTGTCCCATCGCAATGTTTTCACCTGCATATCGATAGGTGATGCCGTATTTTTTCATCATATCAAACGGTGAACCGTATGTCGGGCTTGTATGGCTGAAGTAGCCATTTGCAGACATATCACGGGATTTTTCATGGGCCATTTTGCTAAGTGTTACATCCACTTTAAGTGCGGGTAAACCATTTTTTGCCCGTTCTTGATTGGTCAGATCAACTACTTTTTGCTCATAAGCACTTAACGAACTTGTAATTGGTGTTGAACTTGGTGGTGTCGCAGTTACCGGTTGTTGCTGCACAGGCTGTGGTGTCGCCGTTTGAGCAGGCTCCTGTGTTGGTACGGTTGAATTTGGTTGAGTCTGAACAGGCTGCTTTACGGTATTTTGTGAAAATGTAAATCCTAAACTAGCAAGATATTTTTCGACTACACTATTAATCTCATCCATATTTGTCCCTTGGTATACATATACTTTTTCTTGCACGGAAGGGCTAGTAGTGGCAGCATGGGCTTTATTTAATACCGGATTTGACATCATTAACGCTGCCGCAGCTGCTACAGTTAGAATTGCTTTTTTCTTCATCATCGTTTCTTCCTCCTGTTTTGACAATTTGCCGATCTTTCGCAAATTCATCGTAACATATGATTTTTGTCATATTTGAGGAAGAATTTTACAGAAATAAAATACAATTAGTTCTTTCGATAGCTTCAAATTTATTAATCTACTGATACTCCGAGTCTCTCGAGTCCATTATAAAAATTGAATTTTCTTCTCATTATTAACTAAATATCGGAAAAATTACCAATAATTATATGACGAAACAGAGTTGACAACTCTTTAAACAACCACCTTTTTTAACAAATATTTCAGACAAGTATCGTACTTTACATTTATTATTTATGGCTAATCACTGGGGTAATTGCTTCATTACCAGTTAATACACTCACCATATTATCGGCAGCTAAATGAGCCATCCTCATTCTTGTTTTCAAACTGGCACTTCCAATGTGAGGCAGTGTAACCACATTCGGCAGGGATAATAATGGATGGTCAATTGGAACTGGCTCCTGTTCGAACACGTCCAGCCCAGCAGCCCAAATCTCCTCATTCTTCAATGATTGAAATAAAGCATCCTCATCGACAAGACCACCTCTAGCCGTATTGATCAAGATGGCATTTCTTTTCATTAAGGACAATTCTTCTTTTCCAATTAGGTGGTGTACCTCGGCGCTATAAGGTAACAGAAGGCAGACAAAATCAGATTGCTGCAACAAATCCTTCATTTCCCTGTAGTGAATCCCCAGCTTTTCTTCTGTTTCCGACTTCCGTGTCCGGTTATAATAGAGAACATTCATATCAAAGCCCTTTGCCCGCTTGACGAGTGCTTCTCCAATTCTTCCTAATCCAATAATCCCTAAGGTAGCACCATAAATATCTTGTCCAGTCATCTGCATTAGGGACCATGCTCCCCATTCACCACTGCGCAGGAAATCAGATGACTCCACGACTCTACGTGCAGCCGCCATTAATAGCGCAAAGGTTAAATCAGCTGTCGTTTCAGTTAACACGCCAGGAGTGTTGGTTACGACGATTCCCTTCTTAGCAGCAAAGTCAATATCGATATTATTATAGCCTACCGCTATGTTACTAATGACCTTTAACTGTTTGGCTTTACTTAGGACCTCTTCATCTATCTTTTCTGTTAGAAGACAAATAAGCCCATCCACATTTTCTATTTCTTTTAGTAAAACATCCCTTGGAACAGGGACATGTTCCTCGTGCCACATTCTCACCTGAAAATGATTTGAAAGTTTATCGATCATATCATCGGTGATCTTTCTTGTAATATATACTGTTCTTTTCAAATCGTCCTCCACCTTTCCACCTGGCGAAATAGCCATACAATTTTACGATGTAAACTTTTCTAAGAAATGTTCAATAGCAATCGAGGACGTCCCTAATGCGGGAGCATTTTTCCCTAAGGAAGACAGTAATAACTCATGACTGTTATTAAGTTTGTCATTACTTCTTGATAAAATAGAATTTCGAATCGAATTCAAAACCATAGGGAGAGCTTCAACAATGTCGTTTCGGATAATGACCGCTTGCGGATTAAATGTATTTAAGATACTTGTTAATCCAATCCCAAGGTAGAAACCGAAATTTTGTAATGCCATTAATATATCAGGATCATTTTGGTTAGCTAGATTAATCAATTCCTGATAGGAAGTGATGGTATCGTTATTCTGAAAAGTATGTAGTAATGCTTTTTCAGAGGCGTATAATTCCCAGCACCCTCGGTTTCCACAACTGCATTTGAGCCCATTAAAATCGATAGTCAGATGACCCATTTCTCCGGCAAACCCATTAACCCCTCGATATAAATCATTATTAATAACAATTCCGATCCCGATTCCAGTACCCACGCTAACGTAGATTATGTTTTCATAATTTTTAGCTGCCCCAAATACTTTTTCTCCATATGCGCCTGCATTTGCTTCATTTTCAATAAAAACTGGTACCTGAAATTCCTGTTCAATGAGCGATTTTAAGTCAAGTTCATAATTCCAGACGATATTTGGAGTGAAAATAACCTTTTGCTCGGTATTGACAAGGCCTGGTACACATAAACCAATGCCGATTAACCCGTAAGGAGAATCTGGGATTTGATTAGTAAGGTCTTTAATCATCGAAAATAAAACATCCTTGTTCTTATCAAGCGAAGGTTCCTCTAGATGATGATATTGATTTAGAACAATATTTCCTTTTAAATCCGTTAATATCCCATTTATAGAATCAACACCTATATCAATTCCGATAGAATATCCGGCATTTTTATTAAAAACTAACATGACAGGCTTTCTCCCGCCGCTGGACTGCCCTTGTCCTATTTCAAAAATAAGGTTCTTTTCAATTAACGTATTGACTTGAGAAGAAACAGTGGATTTATTTAATCCGGTTATTTCAGATAACCTTGCCCTTGAAACAGGGGAATTGGAAACAATTTCATTTAACAGTACCTTTTGATTCATTTTTTTCACTAACATTTGATCGGCAATAATCACAAATTCGCACCCCGTTTGTATAATGCGTAAATTAAGTCAAGTTGTTTTATAGTTATATAATCCTATTATAAATCAACATTTATCGGAAATATACATAAAATATTCAAAAAAAACTATTGATTAATGCGCTTTAATTTTATAAGATGTAATCAGATTAAAGTTAGTTTATCCAAACAACAAACTAACAAGACTATACATCCACTAGAGCTACATAGTTTTAAATAACAATTTATTTCAGGAGGGAAAAAACATGGTTCAAACAAATATGAATACCTATTTTGGAAGCGTAAACAAGGTGGCTTATGAAGGTAAGGATTCTAAAAATCCATTAGCGTTTAAATATTACAATCCTGAGGAAGTTATTAGCGGGAAAACAATGAAAGACATTTTACGTTTTTCAGTGGCCTACTGGCATACCTTTACTGCAGATGGATCCGATCCATTTGGCGCCGCTACAATGGAAAGACCTTGGAACCAATTCACTGGAATGGATTTGGCTAAAGCTAGAGTAGAAGCTTCATTTGAACTTTTTGAAAAGCTTGGTGTACCATTCTTTGCTTTCCATGATCGTGATGTTGCGCCTGAAGGCAGAACATTAAAAGAAACAAATAAAAATTTAGATATCATTATCGAAATGATTAAAGATTACATGAAAACAAGTAACACGAAACTATTATGGAACACAGCTAATATGTTTACAAATCCTCGCTTCGTCCATGGTGCAGCTACTTCTTGCAATGCTGACGTATTTGCCTATGCAGCAGCACAAGTGAAAAAAGGTTTAGAAACCGCCAAACTGCTTGACGCAGAAAACTATGTATTCTGGGGCGGCCGTGAAGGTTATGAAACATTATTAAATACCGACTTAAAACTTGAACTGGATAACTTAGCAAGATTTATGCATATGGCCGTTGATTATGCGAAGGAAATCGGCTATACAGGTCAATTCCTAATTGAGCCAAAACCAAAAGAGCCTACCACCCACCAATATGATACTGATGCAGCGACTACAATTTCCTTCTTAAGACAATACGGGTTAGAAGATTACTTTAAATTAAACCTGGAAGCAAACCACGCTACACTTGCTGGACATACATTCGAGCATGAATTGCGTGTCGCAAGAACAAGCGGCCTTCTTGGTTCCGTTGATGCAAACCAAGGAAATCCTTTACTTGGCTGGGATACGGATGAATTCCCAACCGATTTATATTCTACAACCCTGGCAATGTATGAAATTCTACAAAACGGTGGTCTTGGCCGCGGCGGCTTAAACTTTGATGCCAAGGTAAGAAGAACTTCCTTTGAAGCAGAGGATCTAGTACATGCGCATGTAGCTGGAATGGATGCCTTTGCAAGAGGCTTGAAAGTAGCACATAAATTAATCGAAGACCGCGCTTTTGAAAATGTGATTGCCGAGCGTTACAGCAGCTTTACGGAAGGAATTGGACTTGATATTGTTCAAGGAAGAGCCAACTTCCACACACTTGAGACCTATGCACTCAACAATGACACAATTAAAAATGTATCTGGGAAAACCGAACGCTTGAAAGCATTGTTAAACCAATACTTATTAGAAGTTTAAACAATTTTTCTACCTAATGGACCTTCTAACTGAAGAGGCCAATTCATTGGATGAAATGGAATAACTTCGGACGAAAACAGCTTAAATGATTAAAACGCTATCCTTTGAAACAAACATGAAGGATAGCGTTTATTTATAACCGAATGAAAAAAGTTAGTTTAGAATCTGACTTGTGGTTGAAGACAGCTTTGATGTCAAGTAATGAAGCTTTGTCCATCATCAGGGTTATTGGAGATACTTTTGGTGAATTTTCAGGTCCTTTTGTCTCCAATGGAGGCTATTAAAGACACTTTTGGTGAATTTTCAGGCATTTTTGTCCTCAAGAGGATTTTTCCAATCAGAAAAGTAAGTTACATAACATAACAAAAGTTCTATACAACTCTATGAAAAGTGAGGAGATCCATATGAAATATGTAATTGGTGTAGATTTAGGGACTAGCTCTGTGAAAGTGCTTCTCGTTGACCAAGAAGGCACCGTCAATTATTCGGTTTCAAAAGACTATCCGTTAATCCAGCAGCAGCCAGGATATAGTGAACAAAATCCCGAAGATTGGGTAGAACAAACAATTGCAGCATTACAGCAGTTAGTTACTGAATCAAACATTCACCCCGACGATATTGAGGGTCTTAGTTTTTCCGGACAAATGCATGGGTTAGTCTTGCTGGACGAAAAGCATCAAGTAATCAGAAACGCCATTTTATGGAACGACACTCGAACCACCCCGCAATGCAAGAAAATTGATCAGCAGCTAGGCGGTAAACTGCTTGAAATAACAAAAAACCCCGCTTTAGAGGGCTTTACCTTTCCAAAGATTCTTTGGGTAAAAGAGAATGAACCCGAAAGCCTAGAAAAAACAAACGTATTTTTACTTCCAAAAGATTACCTCCGCTATCGTTTAACAGGAAAAATACATATGGATTACTCAGATGCTGCAGGTACGCTGATGTTAGACGTTGTCAACAAATCTTGGAGTGCCGATATTCTTCGCACATTTGAAATCTCTGCTGCCATATGTCCTCCATTAGTGGAAACTGAAGACTTCGTCGGAACGATCTTGCCAGAGATTGCGGAGCTCACTGGTTTATCTTCATCGACTAAAGTGTTCGCAGGTGGAGCAGACAATGCTTGTGGTGCGATTGGAGCAGGGATTTTATCCGAAGGAACGGCCCTTTGCAGTATCGGAACATCCGGTGTGTTCCTTTCATATGAGAACGATAAAAACAAAAATTACGGCGGTAAAGTTCATCTTTTCAATCATGGACAAAAAGATTCCTACTATACCATGGGTGTCACGCTTGCAGCTGGCTATAGCTTAACCTGGTTTAAGGAAACCTTTGCCAAGGATCAATCCTTTGACAGTCTATTAGATGAAGCTGCCGGTTCGACCATCGGTGCAAACGGTCTTGTCTTTACTCCATTCCTAGTAGGTGAACGCACACCCTATGCGGATGCAAAAATAAGAGGAACATTTACTGGAATTGACGGCTCCCACAACAAAGGTGACTTTACTCGAGCGGTCATCGAAGGGATTGCTTTCTCGATTAATGAGAGTGTCGAAATCTTCCGCAATTATGGCAAGACCATTGATACCGTTATTTCTATAGGCGGCGGTGCGAAGAGTGAATTATGGCTGCAAATACAAGCTGATATCTTTAACGCAAGAGTCGTGAAGCAACAAAATGAACAAGGCCCAGGTATGGGGGCCGCGATGATTGCTGCAGCTGGATTGAATTGGTTCTCCTCTCTTCAAGAATGTGCAGAAGTCTTCATTAAAGCCGATAAGGTATATGAACCAAAACCAGAAAACGTTCAGCGCTATAAGGAATTCTATCAAGTGTACAAAGATATATATCCGCATACTGTTGCGATTAACCATCAATTATTTGATCTTCGAAAAGGGAATTAAAGAGGGATTATTAATGAAGCTAACTGAAACTGTTTTTGGTACATTGCATGGAAGAAAGGTAAAATCTTATACCATTACAAATGCGAATGGGATGGAATTAACCTGTATTGACTATGGATGTATTATTTCGGAAATTAATGTTCCAGATAGTCAAGGAAATTTAGAGAATGTTGTGTTAGGTTTTGACACTTTGCAAGAGTATATCGATCACTCCCCTTATTTCGGTTGTGTGATTGGCAGGAATGCCGGCCGGATGAAAAATGCGTCCTTCGAAATAGATGGAGAGTGCTATAACTTGTCCAAAAATGATGGAGAAAACAATCTTCATGGCGGACCGACTGGTTTTCATAACGTTATTTGGGATTCTACTGTTGAGAACAAAGAAAATGAAGTGAATATCATCTTTTCCTATACAAGCCCTGATATGGAAGAAGGCTTTCCAGGCAATCTTCATGTTACCGTCATCTATACGTTCAACGAGGTTAATGAGTTACTGATTACCTACAAGGCTGTTTCTGATAAGAAAACAATCGTCAATTTAACTAATCATTCTTATTTTAATTTAAGCGGTAATTTAAAAAGAACTATTCTTGATCATGAGTTAAAGTTAAAAAGCGATGCATTCTTAGAACTAGATGCATCTCTTCTTCCAACTGGCAAGGTTATCCCTGTGGATGGGACAGTATTTGATTTTAGAGAAGGTCAAAAGATAGCTCGAGGAATTGAATCTGACCATCCGCAAACGGAAATAGTTGGTGGCGGGTTTGACCATCCCTTCCTCCTTAGTGCTCAGAATCATAAGCAAATCAGTTTATATGATCGGGAAAGCGGTTGGAAACTAGAAATGGAGACAGAAGAGCCCACTGTTGTCTTTTATACTGGCAATATGTTAGGGAATGATTTTTCGATCAGAGGAAAACAAACGGAAAAGCATTTAGGCTTATGTCTTGAAACACAGAAACCACCTGGTGACCATAATTTCCCTTCCTTAATAGTAGAAAAAGATCAAGTTTACACATCCATGACAAAATACATTTTTCATTAGGAACACGGCGGTGCCAGCCCCAACCGCCAATTAATATGCGAACAGTGCCTGACACTGTTCGCATATTATAATATCGAGAAGTAAGGCAGGATGATAATACCAATGGTGAGGAAAAAAACAGCCACTGCACCCATCTTTTGTTTTCCCTTCCATAAGGAGACAGCAAACCCAAAAGTATATACAGTAATACTAAATAGACTAACGTAAATAAAAAGGCCCATCCTCTTACCCTACCTTTTCAGTGTTTTAGCTTGTTTCCCATAATCAATAATTTCAATACTGGGGTGCACACGAATGTCTGCATCCAGATACGACTTTCTCCAATTGAACTTTTTAAATTCTTGAATGGTCCCAAAATACCTTCTAGCATACATAGATAAGGGAAATGGTGCACCTTTTAATTTAGTTTGGGTTTTTTTAAATAACCTTTCATTTACTTTTTTGATATGATTAGCAATTTGTCTTTTTACTATTTGTTGGTTCCTTTTCTTCGCATAGTTGACCATTGATGGGTTTGACATAATTTCAATCTTTACTGGTATCGTGATATCAATCTTTAGCCTAGCACCCTTCATGTTCATTTTTACTTTATTACTATTTGTTTTTAAGACTCTTGCCGCTAACTGTTTCTGTTTATTCGAAAAAGGATCTGGTAAATCGATCAATATATCTTTGATGTTCGTGGTATCATCAAGAATATTAACCGTGCGTGTTTCTTGACCGTTTAGTTTTCCTATCATCACGCCATTCCTGAAAACCGCTGAGCCAATAAATTGTGTATCGTCAAGCTCGCCTGTGGCATTCACTTGACCCGCCATGTATTCATCTTCACTATGAACTTTAGGATTCTTATCCTTTTCGGCTGATGTGTACATCGCCAAAAAGAGGTCAGTCCCTCTTTCCAATGTGGTATAAAAGCGGAATAGAGTAGAATCTGGAATTAAACCATTTTCAATCCCATGATTGACCATATATTGAAAGTACTTATGTGGTCTTGTTTCCATTTTTGGACGATTTTTTAGAAAATACTCGCTTGCATTTTCTTTAGATATCGCTAAATAACTATCCATACGAATTTCTTTGTCCTTTACGACGGCGGAAAAAATCGTCATAAAATTTTTGTCTTTTGCATATTCCTCCGAAACAATAAAGATTTTTAATAATTCATAACTAATAGAGCGTGAGATAATCGCATTGGCCGTCCCTTTCGCTGCAATGAAATCATTGGCATCAAAGGTGATGATTTCTCTCGGCTTTTCTATAGAACCACCGCCACCTTGCATACTCCCTACTTCAGGATTAGCAAGTAACATCGTCACTTTTATTTTCCCTTTATGATTCGAATGATCAATTCCCAGCCCAATCACATAGGCTTTATCTTCAAGTTCTTCTTTATCCCAACAGCCTGTTAATATGCAAACAATAAATAGAAACATCAATACATTACATACTGTTCCTGTTTTTTTCATGTTTAAATTCTCCTTTTAACAGTGCCGCTAACCATAAAATTAGTGAAATGGCAGCAAACGTAGGACCAGCTATATTTAAGGTAACAGCTTTAAATTCTATGCTCACATAAAGTGGTGATTCAGGTATGCTTCCAATCAATAAATAAATTGTCGCTAGTGATGGAATTAAGTATTCAAAGTCTTTAATTTTAAAAAGATGACCGAACATAAGGGTATTTATATATAAAAATGCAGTAAAGCGAATAAAAGCAGACAATAACCATGTGACGAAAAAGATGATTTCAACATTTGGAAGAAAGGATCCAATTGAAATGAAACGAATGGCCGTATGGAATGGGTAACCTATCCCTCCCATGGATGCATCAAACATGCATATTAAAATTAAAATCGCTACACTAATTTGGATACTGACATATACAAAGGCAAACCATGTACCTTTTTTAAATTCTTTAATGGATGTTAGAAACGGGATTAACATAGTAAACAGAAAAAAGTCAGCAAAAAGGGTCAGCTTTTGAGAACTTTGCTTCAAAATTTCTAATTTACCAGGACCCCAGATTGGAAATATAGCTCGTATCGTACTTTCTTGAGTACTTAACATTAAAGCAAACCACAAAGAGACCACGGCAAGGTAAACGACAAGGTAAGCAACCGAGCCGATATGCTGAATCCCTTTTTTAGCACCATATGTACAAATGACCATTAAGAGGGCATAAATAATGAGATTAGGTGTGGTTGTAAAATAGAACGTTCGTATAATATTTGTATAGGTCCTGGTATCAAACGAAATGGCATAGGAACTAATCAAAAATATAAGAAGGCACACTATAAAACCTAGGTATTTTCCAAGTAATTTTTGAATAACGGAAAATAAATCTTTGTCTTGGAACAGCGTCAAAGTCTTTAGTAATAAAAAGAGCGGAATAAAAAATAACCCTGCTGATAGGATAGGAATCATCCATGATGCGTTCTGTACTTTACTATAAAGATGGGTTGGTGTATCTTCCATTGCCTTTGCACCCACCATTAAAATAGCAATGGATACATATTCACGAACGCCAAGTTTTCCAAGCTGCTGCTTCATATATTTTTTATTCCTTTCTTTGTTTAACCATATCCTTTGGTTTTAAATAACCAGGGCGAAACCTTTCTTTAATTGGAAGATGACGAACAAGAAGGTCCTTTGACGAGAAGAAATGCGGCGTCATCGGAGCAAAGTAAGGTGTGCCAAATGATTTTAATGAAACTAAATAAAAGAGAATGACCATAAAGAAGGCAGTCAATCCATAAACGCCCAGAAAACCTGCCGAAAAAATAAACAAAAGACGTGTGATGCGAATGGCAAAATTCATGCTTAAGTCACTAATAATAAATGAACTTAAACCGCTTAAGGCAATAACAATTATGACAATTGGGCTAATGATATTAGCTTGAACGGCAGCTTGACCTAGAATTAATGCACCTACAATCCCAATGGTTGGCCCAATAGGGGATGGCACACGTAATCCAGCTTCCCGTATAAGTTCAAAAGCTATTTCCATCATAAAGATTTCAATGATGGATGGAAAAGGAACTCGTTCCCTTGATCCTGCGAACGCCATTAATAAATCCGGTGGAATCATTCCTACATGATAGTTTGTAATCGCAATATAAAAAGCAGAGGCAAAAACAGCGACAAGAAAAGCAAGTAGTCGCAAAAACCGAATGAAATTACCATACGGTGCACGCAAGTAATGATCTTCCGGTGAATGCATTAAGGCCCAAAAGGTTGCCGGCAGGATCAGGCAGCTTGGCGAATTGGACATTAGTATAATAATGTGCCCCTCTTCAATGAACGAGGCTGCCCGGTCAGGACGTTCTGTATATAGTATCGTTGGGAATATGGACCTTGGTCTTTCTTCTAAATATTGCTCCAGGATACTTAAATCAAGAATTCTATCGGTATCAAGCGAAGTTAACTTATCCTTTATGGTTTGAAGTAGTTCATCATTTGCCAGGTCCTGTTGATAGACAAGAAATACATCGTTTCTTGACCGTTTTGAAATAACCTGAGACTCCACGATAAGATTTTCATTTTTTATTTTTTTACGGAGTAAGGCAATATTATCAATTACTCTTTCGTTAAAAGCTTCTTTTGCCCCTTTTACAATCACTTCATTATCTGACTTCTCTATGGAACGGCCGGGAATATTGGTTGTTTCAAATAAATGGCATTGGATATCTCCATCAATAAAGAGTGCTGTCATCCCGCCCGTAATAAATTCCGTAATCTCCCCAATAGTGGTGGCTGTTTTTTCGACTGGGTATGAAACGATATCTGCAATTTTTCCTGAAGTCTGCTCATTTTCAAGCAGTGGTTCCATAATGCCTTCCTGAATTCTTTGTATGTCAACCATTGTACTTATGAAAATAATAAAGGCACGGCAATTTAGGGCACGGATGGTAAACTCGCGAACTTTGATATCCGTATTTTTAGGAACACTGAAAATGGACTGAAATGTCTCTAAATTTTGATCATAATTGCTACTAATATCTTGTTTTTTTAATTCAATATCCCGTGCATTGGACTGTTCATGAAATTGTGGTTCTGTATTGAGTTTCTTAAAAAGCGGCTTTAAGATCCTTTTCTTCAACATGAACCACCCCCAATTTTTATATAGTTTTCCAGTTCTAGGGGTCTTTATGTACGAAAGATAAGAACAACCTTACTTTATTTTCACAGTTGTTTAGAAGGTAAAATAGGAGGGTCTAGTTTGATTTTTCGATTTAGAGATATTTTTGAAATGACAGAAGAGAATTCTGCCAACCTATTAATTTCATTTGCGGGTAATTCCATAGAAACACCGTTAAAGGCAGTATTATATTTGTGTCTTACGGTATAGGGGACTTGGTTCTTATCTAATAACTCGTGAAGTTCCTTTTGAAATGTTTGATGACTTTCTTCTACCTGCTCCTTCGCTTCCTCTATTGTTAATGGAATCCCCTTTGCTTCCGCTTCAATAACAGCTACTTTCGCTGGTTTTGTTTTAAATTCGATGATAATCGAGGTGGTTTGTTTGCTTGAGAGGTCAATGGCAGGATCTACATGAACTGAAGGGGTCATCGTTTCTTCCACTACCTTTCCTTTATCTATAGTATGATTGTTCTCAAAACTACTTTCCTGACATCCGCTCATAATAGTAAGGATGATGCCTGCTGTCAAAATGGCTCCACTATAACACTTCTTCATCATCATTGCCTCTCCTTTTACTGAAGGGAAGTTTTTTACATTTTATCAGTATTATATGCTTTAGTATTCACCTTTAAGGTCGAAAAAGATAACTGCCTGTCTCTAAAAAATAAGAAACAGGTAGCAGTCGTTTAATAATATTTATGTTTACTGAATCCCTAAGGTCAGCCTCCTGGAAAATCAGTATAGATACGTAACTGTTGAGAACTTACGTAGTTTTCTGCCGACTATCATCCATCTGGTGATTTACAGAGAGTTTGATTTTTTTTCTCATTGGATAATAGTAAAGGACGAAAGGAGCGACTAAGCCCATAATCCAAGCAATATCTGTCCCATCCAACGCTTTAGAAACAGGGCCCACATACATGGTTGTATTCACAAATGGAATTTCAAGAATAAACGAAACCAGGTAAGCCATAATGGCAACCCAATTAAATTTTCCATACTGCCCATTTACATCAAAAACATCCCAAAATTGTATTCCCCTCGACGCAGAAGATAATAGTCAATTAAGTTAATAGCAGTCCATGGAACCATAAAATAGGAAAGTAATAAAATAAAACTCTCAAAATTACTTAATTTGTTGGCAGGTACTTTCATCGCTACTCCGTTGAATACGGTCTTATATTCACGTTTCACCTTATAAGAACCAGCTGTGAAGAGGATGAAGAAATTGATGTAAAAGAAATGATACAAGAGAAATCTCTTTTTGAAGCTATTGGTAATAGGGCTTTAGATGGCGGGAAGGTTGCTCTAATTGTTGGAGCTATGCTGATTACCTATATTGGGTTGCTATCAATGATTAACTACATCTTTGATGGAATTTTCGGGATGAACTTCCAAGAAATATTAGGGTATGTGCTCGCACCGATCGCTTTCATAATGGGTATTCCAACAGATGAAATTGTTAGAGCAGGATCAGTAATGGGTTCCAAAGTACCCGCTAATGAGTTTGTCGCTATGCTTGACTTTAAAAAAATGAACCCTCATTTGTCAGTAAAGACTGTAGCAATCGTATCTTGTTTCTTAGTATCGTTTGCTAACTTCTCATCCATCAGTATCATCCTTGGTACTGTCCAAGCTATTAATGGTGAGAAGGCAAGTATGTTAGCTAAAGTCGGTTTAAAAATATTGTTAGTAGCTACTTTAGGCTCTGTTTTGACTGGAACGATTGTTGGCTTGTTCGTCTAGATCAGGAGCGCCCTAGGGCGCTCTTTGGTTTTTGAAAACATTTTGATTATTTACTTGTTCTTACCGCAAAGTTAAATATAGGATCTACTAACTCAAATTCATAGGTTATTCCATCAACTTTTCCTACTACTTTATTACTATCATATAGATCAAGAAGAAATCCTGCCATTTGCTTTGAGGTGTGAAACTTTGGTACAGCACCTTCATATTGAAATTCATCTATATCAAAAGATCGTTTTGCGAACTCTGTTTCAGTTGCAGCAGGAGCCAAAACTTTCACCTGCATCTTCTCACCTTTTAACTTAAGTTCGTGTGCAAGACCTTCTGTAAATGCACTTACGTAAAATTTAGTAGCACAGTAGGTAATAGAATTTGCAATAATTGTATAACCGCCGCCTGATGAAACATTAATAAGCTGAGTCCCTTCGACATTTGCATAATCACGAACATAAAGAGATGTAAGTATGGTTAATGACTCTATATTCAAGTGTAGCATAGCCTCAATCTTGTTTAGATTTTGTTCAGCAACTGAAGCAAAGTTGCCAAATCCTGCATTGTTAATCCACGTTTCAATTTTGAAATCACGAAGACTTTCGTATAGCTTATACGCATTCTCAGTGACTGATAAATCAGTTGCTCGAATAACAACATCTAGGTTTGGATTGATATCCATGATCTCTGACTTTAATTTTTCCAAATTATCTTTCCTACGTGCTACAACGATTAAGTTTTTTCCCCGAGATGCAAAAGCTAATGCAGCTTCATAACCAATACCTGAGCTTGCACCAGTTATCACAGTATATTTCATATAAATTCCTCCTGAAAATTTTTTTAGAAATTTGTAATCTTTGCTTGATTTGTTCATTATATTCGTTAGAGTTTACTCTAAGGCAAGCACTTTTTTATCTCTTAAGGCTTATTCATCAAATTAATGAAAGGAGATTTTTATGTACCAAATTAGCGAGATTGCAAAGTTGTTGGGGATCACTCCTCATACGTTACGATATTATGAAAAAGAAAAGATTATTTTTCCTAATCGAAATGAGAACGGAGAAAGAGTGTATGATGAGGCGGATCTACTATGGATGAAATTTGTTATGAAATTAAAGCAGACACAAATGCCGATTGCACAAATAAGAGAATATACTGAATTAGTAAGACAAGGAGAAACTACCACTCAAGCAAGGCTTAAACTACTTGAAGAACATAGAAGTTCCATTAAAAATCAGATAAATAACTTATTATCCACAGAAAAGATGCTTGAAAATAAAATTATTGGTTATAAAGATTACATTAAAACTCACAAAGCAATCCCGACCAACAGTCCTTATTGATTTATTAAGAGTGCCATCTTAGTTTTTTGTATATTCAATAAAGAAGGTGTCCCATTTATTTAGGGGCACCTATGGGTATGATTAAGTTGTAATTTTATGGTGCTCTTTTACAATACGTTTCCAAGTTGCTGGACCAATAATCCCATCAGCGGACAAACCAAATTGTTTTTGAAAGGCTATCACAGCACTATTGGTTCTTTTACCAAAAATACCATCAGCTGCAAGCTTTGGAATTGCTGGATAAACCTTTGAAACGACATTTAGATATTGTTGCATTAACAAAACACTCTCACCCCTAGAGCCTACACGGAGAAGCATTCCAGGATAAGGTGGACCCGTTTCAGGTGGTGGTTCAGTTGGTGGAACAGTCCCGGGAAGGGGCTTAGGAATTACCACATTATTTTCAATCCCCTTATAACCCTTATAAAGCATATCCCAATTGGCACGACCAACAACTCCATCAGCTGGCAAATTAAATGTTTTTTGAAACTCGATAACTGCTTTTTTTGTTGTAGCTCGAAACATTGCATCTCGTATGACAGAAGGTACAGTAGGGTAAAACCATGAAATCGTATTTAGAATAAATTGCAGTTGAGCGACAGGCCCACCTTTTGAGCCTTCTATTAAAACGACAGTTGGCGGAACCTCGCCTATATCGATCCATTCGCCTTCACTTTCAAGTTCTCCAAGTTTCTTAACCGCTACATACAAATAAGATATTTTATACCATGTTTCTTTACCGATTACCCCATCGGGCGTTAGTCCAAAAATACTTTGAAATGTTTTTACTGCTTCAGTCGTATCGCTTCCGAACATTCCATTCGGATTTGCGATTTGTGGAATAAGTGGATAGTTGACTCGTATTCTGTTCAAATACCTTTGCATGATCTCAACACTAGGACTCTGACTTCCCTCCCTTAAAGCTACACCTGGATAGGACTCAACTACGCTAATCGTATTGTTCGTTTCTACTATCTCAATGTCATCATGGTAGTAATGGTCAAGTATTTGAAAAGGATTCATCCCTTGTTCTGCAAGGTCAACTGTACCCCACTGTGAAAGTCCCCCTGGGCATGTTGATGTTGTTCCATTGCAGAACATGGTAAAGAACGGTTCTTTATGCCCCTGTCTTCGAACGTACTGGTTAAATATTTTGTCAACAATCACACTTATGTTTTCAAATATTTCTCCACCATCTACAAAAGCTTGGTCAACACTTGTGGAATTTGATATATCAAAATCGTAACCTCTCGACCTATACCATTCTGTGTACACTCTGTTTAAGGCAAAAGTGATTTGAGCATAGATGTTGGCTTCAAGAGAAGCCTGTGGCCAAGTTGGATAGATCTCGCTTGATGCTACGTTTTTGATATAATCAATAAATTTTACTCGAACATTTCTTGCCCAAGTATCTGGGTGAGCTAGATGTACCGTAATGTATTCCGGAATAGCTACATCGTGCAGTACTTTAGGTTGTACTTTATGCCCCCGTTGTTTCCGACCTACTTGAGTTAGAAGTCCGTGTGTGGGGATATTTACTTCCCTTATCAAATTGTTTTTTTCAAATGTTCTCGGTACAGGTGCCATACTCACAGGTAAAGTGGATGTAACAGTGTCAAATACCTGCACTCCACGAATAACATTGGTGATAAATCTTGCGTGACTAACCTCCACATCATATATTGAATAATATGGATCTGGATTGTTAGATCTTAACGTACTAGCTTTATCTGGAGCGTTCAATAGTACCGCTTCAGTATTTCCGCTCTCATCGGATTTCAGTTGGTTAAGAATTTTCCCACTGGAGTCTCTAATAATAATATTTGCACCACTTACTGGTAAAGCGCCACCACCGGAACGCGCTTCTATTTTTAAATATCCTACTCCCATTATTAGCCTCCCAGATATTAGTTTCTATTTAATTTTCGCCCTCATTATTCATTATATTTTACGAATCAGATTATATTATTTGATATTCTATAAAACTTACTTATTGTGGAATTTGCCAAATAAAAAACCTGAGTTCTTATGAATATCGAACTCAGGCTACTGCTTTATATTACTCTATTAATGTTTACTTGACAGGGTTCACTACATTATCAATGTTACTCAACCAATGCTTTGGTTTTTGGTTGTGTTAAAGTGATATTTTTTGTCATCAAACTCACAACTACCACGACTAGTGTATTAACAAATAGTGCAATGATTCCTACATTCAGATCTTTAATAACTTGAGGAATGAAAGGAAATAGCTGTCCAATCGTAATATTTCCTAATGACATGGTAGAAACTAACAATCCTCCGGAAATGATTCCGGCAAAAGCGCCATATTTTGTAACAAAATTCCTCTTCAGTAAACTAAAGAAAAATGCAGGAGCAAGTTGTGTAATGAAGTTATATGCGATTAAAGCGATTCCAAAAAGTGTATTTCCACCTTTAAATGTAAAATAAAGTCCTACAAGAGAAAGAACCGGAACTAAGTATTTTACTAATTTTGCAATCTGACCTTCTGTTGTCGAAGGGACGAATACTTGAAAGATATTTTTAACTAGTAAAGTTGATATAACCATTAATAGCATAGCACTTGGTACTAATGCGGCTAATACACCTGTTCCTCCAATTAATCCGACAAACCAAGGATCAAATGTCTCTTTTGAAAGACGAAGCAAAATAAGGTCACTGTCACTCCCTTTTAATCCTGGAATCTGTAAGATAGCTGCAAATCCGACAAAAAAGGCAAACAATAAAATTAATTGATACAATGGCATAAGAATCGCATTTTTACGTAAGGCTTTCTCATTTTTGGCTGCAAAGACATTAGGAAACGTATGCGGCCACATATAAAATCCAATACCACTTAAAATTACGGTAGATATATACCATGTTGTGTTCATGCCTTGATTAGGTAGTATAGAAAAGTTTGATTTTGCATGTTCAATAGCCTCATACATTGGCTGAATCCCGCCATAAAAGTGAATCGGAAAATAGATACCTAAAAATACGACAATCCCAAGAATAAGAATATCTTTCAAAACAGAAGTCCAAGCAGCACCGTGAATACCTGACAACATAACAAAAACAGTTACACCAATAGCTCCGATCCAAATTGCTAGTTTGGAAGAGATGACCCCATAGGAAGTTGCCTCGACGATATACCCCAATCCTTTAAATTGTAATACCAAATAACAGGTACAAGCTACAATACCTACAACAGCAACAAGTACTCCAAGATAAGGACTTTGATATTTTTTCACAAAGAAATCTGATTGGGAAATTAATTTATGTTCCTTTGCATATTTCCAAATAGCAGGAAATGACCAGTAAGAGATGACAGTAGCTAGACAACCGTATGAAACAATACTAAAAATGGCACCTCCATCACTATATGCCGAGCCACTTGCACCTAAAAAAGTAAATGTAGTATACATTTCACCTGCAGCTAAGAGAAAGACAAATAGCGTTCCCATTCCACGTCCTCCAACGGACCACTGCTCTAAGTTCATCTCTTTCCCTTTTTGGGAATATAAACCAATAGCGATAGAAACAACGAAAAAAAACAAGATAAAAAACAAGGAAATATTCATTAAAAATCCTCCTTTTGATTCGCAGGATCAAGTTTATAAATAATCCCCAAGATTCCCGTTGTAAGAAAAGACCAGAGAACAACCCAAAAGTGAAAAAACGGCATTCCAAGAACATAAGGAGTCACTCTATTTGAAAATAACGCTCCTATTACAAAACCAAGAACCGGAATAATTCCAAGCCAATAGACCTTTTTCATACTCTTCCCCCTCGTAGTCTAATTCACTATTTTAAATGTTCCATGAACGAATAACTTTACACCGTCTTGTAATGCCTGCTCATCAAAATCAAATTTTGGGTGATGGTGAGGATACATAATCCCTCTTTCTTCATTACGAGCTCCTATGAAAATATAAGATCCCGGTACTACTTTTTGATAGGCAGAGAAGTCTTCACTTCCCATAATCGGCTTCATAATCTCTCGCCTTTCTTCACCAAATACTTCACAAACCGCTTCGTCCATCAATCGTGTTATTTCTTCATCATTAATGGTCGGAGCATAACCGAACTGATAATTGAATTCATAAGTGGCTCCGTGCGCTTCTGTAATTCCTTTTACTATGCGTTCGATAAAAGTTGGAATCTTTCCCCTCAGCTCCGGATTGAAGCTTCGAACGGATCCTCCAATGCTTACGCTACTTGGAATAACATTAATCGCACTTCCCGCTTGGAACTTTGTCACTGAAATTACAAGAGTTTCCTGAGCATCTCGATACCTCGAAACAATGTGCTGGAGATTTGTGACAACCTGTGTTCCAATTGCAATGGGATCAATAGTTAGTTCAGGCTGTGAAGCGTGCCCCCCCTTACCAACCACGGTAATGTTAAAAGTATCAGCTCCTGCCATCATCGGACCGTAGCTCAAACCTATTTTCCCTAAAGGGAGAGTCGACATTAGATGGGTGCCAATAATCATATCTACTCCATCCAGCACACCAGCTTTCACCATCTCTTGTGCGCCACCGGGCGGCAGTTCCTCAGCATGTTGAAATAAAAAGCGCACTTCCCCTTTAATATGATCCTTTAACTGTGTAAGAATCTTTGCTGCACCAAGCAGCATCGCCGTATGCCCGTCATGTCCGCAAGCATGCATCGCACCTGGATTTTGTGACACAAAGTCAAAATCATTCTCCTCTTCAATTGGAAGCGCATCCATATCTGCCCGCAGTGCTATAACCTTCCCGGGTTGTTGACCAATCAAACGGGCCATAACACTTGTTTTTGTCGGACGTGAAATTTCCAAATCACCAAACGTTTGCAGCGTTTCATAGACAAATTGTGCTGTTTTTTCTTCTTGAAAAGACAGGTCAGGATACATATGTAAATATCTTCGCCATCCAATCACTTCGTCTTTAACATCCTCGATTAAATCCTGAATGATTATTGTTTGAGACACCCATTCCAACTCCTTTTTTTATTCTACTTACGAAACATTACCTACTTTAGGATAATTTAAGGAAAAAATTCCTTAAATGAAGTATAGTGTTTTTATACTTAAATTTCAATAATTTTTAGAAATTTCTAAATAGAAATTAAACAATACACTAAAAATAAAGCTGAAAAATATTCCTTTAAATCTTTTAACATGCTAAATCAAGGGACAAAATAAATAAGCACCCAAAATCATGGGTGCTTATAATAATCGATAAATTTTACTTGGCCTTCCCCGTGTAGCTTGAGCCTCTTCGCCAACGCATTGAGCCAAATCTACTATGCACATATCCGTGACAATACGCCGTACATTGCGCTCTGTCATCTCAAGCTGTGTCGCTAAGTCCTTAGTTGTAAATTCGCGCCATCCCAATCTATGAACAAGAGCTGAGATCTTCTTATACGCTTTTACACTGATATTCCCTTTGTTTAACTTTTCGATAAGGAATTTATCGTGGGTACGACGGGCATATTGCAGCTCCTTTTTTGTGCCTGGTGATTCGACAATCTTGCCATCATCTTGGACAATCACAATTTCGCGATTTTTCATCTCCTTAGAATGTTGAATAGCACGAAAAGCATTGATTTCCGCCGAATACGCGGTCTCGCCAAAGCCAATTCCAACAGCAACGGTAGTATCTGCTTCAAAAGCTAATTTTTGAACGGTATCTTCGAGCGTGATAATTTCTCGTTCAATGGCGCCGCGGGAACTAAAAATCATGTATCTTCCGTTTCCTTTTTCTGAAAAAGAACCATTTATTTTTTCACCCAGTTGAATCAACATTTCTTTTAGCCTGAGCTCCAAATACTGTAAATGATAAGGAGTTTTCATTTCCTCTGCCACTCTGCTAAAAAATTCAACTTCTATGATTTCAACTCCGATTTGTGTGTCTTTAAAGTAGGAAGCCTTTACTTTTTCAGAAAGAATCCGAAGCGTTTGTCGTATTTCCATCTTACTCATCGACATCCGGTAGGCTGGAATTCCATTTTCCCTTAAAGCATGACACACGGATGGAAAACAAGTTATTGCGCCTTCTGTCTTTCCCTTATTCCATAAATCTAAATGAAACTGCAACAATTCATTTGTATCAACATCTAACTCAAACACTTTCGTATAAATCTTTGGAATTTTTATATTTAACTGTGACAAAGCCTCTTCACTAATATTGTTTAAGGACATCGTATCAATACTTAGCTGCTCAATAATTTTTCCTTTTTCATAGATCATCTCTAAAAAAGATTTATAAAAACCTGATTCCGTCGCAGGAACATGGACCATAATTTTATCTGTACCCAGCGTTTTTTTCGCAATTTCATAGGGAAGTGGACCAGAAAAAAGCCATGCATGAACGTGAGAGTTATGTTCTTTTACAATACTCTCTACCTCTTCGGTTTTTACATAGGGGAGAGAGATGAATTCCAACTCATATTTATATTCTTCTGCCGAGTCTAAAATCTGTTCCAGAGAAGTTTTTAGACCGACTAATCCGATTTTATACATTATGTATTTGACTTCCTTTATCAATAAAATCTCGGTAAACGTGAGCAGATGGTAGAAGGTTTTCCTTAAACCATGATATTATTTCCTCCAACCTTTAACAAATCCTTGTCAAGTTGACATCAACAAAAAACGACTTATACTACTTTACTAAGTATAGATGGACATGGAGGTTAACTGTCAAGTGTCTATATGTTTTCAATGTCCCGAAACTGTACTCTAAGTCCACTTGAAATAGCGATTCAAAAGATGAGGGAGTTTCTAGATGGGAAAGTGGGAGCAAATGAGGACATCGTATATCCATTCAGTAGTTGAACGAAAAGTAGACTTCTCAAAATGAGAAGTCTTCACTTTTTTGTAAAATCTGTATATAGACTTACATGTACTTCATTCTCTAATTCCATTCAAAATACAGGGTGTAGTGAATCTTTTCCACAGCCCTCAAAAAGAATCGCACTATTCCGTTTAAATATAGCCCGCCTTCTTAAAAAATGGCCCATCGCCGCCATTGAGGATGCGAAATTCCCACCACCAAGACCACAAAGAGCAGCGAGGGTTGCCATCGTCATGTAGGGCGTATTAGGATTTTGCAAGGCAATCCCCAAACCGATTACTGGAACAAGAAGAATAAGGGTCGATAAGATCGTCCATGTCTTCCCTCCAGTATAAGTAACTCCTATCGAATAAAGAATTCGAACGACCGCTCCTGTTAAGGCTGGAATAGCAGTAAGAGTAAACACTTGGTCTGTCGTATAATTAAATCCTACATCAATTAACTTTAGTGATAGAATCGACCAAATTTGCCAGACACAGAAGGCAATTAATAAATTGGGGATGGAAATCCACAAATTGCGACTGGCCACTCTTTTCCCTTTAGTCACCCAAAATTTTGGATCCTCTGGATTCCAATCGTTCAAATCCTTCATTTCAATTCCTCATTTCTGTCACTCCAATATGAAGATCGCCCCACATAACCTTACTTGGGTGGATGATTTTGATCATAAGGAAGGTGTGGCACTTTTTTAGGAGTATAGTTAATGACATCTGAAGAATATATCTCGATGGTTAACTTGTTTCCTACCGTTTTTGATTGTATTAGAATTGGTTGATTGTATTTATTTTTAAAAACAAAATCTGGTCCATTCCAACTAACAGTGGCATCTCGCCCAGGTGGAATGTATGTTACCTTTCTGCTGTGTGAGGAACGCTGAGTAACTTCTAAACCGGCATTATCTACTGCATTAAATAGGGTAGATGATACCTGACAGATTCCACCGCCAATATCTTTTGCTAATTCTCCTCTTAGGATCACTGGTGCAGGCAAGTATCCTTTTCCTGCTGTTCTTTTTCCAACAACTTTATTAAAGGAAAATATTTCACCTGGGAAAAGAACAAAATTATTAATAGCCTCGGTTGCAAGATAAATATTATTGGTTCGTCCTTTGTTAGATATATTGAAGGATGTTACATATCTTCCAATTTTTTCATTTTGGATATTTCCAAGTAATTCACTGTCAACTTTAGGATAAATTTCAAGTAAGGGGACCTCTATTTTAGATGAACCATTGTTAAAATAATAAGAATAAACTTTTTCTGTGAACCTCTGACGATATAAGCGATAACCAACATGTTCGGGTATAATTTTTCCGGACTCATCTTTCATTGCATTTTTAGGCATTTTAGAAACATGTTTGTCAATTTGATCCATACATTTTTTTAACTTTTCTGTGTTAATAATAGGAACTCCAGGTAAGTTCATCGATAAATCAGTACAATTAACAACCGATAAAGGGTGCCCGTTGTTAGTGATTAATAAACTGTCTGGCATACTCACTTGTTGAGATAAAAATAATAACCCAAATAACCATGTAAAATTCATTTCCAGGATGCCTCCTTTCATTTAATATGAATTGAAATCATCCATTTCATACAATTCTACTTGTACTTTAAAACGGTCTTTTCTGGAATAATATTTGGATGAAAAAAATCCAGCACAAAGGCTGGATTTCTCCTTTCTTTATCTTTAACTTTTGAATCACTGATTAAGATATTTTTTTAATCCTTCATCTTTAAACCACTAAACCCCATTGTTGGGATAAAACAGAAAATATTAATGGCATTTAATGGTTGATTTTTACGTTATTCAAGTTTATAACAAAGTAAGGTATGGTTTTAAGGTGCCCCTGCTGCAACAGCAGTTGAACGATCAGTCATTTGGTATTTAGATAAAGAACTAGGGGGGATCAACATGAAAGGGAAAATGAGACTCATCCTAACGATGCTCATTTTTGGAAGCATCGGGATTTTTGTAAAAAAGATTGAGCTGTCTTCAAGTGAAATAGCGTTTTTGAGAGGGGTCATCGGAAGTCTATTCCTTCTTATTGCTAGTTTTCTTGTCAAACATAAGCCATCTTATCTAGTGTTAAAAGAAAATGCGCTTCTTCTTCTATTATCAGGGACTGCGATTGGCCTTAATTGGATTTTTTTATTTGAGTCTTATCGGTATACGACGATATCTAATGCCACCATTAGCTATTACTTTGCACCGATATTTGTGATGATCCTAGCACCATGGTTACTGAAAGAAAAACTAACAAGTGTGAAGGTTATTTGCATCGTAATGGCAATGATTGGTCTATTTTTAATCGTTAATCCTGGAGCTGGTGGTACAAGCGATTCACAGAACAACACCCTCGGTATTTTCTATGGCCTTTTAGCGGCCGCATTTTATGCAAGTGTAGTCTTAATGAACAAATTCATCAAAAATTTATCTGGTTTCGAAATCACGTTAGTGCAATTAATGGCAGGCGCCCTGGTTCTGTTTCCCTATGTACTGTGGCAGGGTAATCTAGACTTGGGTCGTTTAAACTCAACTTCGATTATTTTTATCTTGATCCTTGGTATTGTGCATACGGGTTTTGCTTATTTTTTATACTTTACTTCTCTTCAAGAACTCAAGGGGCAAACGATTGCTGTTCTTAGCTACATTGATCCGATTTCAGCTGTGATCATTGCCTCAATTTTCTTAAGCGAGAGCATGACATGGATTCAAATGATTGGCGGCGGCCTGGTTCTGGGCTCCACTTTCTTAAGTGAAAAACTCGAATTAAACGTTGCCAAAAAAGGGCAAACTCCCACAACTACACCGTAATGGAAGTCTGATCCCATCTGGTTTTTTTGGAGTTATTTCCACTTCAGTAAGAAATAACAAAATAGAGCGGTTCAATAAGGACCGCTCTATTTCGAGGAAAAATTTCATTGACATTCTTTTTCAATTGTTTTAAAGTAACAAAGTCAAATTAAATAACAAAATTCATTTGTTTGTGGACTTTTCTAGAGATATCTCTATTTTCGCCACACAGCTTTCATATGAGAGCTGTGTGGCTTTTTTTATGGAATGAAAGGAGTAGGAAAAATGAAAACTTGGCAATATGCACTAATTGTTTTTTTAGGGGGCTGCTGTTACGGAGTATTATCGACCTTTGTAAAGCTTGCTTACTCGGCTGGTTTCACCGTGACACAGGTAACAGGAAGTCAATACTTACTTGGGACCTTGCTAATCTGGGGGGTCGCTCTTTTTTCGAAAAAGAAAAAACTTACTCTACCTAAAATAGGTAAATTACTTTTATCAGGAATTCCAGTTGGTTTAACAGGTGTATTTTATTATCAGTCATTGCAAACCCTGGATGCTTCACTTGCGATCATCTTTTTATTTCAATTTGTATGGATTGGCACTTTTATTGAGTGGATTGTTTATAAGAAAACACCAAGCAACGGGAAAATGGTTTCGATTGGTATTTTAATCATTGGCTCCATTCTAGCTGCTGGTATTATTGCAGAAGGCGGCGTTGAAATATCATGGCAAGGGACAGTTTGGGGTCTGCTTTCCGCATTAACGTATACTGCTCTCATCTTTCTTAGCGGCTCCGTGGAAAAAGATACACCACCTGTGCAGAAAAGTGCTCTACTTTCCACTGGCGGATTGATCACTGTTTTTTTATTTTTCACGCCAACGGATTTATTCCATTTACCAGTTTTAATGGGAGTAGCACCGTATGGATTGTTCCTTGGGCTATTTGGCGTAGCCTTGCCACCGCTCTTATTTTCTATTGGAATGAAGCATATCGGCCCAGGACTTGGAACGATATTAACAGCCTCAGAACTTCCGGTTGCGGTTATCTTGTCATCGCTCGTCTTAGCTGAAAACGTAAGCTTGTCACAATGGCTAGGAGTTATCCTTATTTTAGGCGGAATTGTTGCGGGCAATGTTAAAATGCCCACAACTAAAGTGGAATCAGTCTCTTTAGAAAGTGAATCTTTGTCATAGAATTGTCGGGTGGGATTCTCCGCCCGAAGAATTCAAAATAAAACTGGCGAACAGTGCCAAGCACGGTTCGCCATAATTATTGCCTACTATTCTTTATATGGGCGAATTTTTGAGATTTATGGGTGAATTCCGGGTTTTTATGGGCGAATTTTGAACCTTAATGGGCGAATATGGTGTTTCAATGAGCGAATCCTTGACCTTTATTTTATTTCATATTTTCCAATATGTTTCGTAATTTATCAGTATAGACCTTAGCTAAGCCTTTCTTACTGTATTTGAAGTTTTTCATACTTGATTGTTTCGGGATACCCATGTTTACTAATTGAATATCTAGTTTTTCAATGACAAAACGCTCATCTTCATCATTTTTTACTCCACCCACTTGAGTCAAATCAATCTTTGTACCGTCATTTAGTTCAATTATGTAAAAGAAATCACCCTTTGAGTGTTTAAACAGAGAAGGACGCCTCTTACCGTACACTCCTGTATTAATCTTAACAATCTCCACAAGGCTATATTCCCTGCCTTGTGGAGCTAGAAATGAATAATCGATAATCTTGTCGTGGGTTATTACAGTAACAGCTGAAATAACCGTATATATCAAAACAACTTTGAAGGTTATAGTCGAGAGCCCCACCCTTTGGATTTGTCATAAAAGGCTTGTACTATTTATAACCTTTTAAAAAGAAGGTAATAATTTTTAGCTGGATATAAAGGAGCGGAACTATGATTCTCTCTAAATTTGTAGATGAACTCCCTATTCCCCCTATTTTAAAACCTCGATGGAAAGATCAATTATATACTTATTATGAAGTGAATATGACCGAATTTAAGCAATCACTCCATCGCCAGTTAAATGATACAACTGTTTGGGGGTACGAAGGCAGCTATCCAGGACCTACGATTGAAGTTGAAAGCGGAGAAAAAGCGTATATCAAATGGATCAACAATCTTCCAGATAAGCATCTCTTACCTGTTGACCATACGGTGCACGGGGCCCATTTGGATGTACCGGAAGTACGAACGGTGGTACACGTTCACGGTGCTTGTGTGGAATGGGAAAGTGATGGCTACCCGGAGGCTTGGTTTACAAACGGATTCAAACAGGTCGGTCCCTATTTTAGTAAACAAGTCTATCGATATGATAATTGCGAACAAGCATGCACCCTCTGGTATCATGACCATGCCCTTGGTATCACGAGGCTTAATGTCTATGCTGGATTGGCCGGATTTTTTCTCATTAGAGATCAACGCGAACGGTTATTGAATTTACCGAGTGGGAAATATGATATTCCTCTTATTATACAAGACAAGACTTTTCATAAAGATGGTTCACTTTATTACCCGAAACAGCCAGAAAAACCCGTCCCCGAATTAGAAACATCGATCGTTCCAGAATTTTTTGGGGATACCGTCTTGGTGAATGGCAAAGTATATCCCTATTTAAAAGTGGAACCGCGTAAATACAGATTGAGGCTGCTAAACGCAGCCAACTCTCGTTTCTTTAGGATTAAGCTTGATTCAGGACAGCTGATGTATCAAATTGCGACTGATGGAGGACTTATGCAGCACCCGATAGGTGTAAAAGAAATCATGTTAGCACCTGCAGAACGAGCAGATGTCATCATTGATTTTACCAATCTTGAGGGTAAAAATATTATCATGAAAAACGATGCTCCTGCTCCTTTTCCAACCGGAAATCCACCAGATGATAATACAGGCACAGTGATGCAGTTTCGAGTGACTCTTCCCTTGGCCAGTGTCGATACGAGTGTTATACCGGCGTATATGATGCATATTCCCAAAATGAATGAACAGTCAGCTTCCAATTCACGATACTTAACTTTAAATGACAATATGGACCCGTTTGGTCGGGAATGGATGCTGTTGGATAATAAACAGTGGGATGCCCCAATCACTGAAAATCCAAAATTGGGCTCCACTGAAATATGGTATATTATTAGCTTAACGAAGGATTCCCACCCAATTCATCTACACTTAGTTGATTTTCAAATCTTAGACCGTAGAGATTTTGATGTAGAAAAGTATAAAAAGGAGAAAATCATCGATTATATGGGTCCGGCGATCCCTCCCGAACCACAAGAACGAGGCTGGAAGGATACCGTTCAAGCTAATCCTAACCAAGTCACTCGAATTATCATGAAGTTTGGCCCTTTTACAGGGTTGTATGTTTGGCACTGTCATATCTTGGAGCACGAGGATTATGAGATGATGAGACCGTTTATTGTGATCCGATGATAGACGGTGTTCTGTCAAAAATACATTTTATATCAAAAAAGCTGGTTTTTCCTAGTTATAAAGGATACCAGCTTATTATTTATTCTTCCATTCTCTTGATCATATACTGAATCAAGTCAATATTGTTATCAATGAAGTTCAATCTTTCTCGGGCAGTAGTGGACCATTCTGAACTATGATTCATAGATGCGGTAATATGCCGATAGCTAAATGTATATCTCGAATAAAGTTCAGAAATCACAAAGCTTATTCTGAGTTTGGTTTTCTCCTTTTTTGCTATACTTTCAAGGTCATCATTTAACCAAGTAGGAGCATTCTCAATCGCTTTATTTACTAAATTTAATTCATAATCTTCGTTTGTCATCGATGTATCTCCTTTTAAAAATAGGTTTATAAAGTTCTAAATTATTCTAACAAATCACGCACTTTCATTTCAATGTCTAGTTACTACCTATCGTTAGCACATTTCGTATGTTTGGATTCAGTATCTGCGTGTGATACAACCGTATCCTTAGAAGGTATACGTTTAAGTTTCCTTTGGTGCCTGCAAATATGCAGAGATTATTGAAAAAAAACAGCCATTTCCTAGGCTGTGGAATGCTTAGCAAATAACTGGCTTTGTTTCACATACAAACAACAAATTTTATTAAAAGTAAGTAAATAGGCGAACAGTGAATGTCACTGTTCGCCCTAAGTTTATATTTTATTTTTCCATTGAATCGAGCCTGTATCACTATGAGGATGACAATTCGACTTTAATCTTTTGTATTCATTTTCTAAATCGGTTAAAGGTAACTTCAAAAGCTGTTCCTCACTATCAAAGATTTTAAAGGTAAGCAGAATGTTAATTAATGTTTTCCTTCTTTGTTCCACAGCATTCCGAAGTATATTTTCCATGAAATCCTCTCCTTTATTTGCTTTAGAGAAAAGTTTACTTAGCAATCCAATCATTCAAATTAAAATCTTTTTTACCAAATGATTTTTCCACTTTCGTAAGTTCCAGCTTTCATCTGACTCACTAATTGTCTCCATAGAATCAGCTCCTTTAATTTAGATAAAAAAAGAGACTTCTCAGGGGTGCGAGAAGTCTCTATCCGAATAGTCGACTAGTGTATGAATTTTTATAAACAAAAAGAAGACACTTGAATTTGTGTCTCCAGTTGACTGGCTAACTATGTTTATTTTATTAACAAGTGCAAATGCATTTCGATCCACCATTTTTAATTCCGATAATACTCATCTGATTACTTAATACGATATTAACATCCTTGGATTTACCCTGTCAATCAATAATTTGAAAATTTACAATTTTTTTCAGGTCTATTTTTCTCGTAATTTTACACTCTAATGCCGCATCGATCTTGGTATCCCTTTTATCTCAAGGAATCCGCTATAAATCAAATAATTTCCCCTCCCTGCTACCTTTATAATCCTTAACTTTTAGAGAACTTGGACAAAAGTAATTGACCGGAATCAAGTACACTCTTTTCTAACTAAAAAAGACTTATCCCAAGTCAGGAATGATCCTAACAAACAGGGATAAGTCTCTTTTATATCCTTGGGGGAGAGGGGCTAGTAAACTATTTTTAAGATACTTTTGATGATAGAACCGGGTATCCTAATTTTTTCATGGTTTCTTCGATTTGATCTGCTTTCACGTGCACCTCATCAAATTCTACTTTTACCTTACTTGTATTAAATAGCACTTTAGTAAATTCCACTCCATTCGTTTTGTTGAGCGTTGTTTCTATCTTTTTAATACATGATGGGCAAGTTAACGGTACTAATTGAAAAACTGCTTTAGACATTTTCTTATTCCTCCTTGATTTCGTATGACTTCATCTTAATTCAAGTTCTTTCATAAAAAATTGATAAGAAACAAGATTTTGCTGTGTATTTTATTGAGATTTATGATTTTTTTTTCGATTTTTCTCTTCAAGATAGGTGATTAAAGAAAGGTGTCAGGCACCATGTGAATTTTTCACATGGTGCCTGACACCTTTACAACTCTACGCCTTTACGAAGGATTGACCACTCAACGACAATGAAATTGATGATCAATCCGACCCATATATTTACATCCAGAACTTCTTCAATCATTTTCTCTCTTCCTCCGGGAAGGGAGAAGTTATTTAAGGTGTAATTTGTTAATAGCAAAAATGGCACCACTATTCGGCCGCTTACTGCCACTAACGTGACACCAAAGCTTCGAATCATCCATTTGCGATGATCTGCAAATTGTTTTCTTACTGCAGTACGATATCCTTTCCAACAGGTAAAAAGCCAGATAAGTGACAATACAAGAAAAGAAGTGGCTTTCGAAAAATTTTCAATATACGAAACATATACTAGACCAAGCCCACCGCTTATTAAGACACTGCCTACATACACTCTGCCAAGAAGGCGATGGACTTTTGGTGTTTTGATTCGAAAATGTTCTACGAATTGGAAAAAACCGGATAGTAGTGCCAAACATGCCGTTACAATATGTGCAATTAATAATGGAAATTGCATGCCAGCCGATGTGATAGATATTCGGCTATTGGCGTGATTTAGTGTTAAATAAGGAACCACAAAAGGAATGATGACTCCTAATGAGATAATAAATAAAATCCACCAACTTTTTTTAGGTTTCACTTCTTACACACTCCAGACTCTTCAATCGAATCTCTTCTGCTGTTCCCTTTTTTCTTTCCTAATTTCTTATTCATGTCTCTTCTCCCCTTCATCTTCAAGCAAGGTACGATGCTTTTTTCTGTTTTCGCTGTCCCCATGGTTTAAACACAGAAATCACGAACATCGCACCAAGCGAAATAATCTGAAGGATAATTCCGATCCATAGCTGCCATTTGTTTACTGTGAACGATGGATCCGTAAGAGCGTTTAGCCCTCCACTAGTTGTCAACGTTACCGCTTTTAGCGTTAAGATATACATTGCGAAAGGACCCAATAAAATTGAGAGGACTGTCAAACCTTCTTTGACGATAATCCAGTAAAATTTGAACAAGCCCCATTGCGTCAGCACAGATAGTAAAATCCCCGTTACCACCGTGCCAATCGTGGATGCACGAACCGATGTCTGGGCTAGCATATGCATACTTATATAACACGCCTTGAGCACACCATCATCGTTCGTGTTAGCCGCGGTTATACTCAAAATTAAAAAAACAATGGCCACGCCGAACATGATTGCTGCAAATAATAAATGTAAGATGATCAGCCATCTTCTCTGGGTAAGATTCAATTTCCTCATACCATTCACCCCCTGTTATACATTAAACCGATACCCGACACCCCAAATCGTCTCAATATATTGTGGCTTTGACGGGTTTGTTTCAATTTTTTCACGTAATTTTCCAATAAAAACAGTTACCGTGGCATTGTCCCCGATGGAATCCAATCCCCAGATCTTTTCAAACAGTTCGTCTTTGCTGAACACCTGATTAGGATGGATGGCCAAAAATAGTAATAAATCAAACTCTTTTGAGGTAAAGGGAATTTCGGTTTCATTCACGAACACTTTTCGAGATAACTTATCAATACGAATTCCTCGAATCGTTATTTCGTCTTTTTGTCTCGCGAAGTTATCTGTCATTAACCGGTCATAACGTGCCAGATGTGCCTTGACCCTTGCCACCAGCTCGCCGACACTGAAGGGCTTGGTCACATAATCATCTGCCCCGAGGCCAAGCCCGCGTATTTTATCAATTTCTTCCCTCTTGGCGGAAACCATTAAAATTGGGATGTTTTTCGCTTGTCGGACGTGCCTGCAGATTTCAAATCCATTTATATTGGGAAGCATGAGGTCGAGAATGATCAAATCATATTCCTCTTCCAAGGCCTTTTTCAGACCCACCTCTCCGCTAATGGCGATTTCTACCTCATAGCCGCTTGCTTCTAAATAATCTTTTTCCACTTCCACAATAACCTGATCGTCCTCGATGATTAAAATTCGTTTCACTCGTCCTCACCCTTATGATTGATCTTTGGTAATGTAAAATAAATGCTGGTCCCTTCCCCTAATTGACTTTCAGCCCAAACGGTTCCACCTTGTCCTTCGACCATCTGTTTGACAATAGCGAGACCAAGGCCTGTGCCTCCCGATTCTGTATTTCTCGAAGGTTCTGCCCGGTAAAAACGTTTGAAAATATGGTGTAGTTCCGCGCTGTCAATTCCCGGTCCGTTATCCCGGATGTGTACTGTTGCTTTTGCTTCGTCGTCGAACAATTCCACCCTGATTTCCTTTTGCTCGTTGTTCATATATTTTAAGCTGTTGTCGATTATATTCATCATTACCCTACTCAGCTTTTCATGGTCTCCCATAACGAGAACCAGTCTGTTGCTGACGGAAGAGAACGTAATCTTAATATTCTCCATTCGCGGGTCGAGACGTAATTCTTCTATATAATTCCGCAAATACCCACGAATGTCCAGAGGTTTCAAATCAAATGGCAGTCGTTTTAGATCAAGCTTAGAATACAACATCAATTCGTCTATCAATTGATCCATATCGTCCGCTTTTTTCGCGATCATATTTATATATTTATCCCTTTTAGAAACCGTATCTGCGATTCCATCTTGAATGCCTTGAACGCACGCTTTAATTCCGGTAATCGGCGTTTTCAGATCATGTGAAATGTTTGAAATTAGTTCTTTCCGGTTCTCTTCATACTGTAGCTGAAGATGGATCGATTCGTTCAAGCGGGCGCGCATTTCATCAAAGGAAGCCCCCAATTCTCCGAATTCATCTCTGCGGTCCAACTTCACCTCATGAGCAAGGATCCCTTTTTTAATTTGTTCCGCAGCATGTTTTAGCTTGTACAAAGGTTTGATAAAACTTCGGGAAACTAAATAGGTAAGAATACCATTCGTAAGGCCAATAACAAGTAGCAGCGACAATACAAGCAGCGGGAAAAACTTTCTTGCTTCCTTGAAAAAAGGATATAAATCAGAAAATATATAGACCGTACCTGTAGTGTCATCTCTAAAAGTGATATCGTACTTTTCCACTGAAAAACGACTTTTTCCCCATCGGCCATGAGTCTGTCCCCTTTGCATCTCCTTAATCTCAGTAGTATTTAGATCAAGGCGGTTCACGAAAGGGGAAGTGAAGCTAGTTCGATTATTTTCCATTACCACGAGTCCTGAATGAACACGATTTAATTGTTCGTCCGTGCTTTTCAGGAACTCTTTGTCATTGAAGCGATCAGGGTCTGTTTGTGTCATAAACTTCACGCCTGCAATCAGGTCTCGGCGTTGATTGGCCGTTTCCCAAAAGGCCGGCATTCCCTTTCCATCCCCAGTTCCTGCCATATCTTTATAAAAAGCTGAAACAAGCGTAGTTGCAATTAAGGCGAACAACACGATAGGAATAAAGGTCATGGCCATATAGGATAGCAGTAGTCTCGTCTTAATAGACATGAGCAAATCTCCTTAACGCTGTTTTTTTTCGAACAGAAATAACCTGTCTTCTGTTATTTATCATAACCGCGAATTATAAACCCCTTCTAAACCAATTCTAAAAAAAGTATAAAAATTATTTAAACAGTGTAGTTGATTCCAAAAAGGGCTATCATTGAATTAGCTCAATGTATAAGACCAATTGAAACCGATAACCCTATCTTTGCATTGAGTGAACATTTAAGCTAATTACTGTTTGTTTTCGAGGAGGACAATGATGGAAAATGTATTTGATTACGAAGATATCCAATTGATTCCGGCAAAAAGTGTCGTAAATAGCCGCTCTGAGTGTGATACCACAGTATCCTTAGGCGGGCATACATTCAAGCTGCCAGTGGTGCCAGCAAATATGCAGACGATTATCGATGAAAAAATAGCTATCTACTTAGCGGAAAATGGTTACTTTTATATCATGCATCGTTTTGAACCAGGTAAGCGATTATCTTTTATCAAAGATATGAAATCTCGAGGTTTATTGGCATCTATTAGTGTTGGAGTGAAAGAGGAGGAGTACCGGTTCATCCAACAATTAGCTGAGGAACAGATTTCACCAGAATTCATTACGATTGATATCGCACATGGTCATTCTAATGCGGTAATTAAAATGATTCAGCATATTAAGAAGTACATACCTAACAGCTTTGTCATAGCTGGAAATGTTGGAACTCCAGAAGCAGTCAGAGAATTAGAGCATGCTGGTGCGGATGCGACTAAAGTTGGGATTGGACCTGGAAAGGTATGTATCACCAAGATTAAGACTGGATTTGGGACTGGGGGCTGGCAATTAGCTGCACTGCGTTGGTGTGCAAAGGCAGCAAGTAAGCCGATTATTGCTGATGGCGGGATCCGGACACATGGCGATATCGCCAAATCCATTAGATTCGGAGCAACCATGGTGATGATTGGCTCCTTATTTGCTGGGCATGAAGAATCCCCAGGTGAGACGATCGAGAAAGATGGTAAGTGTTATAAAGAATACTTTGGATCAGCATCGGAATTTCAAAAAGGGGAAAAGAAAAATGTAGAAGGCAAAAAAATGTTTGTCGAGTACAAAGGCTCGTTAAAAGAAACGTTGATAGAAATGGAGCAAGACCTTCAATCCTCTATTTCTTACGCAGGAGGAAATAAGTTAGCCGCCATCCGTAATGTCGATTATGTCGTCGTTAAGAATTCCATCTTTAACGGGGATAAAGTTTATTAACAAAAAAAGCAGAATGATGAACTAGTCATTCTGCTTTTTTTGATTCATACGAAAGCAGGAGAGATTTCTTTTTCGCAAACAAACTTAAAATGTTTCGCAGCGCTCAGTAGGACTCACTACGTCAGGCGAAAAAAAGAACCGCTCCTATTCTCCTGAAACGATTCCCCGGTAAACTGAAAACTACTTTTGAAATTCGGAAACTTTATTCCCCTTTGCAAATGGCCAAGTAAACACTTTCTGACCCTCACCGCTGCCGCCAAATTTAAATACGACAATTCCACCGACAATAACCAGCACACCGATCAACTGATTGACAGTAAACGGAACCTTATTCAACCCTAGCCAGCCTAATGTGTCCCCTAATAGAGCAACCACGAGCTGTGATGTCAGTGCGATAGCGATGGCATAGGTTGGTCCGAGCCGCTTGATCCCTTGAACGAGACAAACAACCACTCCTACTCCGATCAGACCGCTGAACCAGTACCAAGTCTGCATATTTTGCAAGTGAAATAACTTTCCCCCTTCAAAGAGGAGCCCAAACGTCAATGAAGCAAGGAATCCCATCCCTAATACTAAGGTAGTCGTTGCCCAAGATCCCGCCCGTTCATTAACTTTACTGTTAAAAATATTTTGCAAAGCTACCAGCGCACCGGCAATAATCGCAAACAATAATCCTAGAATCATCCGATTTCTCTCCCTTGTGTTGATATTTTTTAAGGCTATTCGTAAATATTACCCCCGGCGAGATCCCTTAATCCATTCCTGTCCTTAACTAAAATGGACCCTCGATTACGCTCAATTAGACCATCTTCACAAAATTGTGTGATGACCCGATTTAAATGACGATAGCTCGTTCCAATTAAATTAGCTGCATCCTTGATACTGATTCTAAGTTGGTTTTTATTAAGTGAATCGAATTCATCAAAGGAAACAGACAATAGATAACTAGCCAAGCGCACCTCAACGGGATACATGATATTGAAGCTCATCGAGTTGTTTTTTAGATGAAATTTCTTCGTAATGATATCCAATAAAAATTGCAGGAGAGGTGCATGGTCACTTCCATATTTCTTTAACCAGCGATGGTGAATACCAATCATCCAAACAGGGGATACCGCCTCAACTGTGTTAATAATGTCAATGCCCTGTACATACTCAATATCGCCGATCACTTCAAGCGGTTTCTTAAAAGAAAGAATGAGTGTATTACCTTCTGGCGAGCTGGTGTAGATTTTAACCTTCCCCTTCACTAGTACATACAAATACTGTGATGCTTCCCCTTGAGAACAGATGAGCTCCCCTTGCTCAAAGCAGTACAGCGACAAATGGGGAATGAATGGTTCATGAAAGATCGTTTCTAGTTGATATGTCTCGATATAAGCGTCCAATTGCTCCTGATCATTCAGTTCTTTCACTCTTATTCACCTCTGCCTTTCACCTTCTACATTCCAAAAGACACTTTTTATGACCTTAGTATCACCACACCAACGATCATCATCCCGATGCCGATAATCTGTGGCAGCTTCATCTTCTGCTTCTCCAGGCCAAACCATCCTTTACTGTCTATGATAAATGTCAGCGTAAGCTGGGCTATCAGGATCGCTGATATACTTAGGGTCACACCGATTCTCTGAATAGAGGTGACATTACTGAAAATGACAATCGCTGCAAAGGCGCCCCCCATCAAATATAACGGCTTCACTTGTTTGAATCCTTGCCCTTTACCGTCTCTAACGAACATTAAAATAATGAGAGCCATTATAAAACCAGTAAACTGGGTAATAGTTGCTGCTTGCCACGTGCCAATGTCTTCACTAATCCGTGTATTGGCAATCCCTTGCAGAGTAATAAAGGCCCCGCCTAATAATGCAAAGATAATCCCCTTCATTGTTTTCTCCCCTAATTTAGATTTCTCTACTATATTAAAGGATATTTCCAAGTGGTTTGGATAGGACATATGTCCTCAACTCATAATAGAATGTGTTATTTTCATTTTTTTATTAATGTACCCTTTTCTAAGCCGTAGAAACAAGTGTATCTGATAAACTAAATTAATAGTGGTACACTTGAGGGAACGTTCTATTAAAAAAGGAGCTTAGAAATTACTAATTATATCTAAATAAGTTTATAATAATTAAAAAATATTTTTGAGGTGAATAGACATTGGATTTTCATTCAAATTCGGATCAACAATTAGAAAAAGTTGATGATGAAGAATATAAAGAAAGAGATTACGCGACTAGACATAAAGCAGAAGAGGAAGAGGAAGAGGAAGAAAGAGGATTTAAACAATGGATTATGGGATGGAAAAAGAAAAAAGTTGATGAAGATGGCGAAGCGAGAGTAGATTCGCCATCCAGATCCAGATCCAGATCCAGATCCTCAAATAAGAAAAAGAAAGGGGGAATGTTCTCATTAAAACTAGTCTTTAAGATATTTGTAGTAGTAGCTGTTTGTTACAACTTCAATTTCATTTGGAATTTTATGAAAGATCCTATTGGTAATTTTACGTTTTATCATACATTATATGTACTAGGAATATGTGCAGGTATTAATTTAATTGCCGTTTGGATTCTGTTTTATAAAAGTTCGTTTATGAGATTTTATCTTTCCTTATTAGCAATTTTAGGATCGTTTGGGTATTACTTTTACGTAAATTACACTAATCACTCCTTTATGGGGAATAATATCAAAACTTCGTTGCTTGTTATGATATCAGTTTTGATCGTCATTAATCCTAAAGTAAATTATTACCTGAAAAGCATCGTACTTCTGTTGATACCTAGTATAGGTATCTATTTAAGTGGTAATAAATTCGCACTTGTATGGGCTTTAATGTTGAGTGCGGGATTTGTACTATTATTTAGAGTGTCAAAATCAAGAGGAAAATCAAAATCAAATAAAAAGGAAAGTCGAGCAAGAAGAAACCAAAAGCAATCCGCATAATATTTATTATTGGTAATTAAAAAATGCAGGTTATGGCGGTATATTTATTGAATGAATATAAGCCGAAAATGTACAAGTGGTGAATAAAAACTTGTATTTTTTCGGTTTTTTTAATTTTAAAAATGGAAGAAAAGTATTGTTAGCTTAATTAGAAACTAACCATAGCAAATATGAGCTTCATCAAGGAAATCCAGTGGCAATTATAAAAAAATGATTAATATACATTTCTTATTTGAAATAACCCGAAATCAAAATGTAAATATTCTGTCACTGTAATACAGTTGATGTTAGGCATTTGAAAGGATAAACTTTACTTACTATTTGAGGAGTGATTAAAGTGAAAACAGTAACCGTGGATAAGCTAACATTCAAGAAAAATTTATCGATGATTGAGCAATTTGCAATCAAAGATTTCCTGTTTAAATGGGTTGGTCGACCAACAGAAGGATTAGATGATTTTCTACCACTTGAGTACACAGAAAATGTCTTTGCCAAGATGGAGGCAAAACAGGTAAATGCTTTTCTCATTAATGGGGATAAACATTTCAGATATGCCACAATAACAGAAGACAATCAAATTGTAATAGGAGTTTTAGATTCGAATGAAGAGTTACATCATAGAGTCATTTCTCTGGATGAGGTTTTAATAGGTAAGGACTTGTAAGGTGCTTGCCTCTAAACTTTTCTCTAGCTTTCTTCTCGGACAATGACTTGAATTCCATCGTGTAAAACTTCCCTTCCTTCCTCCCTTCTTTTTTTTCTCTTTAAGAGAACAGGTGTTCTATTTATTATTCCATTATACCAAAGAATTTCATAGAATGTAAAGTGATGCATTATCCTAAAAAATCGAACAAACAAAAGCAGCGTAAAACCCATATCTAAAGCTAGGGGTTTTACGCTGCTTTTTGATAAACAAAGAAGGTTATTGTAAAGTTTTGTAAAATTTAATAAATTTTCAAATTTGTGATGAAACACTTCAATTGTGATGGTATAATTTTCCTGGTTTAACAATTTCATAACATTTGGAGGTTATTTATGACATGGTTTACCAAATGGGCATTGCGGAATAGACCTGCTCTCGTTTTTTCCGTAATTGCCTCGATCATCTTCGGAGTTTTTAGTTATACCAGTATCCCAATGGAACTCATGCCATCAGCAGACCAGCCGTATATTACGATTTCGGCAGTAGGTAACGGCATGGACGCCGTCAGTATGGACGAACAGGTCACACAGCCCATTGAACAGGCATTAACAGGCATCAAAGGGAAACGAAATGTTGTGGCTGAAACGGGCAATAACTTTTCTCAGATGACGGTGACGTTTGAATCCGACACTAATCTGAAAGAAGCCAAGCAGCAGATTCAAGACAGCATCTCAATGGTCAATCTGCCAAATGGAGTTATGAAACCGTATGTTGTACTACTCAATACATCGCAGATTCCGGTTGTCTACTTAGGGCTAACGTTCGATAAAGAAATTGGAAATAAAGAACTGAACCTCGTCGACAACGACATCCTCCCTCTGTTCAAGGATATTAAAGGGGTCGGAAATGTCATCACCTACGGAGGGAAAAATCAGCAACTTTCGATCAAAGTGGACGCGGTAAAACTGGCAGCTGCCCATTATCCTCTCGAAAAGCTCTATACCGTCCTAAAAGGAAAAAATGCATCTGTTGCTGTAGGCGAACAAACCCTGAATGATCAAGAAACCAGCATCATTGTGACAGGGAAATTAGAAAATCTTGAAGACATTCAGAACCTACAATTAAACAAGACCACCAAACTGAAAGATGTTGCTGACGTGGAGATAGAGAAAGATACTACTAGTATTACACATATGAATGGAAAGAATTTTATTGAAATAGTGGTACAGAAAGATTCAACGAGCAATGCTGTCACCCTCGGCAAGCAAGTGGCAGATGTTGCAAAGGACATTAACCATGACTATAAAGGAACATTAACCGCAACGGTATTTATTAACTTAGCCGATACGGTTCTCGATTCGATTAATTCGATGACAAGAGAAGTGCTGACAGGAGCATTATTTGCCACTTTGATTATCTGGCTATTCCTGAAAAGCTTCCGCATGACCTTAATTACGATCATAAGCATTCCGCTATCTCTTTGTATTACCATGATTTTATTATCCTTCTTTGGTGTCACTTTAAATATTCTGACACTAGGCGGGATAGCCGTATCCGTTGGTCGACTCGTAGACGATAGTATCGTAGTGGTGGAAAACATCTTCCGAAGAAAACAAGGAAAGGAACTTACACCATTATTTATCGTGGAAGCGGTAAAAGAAGTGGCAGCTGCCATTACGTCGTCTACTCTTACGACAGTAGCAGTGTTTCTTCCGATGACACTTGCTTCTGGTAGTTTAAGAGATTTAATCGCCCCGTTTGCGATTACCATTACCTGTTCGCTGTTGTCTTCACTCCTTGTGGCATTAACCGTAGTGCCTGCACTCAGCGGCCGATTGATGAAAAATGTCAGAACAAAAGAACACAAAGCAGGAACCTTTTATCCTTCTGTTCTTCGTTGGTCTTTGAATCATAAATGGCTTCCGATTGTCCTATCGGTTGTTGTGGTCATCGGTGCCGTCGGATTATTCACCATGATTCCAAAAGGCTCGGTAGACCAAAAAGACAGTGCATATCTTTCCGTTCTTTTAAAGTATGAAAACGGGGCGAAATTTGAAGACATTCAAAATGGGCTTTCCAAGATGGAAACCATTCTTTCAAATGAAACGGGTGTGAAAAATAACATTGTTCAAGTCGGCAATAATGCCGATGCGGCACAGTTTGGAGAACTTCAGGACGGAAATCAAATCCAGTTCATGGTGTTTTTGAAAGAAGGCGCCGATTCTGCGAAGATTGCACAAAATTTGCGAAAAACAAAAGATCAATTCCCTAAAGCTGAGTTAACAGCTAATACAGCTGGTCTAATGGGTGAAAACAAAACCACCGTCTCCGTGGATGTGTTAGGTAAAAACGATTTGGAAATTAAAAAAGCAGCCGATATCATCATAAAAAAATTAAACACCATCAAAGGTGTTCAAAAAGTGGAAAGTAATGATGAGAACCAAAAACCGACGGTGACCATTACAGTGGATCCGAAAATCGCCAACGCTGAGGAAATTTCTGGTTCTCTTCATGCGATGCTGAAGCCGGCTGTCATCGGAAGCATGAAGATCGACGGACGTACCACTATGGTGAAACTCGGTGCGTTAAAGGAAGTCCATACATCGAAAGACTTGGAAAACTTAGAAATTATGACACAAGACGGTCCGGTATTGTTATCAAAAGTGGCAAAAATCGAACAGATCAAACAACCGGGCACCCTTTATTCCAAAGACGGACATCACTATCTTCAGGTGAGCGCCACGGTCGATCCGAAGAAAATGGTCAACGTTGCCGGAGAAATCAAGAAACAATTACTGACATGGGAAAAAGACAATGCGTTTGGGAATGAAACAAGCGCTGAACTCACAGGAACTTCTATGCAGTCATCTGATGATTTGAAGGAACTTGGAAAGCTTGCCTTGTTCTCGATCGGAATTGTATTCATGATTCTTTTGATCACCCTGAAATCATTCCGTGCCAGCTTTGCTATCTTGCTTTCCCTTCCGCTTGCCGCCATCGGTTCTCTATTAGGACTCGTTGTATCAAAATCAAGCATTGATATCTCTTCTGGAATTGGCATGCTGATGCTTGTGGGTATCGTCGTGACGAACGCCATTGTCTTAGTCGACCGAATCCGCCATAACGAAGAAAGCATGGCCATTCGGGAAGCGATTATGGAAGCAGGCACCTTGCGTCTTCGTCCAATCTTGATGACGGCACTCGCCACCGTATTTGCCATGGTTCCGCTACTATTTGCGCACGAATCCGCCATGAGCATGAATCTTGTTTCCAAAGGGCTTGCTGTCGTGGTGATTTTTGGACTGATTGTGTCTACATTACTTACACTGATTGTCATACCAACGTTCTACGAACTGTTCCATTTCCGAAAAGCCAAAAGACAGAACCAAAATGGGGTAAAGAAAAGGACTGAAGAAAATCCGAACGGGTTTTCTTTATAAGAGAAAAAAATAAAATAAACATTTAAATGACATTAAAAACAGCAAATCCTGGTTTGCTGTTTTTTCTTGTTTTATCAACATTAATTAAATACAACATTTTTAGCACAGATTGTATAATTGGGGTCCTTCTTCTGAAAAATATGGAAGTAGCTCTGTTACATTTAACTCCTTCTCTGTTCACTATGGTATACTTTAAAAAGTTTATTTTAAGAGTGGGAGGTATCTAATAGTGGAATTACTAAAATCATATACTCAAACAAAATCGACCTATATATTTTGGCTCGTTACAGGGATTATACTAGTAGCATTTAATTTGCGCCCCGCGATCACTTCATTAGGGCCGTTAGTTGGAATGATTCAGGAAGATGTAGGACTAGCACATTGGAGTACAGGTTTATTAATGAGTTTGCCATTACTTGTTTTTTCCATCATGTCTCCCATCGTACCAAAGCTCGCCAATCGGTTAACAAATGAGGTGACTTTACTTATAGGTTTGTTCACTCTATTAATCGGTATAGGTCTAAGATCCATCCCAATGACGTTTTTCCTTTTTACTGGGACTCTTTTTATTGGAGTGGGTATAGCCGTTGGCAATGTTCTTTTACCAGCCATTGCAAAGGACAAATTCCCACAGCACTTCGGTCTTATGACAAGTGTTTATTCTACCTCAATGGGATTGTTTGCCTCATTAGCGTCAGGGGTTAGTGTTCCTTTAGCAGACGGAATGCACCTTGGCTGGCAGGGAGCTTTAATTGTTTGGGGTATTCCGGTCGTGCTAGCTATCTTGGTGTGGGCCTTTCTTTTCAAATATAATCATGGAAGTCAAACAGATATCAAAAGGCTTAGTTCTAAATCTAATCAAATCTGGCGTTCACCACTTGCTTGGCAAATCGCCATTTTTATGGGGTTTCAGTCTTTTTTATTTTATGTAACAATTTCTTGGTTACCAGAAATCCTGCATAGTCAAGGAATGAGTATGGAGAAAGCAGGGTGGCTGCTTTCAATCGCTCAAATAGTCGGACTACCATTCAGTTTCTTCATTCCTGTCATTGCAGGACGTATCCAATCACAAAATTGGATCGCATTCCTGTTAAGCCTATGCTCTATTATTGGTTATGGAGGATTACTGTTGGGCTCATCCTATCCCGTTTTAATTGTTAGCATTATTTTCATTGGGATGGCTTTGGGAGGAATCTTTCCATTATCTTTAACCTTTATCGGACTTCGCACTAAGAATGCCAGTCAGGCTGCAGAGTTATCCGGAATGGCACAATCAACTGGATATATCCTTGCAGCAGCGGGCCCCTTTTTTATTGGATATTTATTTGATCAGACCCATTTATGGACAGTTCCACTTAGTGCACTCATCCTTGTTTCTTTAATCGTTATGGTATTTGGGATGTTAGCGGGTCGCAATCGACACGTATAAAAAGCGAACAGTGCCAGGCACTGTTCGCTTTTTGTGTATTTTACTATATTTCACATGACATTTGATGTATTTACATCTGATAGGTCTGAATTTTCAATCTCTTTAGGACGGACGGCCAGCCAAACGAGTCCACCGAAAACAAGAAGGATTAGCCCGCATAATTGGAACGCATACTGGAAGCCAGCGGCTGGACTTGCTGAGTGTTCAATGAAATACCCTGTTACATAGGGGCCGACAATCCCACCCAATGAAGTAAGCGCCATAAACCACCCCTGAATTTTACCTTGATGTTTAGGTGCAACCAAATCTACTAGAATCGCTGGTCCCATGACCAAGGTAATACATCCAAATGTTAACCCAAGTGATAATAATACAATGGCAAGAAGATTAGAGCTGACCATTGCTCCGAAAAAGTAGCTGACGGCTCCCGCTAACATTACTGGTCCAAGGACAAAAATCCGTCCCTTTACCATACTTTTCGTCTTATGATACAGTCGGTCAGAAATGGTTGAAAAGGTAATTTGCGAAAGGGTAATCAAAATCCAAGGCAATGCTACGACAATTTTTAAAGTACCTTCGCTGAGGTGGCGGACATTTTCCAAATAATTAGGAAGCCAGTTCAGCCCAATCGTAAAGGACCAATAAGTGGCAAAACCACATAAGGCAACGAAGATGAAGTTTTTCGAAAACAAGGCAGAGGTGAAATTTGTTTCGTTTTGGATAGTGGATAACGGGGTACTGCCTTTTGTTGCAACCAACTCAGTATCTGTAACCGCTTTCTCTTTTGCGATCCATAACCACACGATAATCCAAATAAAGCCTACTACTCCAGTTGAGATAAACGCCGAGCGCCATCCATAGCTCATGATGAGATGCATTAAGACCGGTGCTGAAATGGCAACACCAAGCGGTCCGCCCACTGAAACCAATGTTAAACCAATCCCCAATTTTTCCTTTGGAAGATACTTTGAGGCAGCTGTCATCGCTAAAGCGTAGGAAGGTCCTTCCCCAGCCCCTAAAATGATTCTGGTTACCAATAAATAAGTAAAGCTGCTGACAAAGATCGTTGAGAATTGAACGATGGACCAAATTGCGACCATACCAGCAATGACTTTTTTCGCTCCAATTTTATCCGCAAGACTGCCGCCTAAAACAGCTGAAAGCGAATATAGTAAGAAGAAAACACTCCCGACAACTCCCCATTGCTCTGGCGATAATCCCAATTCCTTGATAATTGATACTGAGGCAAACCCAATAATCGCCTTATCTGCATTACTGATGACCGTTAATAAAAATAACAGGAAGATGATCACCCATGTTTTTTTTGAAACGGCACTTTTCTTTTGCTCCATATAAGGACCTCCTTGAAATTTCTCCCTTTTTCCCTCGTTCGTTTTCATAGAATGATGCCAGTTTGACTTCAAGACCTTTCCACCCCATCAATGAAAAAGTCCTTTTAGGTCATTACTTAAATGTAACTTCCACCTTACCAATATGTGAAAATCCGGCAGTGAACCGATCCCCTTTTTCGGCCACAACTGCTGCAGATAATGCCCCTGATAAAATCACTTCTCCCGCTTTCAAAACAACCTGGTATTCGGATAACTTATTTGCCAGCCAGGCCACACATTTAGCAGGATGGCCTAGCACATCTGAACCATATCCCGTATTGATCAGTACACCATTTTTAAACAAATTCATTTCAATCGATGGTAAGTCGATATCCGTTAACGAGAATCGCTCCTCACCAATGACAAACAATCCGCTTGATGCATTATCGGCAATCGTGTCTGCTAAGGTAATCTTCCAGTCGGTTATCCGGCTGTCGACGATTTCTAAGGCCGGGGCTATATACTCTGTCGCATCAAGGACATCCTCGATGGTCACAGATGGACCTTTCAAATCCTTGCTGAGAACAAAGGCAATCTCGCCTTCAACCTTTGGCTGAAACATGGCATCTAAGCTGATGACCCCGTCGTTACTTACTTCCATGGAATCCAATAGATGACCGTAATCTGGTTGATCCACACCTAACAGCTGCTGCATGGCAACAGAGGTTAACCCAATTTTTTTCCCAACAATACGCTGGCCATCTCCAACCTTCTCATTAATTGCGAGAAGTTGGACTTGATACGCCTCATCAACGGATAGTTCTTGATACAAATCAGTAAGTGGTGTAATGGATTGCTTAGCAGCTTCTGCCTGCTGCAAAAGCTCATATACATGTTGAACACGATGAATGACTTGATTGCTCATAGTTAAAACTCCTTTTGTAAAAAAATAAAGCACTATTTCATAGATTCAATAACCTGTTAACCTATGAATCAATCAATAGCGCTCTCAAAGTGTCGTCTTATTATTTTGTTACCAAAGATGCGTCGTTTTGATTAGCAGCTTCTTTTCCATTTTTCAATAAGAAGTCTATTAATACTGTGTTAAACTCTTCAGGTTTCTCCCACTGCGGCCAGTGTCCGGCATCTTTGATGACAACCAACTCACTATTTGGAATCATATCCTGAATCGGTTTGGCTTCTTCAACGGTTGAAGTTGGATCATGGTCTGTCCATGCTAACAATGTCGGAACATTGATTTTACCGCACCATGATGGATCCCAGCTGTACAGCTTTCTAACTTCAATATCCTGCAGGCAGACGATATGATGAACGGCCTCTTGATATGATGGCTGTGTATAGATTTTGTAACGAGATTCAATTAGTTCATCGTTTACTTGGCTCTTATCATACATTAACCACTGAAGTCTGGTTTTTACATTTTCATAGTTGGCTTCAAGAACAGCTTTTAACGTGGAGTCCTTCAGCTTTTGCATAACTTCAGGTTTGTTATTAACGTTCCCTGGCGTATTTAACACCATTGCTTTCACATACTCTGGATGTTCAGCCGCAAACCAGGCAGCAACCCAGCCTCCTAATGATTCACCTGAAAGATAAACCTTTGATAACCCTAATGCTTGGATAACACCCAATAAATGCTCGCTATAATAATCAATTCCGTATAGGCGATCTGGTTTAGCTGTGTAGCCATGTCCTACCATATCGATGCAAATCACACGAAAATGTTCACTTAAGCCTCGGATGTTTCGGGCATAAGCCTCAATATGGCCACCCGTACCATGAAGCAAAATTAGGGGCTCTCCTGTTCCTGCTTCTAGTACTCTCGTTTTAATATCGTTTGCATTAACATAATAGAGTTTATATTCCAAATCAGCTAAGTCTGTCCAGATTGTCATTTAAATCTCCCCTTTTTAAAAAATAATAGTTACATAGTGGTGTTTTACCTTGTCCACCACTGATGTTGTTGAACCTTTCATTTTCGAGAGTGGTTCCCGCTGCTAACCTTAAATGCTTACTTTGTTTTCAGATGCTTGTTCAGGATGAATTTGGTCAACCGGCTGACTAAACTGAACAATCGCCATACCTGTTACCCATTCCGGGATTGGCTCATAGCATGCGACACTTGCATCCAAGCTTTGCAATGCACCAAGCAGGACAAGCCAGTTATGAATTTCCTGACCGCCATTACCTAGATGCTCCTCAATATAATCAGCACTCCAGTTTCTTAATGCAGTAAATTCCTTCTCGGTAACCAATCGTAAAAATTCACGGTCCATTTGTTCATTAACGGGCCCTGATTTAATTCGTGTTACATTTGTTTCCCGTAACTTTAAATATTCATCAAGCTGGTCTATTTCCTGACGGCCATTTTTTAATACTTGTATCAAGGATTGGTCTTCTGGTTTTTCACTCTCAATCTTTGGAATCGGCACCCAGTGAGATAAACCACCCGAAGCGACAATTGCAACCTTAAGATCTTTATCCCATGACTCAATCGCTTTACGAATTACTTCGCCGACTTGGAAACAGCGGTCCATCGTTGGCAGCGGCGGCGCCGACGTATTCACAGCTATTGGAACTACTGGAATTTTTAAATCTGGATTTAAGAAGTAAATTCCTTGTGTATGGCCGTGATCGACTTTCATTTTTAACGTAAAGGCAAAATCAACATTGCTGTCTAAACCGGTGTGAAGGATATGCTTCGCTAAGTCTTCTTGCACAGGGATATTGTATTTCGGCAGCTGCCAGTCTCCCCAGCCTTCACATTCTCCAATCCCAATGGTAAATGCAGGCATTTGGTCGTAGAAATAACTATTGAAATGATCATCCGATATCAATACAATCACGTCTGCTCCTGAATCTTCGAGTACCTTCTTCATTTCAGACGCAGTTTGGAGGAAGTGCTGTCCTTTATCTCCGCCTCCCGCCTCATTTGTCATGATCATCGGACTATGCGACATTGCGACGCCTGCAATAATTTTAGCCATTTGATCCTCTCCTTTTTTAAGATATCCTTAATTTTCTAGACTCTGCTATTCCCTTATGCCAAATAATGGATAGTTTCCCCTTTAAATATAAAGGCATAACATCGATACATTTGAGCGTTGTACCATCATTCATTACGGCTACTTTTGTTTGAAAAGAACCTCTTTCATTTTTTAAGGTAACCTCATAGCTTCCTGGACCTGGAAGAGTATAATAGGGGTAAAGTGTGAATGATTTTTCATCCCATTCGCCTGGTGTTTCATAGAATCGACCGAGTAAATCGTGCAGTTCCGCAACCTTCCCGTTTAACAGCCGATCACGAATACAGGTGGAACTTATTTTCTCGCCCCGGAGCTCTACCTTTGCTACCTTGGTGACATCAATTCGTCCGCCTGAGTCCTGTTTTAACCGTTCCAAATTACCAGAACCACGAGAGCCATATGAAAAATCAAATCCTGCGACTGCATGAACAACACCAAGACCATTCAAGTATTGCGCAACAAACTGTTCTGGCGATAATCCGGCAAACTCTTTATCAAATTCAACAATATAAAACGTATCGACTCCCATGTTCCGAAGCTTCGCCTCTTTTTCCGCTAGCGGCATTAAATAATGGACGTGAATTTTCCCATTGGAGATAACGGTTTTCGGATGTGGGAAGAAACTCATGACAGCTAAAGGCACTTGTTTTTCGCCTGCCTTTTGATAAGCGGTGTTGATGACTGCACAATGTCCATGATGGAGACCGTCGAAACATCCAAGGGCCATCACATTTGGCCTCGCCTTTTCCTGCCATTCTGCCAAATTACTCCGGTTTACATGAATTGTTTCCATAACAGTCTCCTCTCATCATCCTTAGATTGTCACAGGCAATACTTCTACTAATGAACGGTACTTCCCATTATAAAAAATCAGTGGTTCTGCATCTTCAAGGTGAATATCCGTTACTTTGCCAATAAACAAGGTGTGGTCCCCTTCAATATGTTCAGCTGATACTTCACATGCAACTTGTGCAACGGCACCAGCTAATACCGGCTTTCCATCAAGTCGGTCAAAGACCACTTCCTTGTGCTCCTTCAATTGTCCAGCGAAAATCATCGAAAGCTCTTGCTGGTCAGAGGCTAAGATATTCACAGTGAAAATCTTGCTTTCTTTTATTTTGTTTAAGATTTTTGCCTTTTCCCCGATAGAAATAACGATAAGTTTTGGGTCAAGCGACACAGACATGAACGCATTCGCTGTCATTCCGTGAACGTCTCCCTCTACCTCTGTGGCAATAACGGTTACCCCTGTGGCAAACTTACCCATTGCACTGCGAAACTGACGATCATCCATTTTAAAAATCCTCCTGTGATAAAAATTTCTATAAAGCTTGTTATCTATGATTCGTACTCTTCGAATTTAACCCCTAACTCCACTGTTAAAACCAAATAACTCCTGACCATAGGCAGCAACCGCATCTTCGTATAAAGAAGTCTTATGTGTGGCAACAGCGATGATATCCCTTAAGAACAATTCCATTGGTCCACCTTTATAAAGAGCGCCTCCGCCAAGAGTTAACAGAGATCTTACGGCAATATCCGTGCAAATCTTAATCGCTTTTGTGCGGATCGCAAAGAATTCAGATGGAGGAGTTATACAGCCATCTGTTTCATAGTTTTCTAGCAGATTAATATATTTTTCTAGCAAAGCTTCAGCCACGTGGAAATCAGTTGTCATTTCGGCTAATACCCGCTGACTTCTTGGTGACTCACTTTCCCTTACTCCATCCATTAAGCGCACACGTTTTTCAGTAAGCACTTTAAATTCCTTAAGTATCCGTTCTGCCCCGCCCAGGGCCATGTAACCGAATCCCAAATAGAAGGAGGGAAAGAATGGAACATGATAAAAAGGATAGTCTATGTCATATTCTTCTAGCGGTGGTCTTCTTGTAAGCTCTGCTTGATCTAAACGTAAAATCCGCTCCATTGGGACATACACTTGATCGGCAATAATTTGGTTACTGCCAGATCCTCTTAAGCCAAATGTATCCCAGTTATGGACCACTTCCACCTCGGATGTTTTTAGCATTGGCAAACAATATACAGGTTGTTCGCTGTCAGGGAACTGAATCATAACCCCAACACCAACCCAATCACTATAATTGACACCACTGACAAAACTCCACTTGCCACTGATACGATAACCATCGCCATCCCGTTCTGCTTTTCCTAATGCAGCAAAGATATCGCAAATTAATCCGCCCTGATGAATGATTTCGTCTGCACCCTTTTCAGGAAGAAAAGCTGGAAGCATATTGTGAAGCGGATAAAGATAGGTAAGCCAAGCTGCTGAAATATTGTAATTCGCCACCTTACGAACGACCTTAGCAAACGTTTTCAAATCTGCCTGTGGTCCTTCATATTTTTTTGGAAGCATCATCCGTGAAATTTGCGTTTCTTTGATGAGGTTCACCACATTTTGTGATATCGTCGCATTTTTCTCTGCTTCTAGTGCTTCTTGCTCTGCCAATTTTCCGATTCGTTCCGCTCCGGCTAGTAAATCTTCAACTGTGACATCTTCCCCTTTTAATACAAAACTTGCCATCGTTCTACACCCCTTCTGTTTGATTAGATATAATGCTTGAGAAAAATAATAGGTTATGGACTAACGTCCGTTGGTCAATTTAGCTGGCACCGCTTACATTTGAAATTGAACTAGGTTTACACTATTTGAACCTTGTAAATAAAGTTTATATAATTTGGAATTTTCATACTAGGGCAAGAAATGTCTATGTTTTTTAATTTACTAGACAAAATTTGTTCATCACAGAGAAATCAGCGGTGGAAAAAGGCAGAAGAAAAACCACCCGGCTTAATCCGGATGGCTCTAATCTAATGTGAGTTCCCCTATGGCAATCAACGATTTTAAAATCAGTAGTAATTGATGCATTTCATCTGAATCGCGAAGGTTTTTTTCTAATAAGCTTTCGATCCGGCTGATCCTATGCCGGAGCCCGCTCATCGATAAAGACAAATCACTCATCGTTTGCTCCAGTTTCCCGCCATTCAATAAAAAACTATACAAAGTTTTTAGAAGTTCCAGGATTTTTGGATCTGTCATGTTATATAGAGGTCCTAATTCTTGCTCAGCAATCAGTTTAATCCCACTGATATTTTTCGCGTTAATCAGTACCCCCACGATTCCTAATGATTGAAACGGGACGATATGCTTCTTGACTGCTAATCGTAAAGCAATGGTTGCTTCCTCGTAACATCTGGATGCTTGGCAAATATCATCCTCTAAATGGCTGATACCACATTTAAAATGACCTTGTGGATATTTTTTTAACATATAATCGAGGTATTCTTTTATCACATCATAGATCGTTTTCTTTTGAATGGTTTCATTGGTAATCAATAAAACCATGTTGCCATCACGGTGTCCAACCAAGATATTATGCTTTTTCTCATTGAAATAATGAAAGGTCGTTTCAAAAATCTGTTCCTGCAGAAGAAACTCATCTTCAATCGAACTTTGAATTTTTTTATATTCAACTACCGATAGATAATATTTCTGCTCAAGATCTACACCAGTATATTTCCCACGATTGATGATCTCATTTGTAGACAGCCGGCCCTCTACTATTTGTTCAAGAAAATTCCCCTTCATTCTCTCAAACGTTTCTACCTTTGTTTTCTCATTTAAGAGAATAAGTGAGGCCGCATTGGCAAATCTGTCTAAAAACAAATAATCCTCTTCGTGATGATGATTTTTCATTTCATCATAAAGCAAAGTACAATAACCGATTACTTCTTTTTGTAAAAGGATTGGGGTGATGAGACGTTCCTGAATCGAAGTTTGGATTACTTTTTTTCTAAAGGGTAAAAGTGACTTCGTGCCTAATCGATTTTCTTGAAGATAACTTTCCATATCGTCTCGATAATCCAAATATTTTTCCTTCGATAGCCCTGAATAGGTAATCGTTCGATGTAACGTATCCTCAACGATAATGGGGATTTGCATCATTTTATATACCATATCAGCTAGGGTTTGCAAATCACTGCCATTAATAATCTCTTCGGTTAATTTGTTTTGAAAATTGGCCAAGCGAGTGACGACATTTTTTTGATCCAATAATTGGTCATAGGTTAACTCAAGTTCTTTTACAATCGGTGTTTCATTATAATAATCGAGTTCATGCTCATCTTGAAGTTCCTTTTCCCATTCCTTTTTGGGCTTCATCACCCATCGGCACTCCGAATCGCCCTTCCCCACACAAGTGATTTCTCTCGACAGAAGCGATTCTCCAAATATCGTTGTCATATAACCGCTCGCAAATCCGCTCAATGTGTGACAAACCGGACCATTAGATACTCCGAGATGCTTTATATGTTCCTCAGCCTCATAAGAATCAATCCATGTTCCGGATGAAAAGAAATAATGGATCCGGCGTTGTTCATCTAACTCATAAGAGCAATCATGTTTAATCCCTCTTATATGCCCATTTTGAATGTGGAGAATCGGCCCATGTTTGATGAGATTTTCTAGTGAGGACTCGGTCTGCACCACTTCATTGGCAATTTTGACACCCATTTCCCAGCCATAATGAAATAAAAATCCCTTTATCCTCTTAATGCCAATATTCTTTGCCAGTTGCTGCCTGAGAATCCCGAAAACGGATGCGGATGTAACAATCTTACGGTCACCTGCAACTACCTCGTGGCTGTAACTTTCCTCCGAAACTTTGACGTTCATGCTAAACACATCCTGGTTTCATGATAGATAGCATACGTTCCTTCTAGTTGAAAATAAATCTTTTCGTATGCCTTAAATTTCAGTTAATTTAATCATAAGGCTTTTCAAATAGACCATCAATCAAATTCCACCTTTTTTCCACGAAGAGCACCTTAACCTAGAGGATCTTCTCCAAATCGTTCCCATAGATTTGGAAACATCTCTTCTAGATCATCTTCGTCTTCCCAATCAAATTCAATTTCAGTAGGATCGACCCATCCTTTTTGAGATAGCAACTCTAGCATCTCATCATACAAATCTTCATCCCATACTTCTGGGTCGCCACCCTTTTTCAGTGTGTAGGCATCAAAACCTACTTTTAGAAAATCCTCGTATTCCGGAACACCAAATTTTCATCAGTTATATAATTCGCCAAAAATTCGGGGTCCTTAAGTGTCTTCTCGTATACCTCTTGTCCTTGTGAAATCAGCCATCCTCTAAAATAATCAAAAGAATCATCCGAGCAGCCACCCATGATTAGATAGGCAGCCCCCCATAGGTGAGATTGATAGCTTTCCTTCATGTAACTTTCGAAAATAAACTCAAAATCCACGATCTCATCTATCGACTTCTTACTAAGTACAAATGGTATATAAAAATGTAAGGGTACAATAGCCAGTTTATCCCCACAAATTCTATTACATTTCCGCATACGAATTAGCAGAATTTAACAAAATAAGAAATAGGAAAATAAAAGCTTGTGAAAGAATGTACTTAAACTAACGTAAGAAGTATAGTTGAAAAAGGAATTTAAATTTATATCTCGAATATCTAATTTAATCGGATAGCTAAAAATTTGATGACAGACAGGAGTTAGATAAGATGATAAAAGGTTTCGGAGGAATATTTTGGAGAACTAAGAATCTTGAAGTTATAAAAAAATGGTACAGTGAAGTGTTGAAGATTGATGAAATAGAAAATTGGAATGGGACTGTGATAAAACCCCAATTAGGAAATGAGACTATCTTTTCTTTCTTTACCGAGAATGACAGTTATTTTCCAACAGAACAACAAGTGATGTTAAATTTCCAAGTACATAATCTAAACGAGACTATTAAGCATCTTGAACATATTGGTGTACCTCTTGCAAAGAAAAAAGAGATTAGTGAATTTGGAAAGTTTAT